>CAMHOE010000018.1 GCA_946186665.1 uncultured Clostridia bacterium | reverse complement strand
ATATTCTTAGAATTTTAGATTTCTAATTTTCTTTTGAAGAAACTTGATTTCCATGCGGCAGGGTCACTCGCTCTTTACAAATAAATAAAATGGTGGTATAATGTACAATGTACAAAAGTATTGGTTTTTGTAAAATCAGTATGGTTATTTTATTTTAGGAGAGTGATTTAAATGGAAAACAAAACTAAGTCCGTAAGGCGCGGTCTGAGTAAAAAGACTGTTGCCCTCACACTGACCGCTTCACTTGCTCTCGGAGCCTTTGCAGGTATGGGAGCTGTTGCTTCCACAAACGCAAGTGCTGCACCCGCAGCCGGCTATGGTCTTGCAGATAACATTCAGGACGGTGTTATACTTCACTGCTTTGACTGGTCTTATAACGACATAGCTAATGAGCTTGATGCTATCGCTGAAGCAGGCTTCACCTCTATACAGGTTTCTCCTGTACAGCCCGCTGCAAGCACAGGTCCTTGGTACTGGCTGTATCAGCCCCTTTCCTTTACTGTAGCAGAAGAAGGAGATCTTGGCACACGCGAAGAGCTTGCTGCCCTCTGTGAGCAGGCTGAAGTCTACGGCATCAATGTCATAGTTGACGTTGTTGCAAACCACCTTGCAGGTAACCACGACAACATTCAGGAAGATCTGAAAGCTGATAAATACTGGCATAATGAGGGCGAGGTAGTAAGCTATGCTAACCGTCATCAGGTAACTCACGGCGATATCGGAATGCCTGACCTTAACTCTGAGGACCCTTATGTACAACAGGTAGTTGCAGACTACGTTCAGGACCTTAAGAGTCTGGGCGTTGACGGTATCCGTTGGGACGCTGCAAAGCATATCGCACTTCCGAGCGAGGATTGTGATTTCTGGCCGGCAGTTACAAATTCAGGTCTTTACAACTACGGCGAGATCCTTACAAGCCCTGTAGACGGCGGCGGCGAGGATCTTATGGCTGAGTATACCAACTATATGTCAGTAACAGACAGCTCCTACAGCGACACTGTTCTGAAGTCATTCAACAAAGGCAAGGCTCCTGAAAAGACCGGCAACTGGGACCAGAAGGGCATCTCTGCAAATAAAATAGTATACTGGGGCGAGAGCCACGATACATATTCTAAGGAAGAGGGTCTGGAGTCAAACGGCATCGAGCAGAATATAATCGACCGTGCATATGCGCTCGTTACAGCAAAGGCAGACTCGACCTCGCTTTACCTTTCACGTCCCTTCGCAACCGCAAGAGACAGCATCAGAATAGGCGTTAAGGGCAGCACTCACTTCAGAGCTCCTGAGATTGCAGCTGTCAACCACTTCCATAATGCAATGATCGGCACAGCTGAGAGCTATGCAGTTACCGACAACAACTCAGTAGTTACCCGTGCAGGCGGCGGCGCAGTTATCGTATGCGGCAGCGGCAGCGGTGAGGTTTCTGTAGAAAACGCAGGCGGCTATGTTCCGGCAGGCACATACTATGACGAAGTTACCGGCAACGAATTTGTTGTTACTGAAACAACAATTTCAGGTACTGTAGGCGAGAGCGGTATCGCAGTTGTCTACAATTCACCCTACACAAGCAAGGTCTATGCAGAGCCTGAGTCCGGTACAACATTTACAGACACTATCGACATCACACTCCATGCTATCAACGTAACTGATACTTACTACATGATATATGGAACATCCAAAGATTATGAGAATTACGAGGACTCCAGAAGCTTCAGTGACGGCGACGTTATAACTATCGGCAGCGAGTTTGCTCCTGAATCATACATTGCCATCACACTTTATGGTACAACACCTGACGGAGAGACTGTTTCATTTGATACAGGCTACCGCAAGCTTGCAGAAAGAGAGCTTCCTGCTCTTGAGGGCGGCGGAATCATATTCGATAACAGCGAGATAAACTGGTCAACCGTTAACGTATACGTATATGACGAGAGCGGTGCTGAGACCATAACAAACGGCGAATGGCCGGGTGTCAAGATGACAGACTTCGGAAACGGCTATTTCAGCTATGAGCTTCCCGAGCAGTTCGCAAGCTGTGAGCACATCATGGTCATCTTCAATAACGGTGACGGCGACCAGATACCCGGAGCAATGATGGACGGTCTTACAATGGCTTACACAGACCAGATGCTCTATGACGGCACAAAGTGGGTAGACCTCAATGCAGAAGTAGACCCCGAACCCTCTGATGAAAGCTCAGACGAGAGTTCTGACGAAAGCTCTGACGAGAGCAAAGACGAAAGCTCAGATGAAAGCTCTGACGAAAGCTCAGATGAGAGCAAAGACGAGAGCAAAGACGAGTCTAAGGATACATCCACAGACACAAGCAAGGATACATCAAAAGACAGCAGCACTGATACTTCCGAAGGCAGCACTGATACTTCTAAGGACACAAGCGTAACCTCTTCAACAAAGTCTGACTCTACAACAAGCACAGCTTCATCTGTAAGCTCTGCTCCCAAGACAACGACCACTACGACCACCACAACTTCAACAGGCGTTGTAAACACAGCAGACAGCACCTTTGTTGTTGCAGTTGTGATCATAATGATCGGTCTTGCATCAGTTGCAGTATTCTTTATCGCAAGCAGAAAAAAGGATAACGACTGATCCTGATATCATCACTTAAAAAAGCGCATCATCCAATAAACGGATGATGCGCTTTTTGTCATGTTTTTGATCTATAAGTATAAAATTATCTTTCAGAGAATATTTTTATGATGAACAAAATGATCATATCCACATATTATATGGTATAGACAAACATAAGGAGGAACGATTATGTCAGATACTGATATTTGCAGCGGCTGCGACTCATGCTACCCCAGCGATAAGGTCAAGGAGGCTGTCTGCATAAATGCCTCAAGGATCTATGATTCCTGCTCTGATAAGGATTGTCTGGAGGACCTGCCGGTGTTACTTACAAAGCC
Source organism: uncultured Clostridia bacterium (assembly GCA_946186665.1). Classification (GTDB taxonomy): domain Bacteria; phylum Bacillota; class Clostridia; order Oscillospirales; family Acutalibacteraceae; genus UBA1213. The sequence continues at coordinate 42,924 of CAMHOE010000018.1, read as the reverse complement.
CGGACAGTGTATGATAGACAAAGCCGCAAATGTCCGGCTCAATGACGTCAATGTATGCAGTGTTTCAATAGGGTTACAGCCTGTGCCGTTCAACAAAGGTTTTTACGCCATTGATATGACGTTTTATTTTGACATAAGTCTTGACGTTTTCATGGCTCCGAACTCCCTGCCGATGCCGGTAAAGGGGCTGTCTGTTTTTTCTAAGCGTGCAGTCCTGTTCGGAAGTGACGGCAGTGTAAAGGTTTTCACATCCGAATGTCCGGACGAAATGGGAGAAGCACCCACAAACCACTCACGCAACTGTCCAAAGGCTGTAGTTCAGGTGGCAGAACCGATACCTCTCTCTGCAAAGCTTATCGACAGACGCTGCGGTCCCCAGCTTTCGCCAATGCGCATACCGGAAAATATCATGCGTCGTTACGGCGGAGAGTTTTCTCCGGCAGACTCCGACAAGCAGGTGCTTGTATCCTTAGGCATATTTACTATCGTACAGCTTGAACGAAACGTGCAGATGCTTGTACCTGCATACGACTTCTGTATCCCTCATAAGGAATGTGTATCCAGCTCAGAAGACCCATGTGAGCTTTTCAGCAGCATAGATTTCCCGACAAACGAGTTCTTCCCGTCCAACATTCCTTCAAACCGTAAAACAGGCTGCGGCTGCTCATCAAATGAAATAATACAAGCATAAGCAAAAAACCGACACAAATGTGTCGGTTTCTTGTTTATTAAAGGAATATCGTATCAGCCATATGCACCATGTGTAAGGGAACCTGTGGTTGCACCGTCAGTGCTGAAGGAACTTCCGCCTCTGCCGATGTATGTTACATGCTCATAACTCTTCCAGTAAGTTTCATTGTAGAAGTCAGCAATAAAGTCTTGTGCCGGGTCTTCCTTCTCAATCTTGTACTTACCTTCATAGATTACAAACTCATGTTTCTTACCCATAGAGTCATAATACTTGACAGGAACGTCCGTAAAGAAGTCTACTATCATTTCATCAGCAGCAGAATCATTACTAAAGAGATAGAAGTGTGTGCCTCTTGTATTATCCTTAGTACCGTCAAGAGTACCAGAGAAAGCAAACCTGTACTCATCAGCATAGAGCTTAACAGTAGTTGTTGCGTAAAGAGGCTCAGCAGAACTCCATCTGAAATACAGACCGTCTGTTGAAGAATAAGAATAGTAAGGAGCATACTTTGTAAGTGAACCGCTGTTCATCTCAAAGTTTACATTACGTCCCGCTGAGGTATTAGTACCTGTTCTGAAGTCTCCGCTGTCATTCCAACCAAGTGAATCACCTGTTACAGCGTTTTCGACATATTCGCCATAGTTTTCAGGGTCAGTAAAGTAGCTTCTTGCTTCGGAACTGAAGAGATTGATCGTACCGCCGGAAATAACAGAGCCAACTTCCTCAGTATCAGAATTAGTGAAGTAGTAAGCGCCTGCCTTTATGACATAGTTACCTACAGAACACTCAATAGTTGTATCGTATACGAAAAGCAATGTCATCGGCTGATAATCATCACTCTCAGTACCGTCAGACTTTTTCCACTTCTTCATAGTGTACTTAACAGGCTCTTCATCATCCTCTTCAACAAACAAATCTGTTGTGATTTCTCTGTAGTCAGAGGAGCTGTTCGGGGACCAGTAAGGAGTACCTGTAGAGATGTCTACATAAACCCACTGATCATCTTCAGTCATTACTCTTCTCGGAGAACCAAGAAGAACTTCTTCGCCGGCATGAGCGCCTACCAGAGGAATTTCAATGAACTGTACGTCATAGATACTCTTCATTGTATCGCTTGTCTTAACGAAGTATATCGGATATCTCTCACGGTTATACTCAGTTACTTGTACTTCTGTATAGCCAGCTGCTGTCGCACTTTCTTTGTATCTGAGCTTGAACTTGGAACCATTAGCTACTTTCTTCTGTGCGTCATAGAGACAAATACCAATCGAGCCTTCACTCTCAACCTCAAGACCATTCATAGCTCTTTCAAGTGCTCTCTTCGCACTGTCAATTGTAAATACATGACCATCGGTATCTGACGCAGAACCTGAATCTGACAGGTAAACCTGCTCAGCCTGTGCAAGACGCTTCTTGACTGCTTTTGAAGTAGCCTCTGAATATCTTCTGAACTCATTTGTTCTTGAGAGATACTCAGGATAGAAACCGCCGCCATCGCCATGAATAAGATTGGTAAGATGATATGCGCTCAGGTCTGAATCCTTAAGAGGTGCAGCAACATACATTCTTGCCATGCTCATAGTATCAAACAATTCAGTATACTTTACAAGTGTTGCATTGATATAACTTGCTCTTGCAAACGCGTCTGCTTCATCCGGGAATGCAGACTTAACATCCTTGAGCTGATAGTATGTAACACCGTTACTTGTTGTTGATGAAGCGTAATCAAGGAACATATTCTTCAGTCTCTCTGAGAAGCGATACGTATTGTCTCCATAGCTCTCAACTTCACCATCATCAGTATACTTGGAAATTATAACTCTGCCGTAGTACATGCTCATCAGGTTCTTAGCTGCACGCTTCAGCATTTCCTGATCGGATACGAAGCTTACCCACTGTCCGTAACCCTCACTTGCGTTAGGATCAAACAGTATGTAGTCGCCGCCCTGTAAGCTTGTTTTAAAGTTCTTTGATTCTGTTACTGTTGTGCCATCAGCAGTTACATAAGTATAATCTGCGGAGAAAGTAAGGAAAGGTGTGTTCTTTGAAATATTATCGAAGTAGATAATATTGCTGTTGGAACCTCTTGTAAGTCTTCCGGTCGGTTCCATTGTACCTGCGTTTTCAGCACCATATGCTGCAAGCTTGACATTTGACCAACCGTCTGTCTGTCTGAAGTAAACAGTAAGGGTCTTTGAAGTCTGTGTTGCTTCCGGATCGAAAGTAAGAAGGTTGAAGTTACGATAATATCCTGTGTTGATATTATTGTTTACCTGCTCTACCCAGACATCACCATAAGCCTTCTTGACCTCAACGTTGCTTACGCCTTCATTATCCTTGTTCATGCCCTTAAGCTGGAAGTTATAATAACCTTCCTTAGAAACAGGGAGCTTGAATTCATACCAGTCATAATAAGGTGTAAGCTTAGCTGCACCCTGACGTCCGCCGGAATTCATGTTGATACGGTCACCGCCGTACATATAGGTGCCGTCATTCATCGGGTAACCGTAGTCATTTGTCTTTGCACCTACGCCATAGATTTCGTAGTAACCTCTGTTCTGAACTCTTACTTTGCTGCCGCCGACATAGGCCATGCTTATATTAGAAGCATCAACGTCTGTTGCACCGCCAGCCGGGCTTGAGCCGTCGTCGGGATATATTGTTGTTCCGCCGCCGCCGGGAATATCGGGAACATCCGGTACATCCGGAACATCCGGAGGTGTAACTACCTCGCTTGCTCTGAGCCATGTTATGTTGTCATTGGTGTAGTATGTCTCACCAAGATAAACTGTAGCATCGCTCATTGTCTTATCGCCGCCGTCTGCACCTGTACCATCGCCGACTATGAACTTGACTGCGCCTACAGGAGGCTGGATCTTATATACATCCTTACCCTCTGCATTCTGTCCTTCATACTCGAGGTAGAAGCCCGGTGCGCCGGCACCTGAGTCGTGACCCTCAGCATCTATGAACCAGATGTGGAGGTTATCCCAACCCATGTTGTTTGTGATATGAATGTACTCGCTTTCATATACAGTGCCTTCGATTTCTCCACCGTTTGTTGCAACTGTATATTCATTTACTTCAAATGTTTTCTTGTGGTTCAGTTCGCCCTGATATGTACCCTTAGAGTAACCACATCCGAGCTTAAATGTCTTTGTTGCAGACTGCTGGCTGATATTGTTGTTATTGAAGATGACCTTAGTTGCGCCTGCCGGAGGTTTGATCTTATATCTCATGTTGCCGGAGCTGTCAGCCTTTGCTTTTGTCATCGCCATACCAGGCCATGCAGGACCTACTGTGTTCTCACTGTCATCGAAGAAGTAAGCATATGTATTGTCGCCCCAGTATATGCTGTCCCATCTTGAGTCGGTGAAATAAATGTAGCTTGCATCTGTATCAGCAAGGAGGTCGATCTCGTAATCACCTGAAGTATAAGCTGCCGGTGTTACAGGCTCTGTGGGAGATGGTGCTTCAGTATATTTCGGGTAAATGTTATCAGCATTGACGATCTCTGCTGTTTCAATATCGGAGGATATCTGAGCAACATAGTCACCTGCCGGAAGCTTACCGAAATCGTAAGCATATACTCTCTCCTCACCGCCTACCAGTGTTACCTTGCTGTTAACGATGATTTTCTTTGTTTCATCAGTAAGGAATCTGAGAACATAATAGTAGTTTTCATATACAGCGTAAACAAGCTTTCCGTCAGGAGAACCATCCTCAGACAGAGGCTGACCGAATGTATTGCCGCCGCCTGTAAATCCGCCGTAGATTGTTGTAAATGTTGTCTGTCTGATATTGCCTTCAGCATCTATTACGAATACAAGGTTGTTTCCGGATACACTTGTGATATCAACAAGGCCGGAAGTCTTTTCCAGACCTGATGTGTTAAACGCATTGATAACGATACCATCAAATACGCCCTTGTCGATCTCGATATACTTGTAGCCGTTGAGACCATCATCAGTAAGTGCAGAAGATGCAAGAGTCGTAGACTCTGCGCCGCCTATATACTGAGAAAGCTCAAAGTCACCTTCAAATCCATCAGGATATACGAACACCTTGATCTTCTTGTTGTAACTAAGCTCACTGTTAGTACCAATAGGCTTAATCACATTGAATGCGTAAATCTTCTCATACAACTCTTCTGTAAGAGCGTCGATCTGAGACTGAGACTTTGTAGAAAGATCCATTGCTGCTATTTCGTCATACTTTGACTTAAGAGCATTATATGTATCATCTGTATAGTTCTTCTTTTCAACACTTGACAGCTCGTGACCGTCCATCGGATCCTTCACAGCCGAATCAAGCGCATTGCTTGCTGTTGACATAGCTGTTTCAAGGTTCGTAGTATCGCCGCCTGCGCTATAGGGGTGATTAATGACATTAGTGATCTTTGCTTCCAGTCTGTCATTTGCTGCATCGATAACTGCCTGAGAAACATCTGTGCCGTTATAAACGCTTATCGCACTTTCAGGGTCTGTCTCATCAAGCTCAAGTCTGAGGATATCTCTGTAGCTTGCTTCATAGCTTTCGCTGTCAACAAGATCTCTTGCTTTGTCGATGTTGCCCTTAAGAATATCCTTCATAAGTATGCCGGCATAAAGCTCTGTGAGCGCATCGTTAAGATCTCTTGTAAGTTCCTGAGCTCTTGTGGATACAAGTGAGCTGGTATCTGCAAGAGCAGCCTTTGCTGTCTTATAGGGACCGTCGTCCTTTGTGAACTTTATGTATGCTTCATAATCGTACTTACTGCTTGCTTCCTGCTCAGCTACTGCTGTGTCACCGTCATTTACAAGTCTCTGAAGAGCATCGATCTCAGCCGGTGTAGCTGTTCCGGGAACAAGATTTGCTATTGCTGTATTAATAGCATCGATATGCGCTCTGTACGCCTCGTCTGCTTTCTTTATCTTTTCAGATATCGTATCAGGATCTGTTACCTGATTTCTGATGAAATCATCATCAGCAAGATCCCTGAGCGCTGCCTGCATAGCAGCTTCAAGAACTGCATAGCTTTCAGAAGTATAGTTTGTCTTTTCTATCTGCTTTGCGTTGATAACTGTTTTAAGGAGGTTAATTCTCTCTGTTGAGGAGTTAAGGCTCTCATCCTTATATGAAAGGACGGGTGCAGCCTTCTTTGTGTAATCAGCAACCTTTGCGTGTACAGTTACATAAGAGTTCAGATCCACGCCAAGATCAATAAGTGAATTCTGCTCTGACTGATGTACATTCATGTTGCTGCTTCCGGGCTTTGCAACAAGCCATACCTCATTGTTGGAGTTAGGTGAAATACCGGCTGCTGAATATGATGATCCGTTTGCCGATACTCCAACACTCATCGAGCCGCCTGCGTCAACAACAGCAGACCACCAGCCGCAGCCTTCATATGTCATGCTTGTACCTGTCACGGTAGCTCCGCCGGCTGTGTAGCTCTCAGATGAGAAATTTGAAGCACCTGTAACAGTAAGATAAGGAGCGCTTATTGTAGGAGCGATGCTTGTGCTGTCAACATCCTGTATTCTGAAATGTACAGTTGTCTTGATATTCTTTACATAAACGAGAATAGTATCTTCAAGTCCTTCATAGCCGTTCCATCTCTTGCCGGTGTAGTAGTGTGTCCAGTGACCTTCTGCAAGATAATGCTTGTCAAGGAACTCGAAATAAATATTCTTGTCGTTCGGGTTGAGGTACCAGAGGTGGAACATCTCGTTTGTCTGTGAGTTGTATATATTTGAACAATCACGACCGAGTATAGAACCCTTCTGTGCGAAGATTATATTGAACCACGGAACACGTCCGCTCTTGATAACATAGTTACCGGTGTACCAGCCATCGCCGGCATCAGCCATGATAGCCTGCGGACCTCTGGTATCGTCATCTCTTGTATTCCACTTACCGTTAGGATAAACGATATTATCTTCAAGTGTTGATTCATTAAGTCTGCCTACCTCAGGATTATATGAATAGCTGTCTTCACCTGAGGTGTGACCGCTGTAAGCGTTTGCGGTATCGCTGTATGTCCAGACGTAGTAACTCATCTGGAAGCCCATGTCTTCAGGCTGCTTAACATTCAGTGTGATAGTTTCTTCACCGCCGCCCCCGCTTTTGAACTCACGGTCAACGACCATTGTTGTAAGTCTGTTAGGACCTATCGAACCTATAGTGTATACGACCTTCAGCTTGACGCTGCTAGTTTTGTTTCCGAATGAATCGCTGTATTTTGCATATCCGGAAAGACTCAGCGCAGCCGGTTCTGAATCGTTGGCTTCGATATACTCTGCTATTACGTAGGTCATAGCTTCATTGAGCTTAGTCTCATCTGTAGATATCGTAGCGCCGTTAGCTGTCGAACCGCCGGCTTTATCATTCATCGTCATATACTCTGTGCCTATATCGGAATAGTCATCAACATTATTTGAATAATACGATGTAGCATAATCCAGAGCACTTTTTACATTCAGATACGCCTGACGATAATTCAGGTTAGTGCTTGTGTTGGATACACTGTTCATCGCTATAAACATAAGCGATGACGCAATAAGTATCAGAAAGATACCCACACCCATTGCAACAGCAAGCGAAAAACCTTTTTTACTGTTTTTGCTTTTCAATCTTTGCATATCAGCAACTCCTTTCCACTAATAATTGATCATCTGGTAAACTTCAGACCTTTACCTGATGCGCTCGTTTCAAGAACTACCGGATAGTTCGAATCAACGAACGAGTCCGTGTCAATAACATCCATCGTAGCATCTGCCGGAATGTTACCCATTACCACAGAGCCTTTAATAGTATAGCCGTGCTTCATTACTATCTCATATTCAAGAAATCCGTATCTTTTTTTGGACGATGTGTCATCCTTTGCTGTCTTTTGCTTTTTCAGCTGGAATGTGATCTTTTCCACTCCATCGTACACATAGTCAGTTACTATAGCAGACTCACCGACTACCTCTACATCACTGAATATTGTTTTGACTTTGCCGTCTTCAATGTACACATAATAGGCACTCTCATCAGCTGCCGGTACTGAAACGCCCGGAGTAGCGGTATCCACTCCTTCAGCGCCGTTTGCTCTCACAGCAAAGAACAGGATATCTGACTCTATCTGTGAAGCAACATCCTGCTCAGTCGCAGTTATAGATGCCTTGGAGTAGTTATTGATTGAATTGGCAACGATCGCAACCAACAGACTTGAAGTAATACTGAGAATTGCTACTGTAACTATAAGCTCTACAAGCGTAAAGCCCTTACGCGATCTGATCTTTTTCATTTCATTCACCATCCAATCATTCCTCATCAAGGCCATACGGAACAAAAGATGTATTAGTAACGATTCCTTCTACAGTCCTTACGGCTGTTTTTATTGTTACTCCGCTTACTTCCTTTGAGCCAAGTCCTGTACTCACATTACTGCGTGAGTCCGTTACTATAGTGTACTGCAATACAATAGAACTGTCAGTGCTCGGAAAATCAGCTGAGGTAACATACCTCACACCGCTGTCTACTGACTTTGCCGCCTCATGGATAGAGTTTGTAGGATCTGTATTCGGGTTTTTGGTTCCGCCTGTACCAAAGAAATACTTGTTGCATTCATCCGCGCTTTCAAAGTACTGGTTCTCTATTCCCTCAAAGATAATATCATTGAGTGAAACACCTTCCGCAGCGTCGATAGTCTTTTGTGCGTTATACAAAGTGCTGGAATAACCGTTAGCCATTGCACCGACAGTTCCGCCGAATACCAGTACAATAATAGTTACTGCCACCAGCAGCTCCACAAGAGACATACCCTTTTTGGACCTTAGCCTTACTTTGTTGTGCCGTAATCGTTTCTTCATTCACAACTCCTCCTTTTTAATAGAATGTACAAGTCCGCAAATACACATTCCGCCACTTATAGTTGTATATTTACATTATACTATAAACAGAAAACTATTCAAGTGTTTTTTTATAATAAATTTTTACGAATTTAAAATTAAAAAATTGTTCATTTTTTATACTCTTTTTAGTAACAGTTGTTCATAGAATAATAATATTTTCAATTATTCTGACATCAAGAATAAACTATACATATACATAAGAAAAACACACAGTAAAAAAGAAAGCGCACCGCCCAAAAAGAGCGATGCGCCTTGTTGATATCAGCCCTGATATTCTGGGGCGATATGATATTTTCTCAGATGAAAACGTACAAAAGCACAGAGCATTATGCTGATCATGATGTGCTTGATGCGTCTGATACCAGACCGTACATACCGAACATCGGGAGGATCATTGCAACAACGAGTGTACCAACAACTACACCGATAACAACCGTCATGATAGGTGTCATCATGTCTGTGAGCTTTGTTGTGGACTCATCTGCCTGATCTTCGAAGAGGTCAGCCATCTTGTGAAGTGAGTCACCAAGCATACCGGATTCCTCACCGACACGGATCATGGAAACGAGGATCGGGTCAAATACCGGATGCTTAGCCATAGCCGCATTGATGGATACACCGATCTGTACATCATCAAGTACAGCCTGTACTTTTTCCTGAACATACTTGTTCGGTACAGCATCTCTTGAAAGAGCCATTGCCTTATGGATCGGGATACCTGAATCCGTAAGCGTTGACATCAATCGGCAGAAACGAGCAAGTGAGTTCTGACGGATGATAGGACCAACGAGCGGTATCTTGAGCTGCATTTCTGCCCACCACATCTGGAAATCTGCATTTGTCTTTTTCAGTGTTCTCAGACCTACAACAACACCGACCGTAACGATAATAAGCAGCCACCAGTATCCGATAAGGAAGTCTGACAAGCCCATCATAGCGACTGTCAGTCCCGGCAGGTCGCCGCCGAAGGAGTCGTACACACCTGCGAATGTCGGAAGAACGAACACGCAGAGGATGATAACAACGGCAATAACGAGCACAATAAGGAAGAGAGGATACATCAATGCGCTTCTGATCTTACCGGAGAGAGCGATATCCTTCTTACATATCTGAGCACACTGTTCAAACGCCTCATCAAGACGACCGTTTGCCTCACCGGCTTCTATGATACTGATATATATCGGTGGGAAGCCTGCGAAGTTTCTCATAGCCTGAGAAAGAGTAAAACCTGTATAGAGGCTTTCATTGATCTCTTTCAGGATCTTTTTCATGCTGACATCCTTTTCAGACTGGATCATAATTTCCATTGTCAGCGAGAGGTTAATACCTGCTTTCATCATCATACCGAGCTGGCTCAGTATCATAAGAAGCTTTTTAGCCTGGATCTTTTTAGTGTGGATATCTCCGCCAAGATCCATCTGCCATATACTGGTAGGTTCATCACTGTCGCTACCAAGTGCGCTTATATCCTGAACGACAAGACCTTTCTGACGAAGCTGTGCTACTGCATCATTCTGGGTCTCTGCTTCAATAGCACCTTCCTTTTTCTGGTTCCTGGCGTTCATTGCCACATATTTATACTTCAATACTGTTCACTCCCTTATCTTCTTGCGTCAGTATCGCCTATATCAAAGTTCCAAGCCTTAGCTATCTGCTCGGTGATAAGTCCCTGAGCAAGGAGATTATCGATACTCTTGCTCATCGTGATCATACCGTACTGCTGACCAAGCTGGATAGACTGCTGGATATTTGCAACCTTATTCTCACGGATAAGGTTACTGATAGCGGTGGTTACGAACATGATCTCAAAAGCCGCAACTCGTCCGCCTGATGCTCTCGGAAGAAGTCTCTGCGAGATAACCGCCTTCAGTGAGGTAGAAAGCTGAACTCTGATCTGCTGCTGCTGATCCGGAGGGAAGATATCAACAAGACGGTCGATAGTCTTTGCTGCACCCTCTGTATGTACTGTGGAGAAAACCAAGTGACCTGTCTCAGTTGCTGTCAGTGCGATCTGGATAGACTCACGGTCACGCATCTCACCTACGAGGATAATATCCGGGTCCTCACGCATCGCAGCACGAAGAGCCATAGGGTAAGAACGGCTGTCAAGGCCTATCTCTCTCTGGTTGATAATGCAGCGCTTAGGTGTATGCAGGAACTCAACAGGGTCCTCGATAGTTATAACGTGCTTGCTCTTATATTTGTTGATCTCATTGATAAGAGCCGCAAGTGTTGTTGATTTACCGGAACCGGTAGGTCCGCACATCAGCACCAGACCGGAATTCAGGTCAAGTGTTTTTCTGATGGAGTTAGGCAGGCTGAGGGTGGAAAGTTCAGGAACAACGCTGTTGATAACACGAAGTACAAGAGCTGTACCATTACGCTGTCTGAAAGCATTAGCTCTGAAACGTCCGCACTCACCTATCTCAACTGCGGCATCGGCCTCACCTGTCTGGAGGAAGGTCTCAAATCTTGATTTGTTAAGTACTGCTTTTATGATTGCTGTAACTTCCGCTTCATTAAGAGCGGGATCATTTGTAAAGAACACATTACCGTGCAGACGGTATGCAGGATGGTTACCCGAAGCGATATGTACGTCGGACGCACCCTTCGTAACGGCTTCTTTTACAAGGCTGTAAAAATCCACTTAAATCTACCCCATTCATTATTAATTTTGTGTTTCAATGAGCTTTTCAGCTTCGGACAGAAAGTTTGTATTGTATATCTGTCCGCCGGTTACTTAGTCATTATTGATCGTCATATCAACGTATTCCTCATAAGATGTAAGTCCCTTAAGAACGTCTATTCTTACGTTTTCCTTCATCGGGATCATGCCTTCCTTAACAGCAAGCTCTCTGAGGTCATCTGTACTCATACCCTCAGTTATCGCACGCTTAAGGGGTGAACTCAGGAGCATGATCTCATGAACGGCAATACGTCCCTTATAGCCCTTTTTGTTGCACTTCTCACAGCCGCACTTGCGGTAGAGAGTTATCTCTTCATTCTGATCAAGGTTAAGAGCGATCCTCTCATTCTGGTCAGGGCTGTAAGCTTCCTTACAGTCATTGCAGAGACGTCGTGCAAGCTTCTGAGCGATGATGCCCAACAGTGCGGAGGACACCATGTACGGTTCGATACCCATATCTACCAGACGAGCAACCGAGCTTGGTGCGTCGTAGGTATGGAGCGTAGAAAGAACCAAGTGACCGGTAATAGCTGCCTGTACGGCGATGCCGGCCGTTTCACCGTCACGGATCTCACCGACCATTATGATGTCGGGGTCCTGACGAAGAATACTACGAAGAGCGGAGGCGAATGTAAGACCCGCCTTATCATTTGTCTGTACCTGAGTGATACCTGTCTGGAGCATTTCGACAGGGTCCTCAACGGTGATGATGTTTATATCCTCACCCTTTACCTCGTTAAGAGCGGTGTAAAGCGTTGTTGATTTACCGGAACCTGTAGCACCCGTTACAAGTATAATGCCTCTGTTACTTTTTACAAGATGATTGAATTTTTCAAGGTTCTCCGGAAGGAAGCCTATATTTTCCTTTTTAAGCTCCATGCCCAGAGAGGTCGTAATACGCATAACGATCTTCTCACCGAAAACGCTGGGAAGAACCGAGATACGGAAGTCTATTTCTTTTCCACCGACACGGTAGTTGATACGACCGTCCTGTGGTATACGTTTTTCAGCAATATTCATGTTGCCGATAAATTTTATACGGGATGTTACCGAAGGTATAAGCTCCGGGCTTGTCTCCATATATATCTGGAGCTTACCGTCGATACGGAACCTTATCCTCAGACATTTTTCCATAGGCTCTATATGAATATCGGAGCATTTTGCAAAGATTGCTTCTTCTATCATATTGTTTACGAAGCGGATAATAGGCTGGTCGTTTGCATTAGCATCCTTTGCCGCCTCTTCCGCATCGAGCTGAGCCTGAGTCTTGCCGCCTTTGGATTCAAGGAACTCCTTAGCGTCGTCAATAGCCTTCTGAGCCGCATACATTTCACGTATCTTTCCGGATATCTTTGAAGGTTCGGCGATAACAGGCATTATCTTCATTTTTGTTGTGATAGACAGATCCTTTATACCTTTATAGTTAAGCGGGTCGCCTATCGCAACGGTAAGAAAACGTCCGTCCTGCTCTATGGGGATAACCATATTTTTCGTTGCCATTTCCTCAGGGATAATGCCGCTCAGCTCTTCAGGGATCGTTATAGTATCCAGATCCACATACGGCATAAAGAGCTGCTTTTCAAGAGCTCGGCAAACCTGCTGCTCGGTAACGATCTTATCCTCGATGAGAAGGTCGGCAATACGTTTTTTATTTTCGGATTCCCTCTGCTTCTGGAGCACCTCTTCGAGCTGCTCTTCGGTGATATCACCGGAATTTATAAGTATTTGTCCGATTTTCAAGTTACCGGCTTTCATGGTTTCAACTCCTTTGATTACTTAAAAAGTCCGAGATAAAGATTCGCTGCTGATTGTACAATATCGTAAAGTGATAAATAAACTATGAGTGCGATAGCGATATAGGGACCAAAAGCAAGATACGCACCATCATTACCCTCATCCTCTGTCTGGTCCTGAGCTTCTTCATTGGCTTCTGCCACATCGGCAGTTATCTCCGCAGCGGAGGGAACTTCTTCCGGCTTGCTGTCAGTAACAGCAGCTACTCCCGTCTCTTCTGTCTGAGCTTCTGCAACACCCTCAGCCGCATCTGCATCCACGCCGCCGAAGAATTTTGAAGCTACTATGATCACTGCAAAGCCTATAAGACCTGTTACAAGGGATATAGCAAAGGCATAGAGTGTTCCGGGAAAACCGGTTATGATACCGACTGCGGCAAAAAGCTTTACATCGCCGAAGCCCATACCTGTTTTTTTGTAGATGATCATACCTATAAAGTCTATAAGGAGCATTGCTCCTCCGCCCATGACCGCACCTGCAAGAGGTGACCACCAGCTTGTATGAAGCAGCCCATAACCTCTTACTATATCATACACACTTATGAATATACCTATAAGCGCAACAGCTATAGTAAACTGGTCAGGAATGATGGTATATTTTATATCGCACACTGCTATCATCAGTGCTATGACAATGATAAGTCCAAAGACCGTAAAATAGATATCATAGCCTTTATTGAACTGTAATCTGCAACATACCAGACATAACACTGTGATAACGGACATCAATATCCCTGAGCCGACATACCTTACACGTTTCCCCGAAAGCAGCTCCGCCGACGGTGTTTCGCCGTAATCGCAGAGCCAGCTTGCGGGTATCCTGTTGATTATAAAGTATGCAAGCCACATGAGAAATACTCCCATCGGGACACAAGCGGCTGTCCATATTATTCCGCTTGTTGTTGTCAGATAATTTAATGGCTGCATAGAAGATTATCCTTCATTAGTTATTATTATGCTTCAGAGCTTTCCTCAACTGTCTCCTCTACTGATTCCTCTTCAGGAGCTACGAAGTAATAGAGACTCATGTTGAAGGTAACTTCATATCTTGCGTCAGCTGTTTTGTTTACACCTGAAACTCCGCTGATATCAATGATCTCTGCATCATCAGAAGCCTGCTTCTTTGAAGTCTCTGACTTTGAGCCTTCGCCGGATTCTTCTCCGGAGCCTTCGCCGGACTCATCCGCAGCCTCTGCTGCTGCTTCTGCCGCAGGGTCAACATAGTTAGTAATACTGATGCTGTCTATGTAGTAAGCACTGTCAGCTTCAAGCTCAAGGTAGTTCAGTGTCTGAGAAATGTTTTCCTCAGTACAAACGAACTTGTAGTTTACTGATGTAGAATAGAGCAGACCGCCTGCAACCGTTGTTCTGCCCTGAGCATCCGGCACACCGGTATTGATAGAAAGAGCAAGGATATCATAGTTAAGTCTTGTGAGCACTTTTCTGATATCATCAGGAGATGTAGTAGCATTAGCAAAGAGGTTAGCGCTCTTCAGCTCATACTCACTCTTCATCTTATCTATACTCTTCTGAACCTCATCAGCTCTTGAAAGATAATCGTTATATAAGCTTATCTGGCTTACAGCGGAAGCATGATCTTCCTGATATTTGTCATAATTCTGGGAGAAGGGAACCTGTACTACAAATATGAATATAATGCAGACTACCAGTATGGCGATAATAGCCAAAAGAAAACCCGGAACCTTAAACTGTTTCTTATTATCCATTATTGTTTACCTCCGTATTTATTTTGACCGTATCAGGCTTTCACAGCTGAGCTTTCCTCAGACTTGCTGCTGCTTGATGATTCGCTCGTCTTACCCTTGTCCTTAGAATCAGAACCCTCTTCAACTGCCTTCTGGAGTCTTGCATCACGAGCCGCAAGCTCAGAATCAGTAAGAGCAGCCTGCTCCATACCACTTTCGGAAACAGTGAAGTTCATCTCACACTGGTAATAGCTTACAAGATTTGTGCTGTCGCCTCTTGTTCTCTTAGAAACTGTCAGCTGCTCAGATACATTGAAGAAGCCTGCGTCTGCTATAGAGTTTTTCAGGTCAACGAAGGAGTTATAATCCTTTACAGCAAAGCTTACATTAGCTGTAATAGTATCCACACCCTCCACATTGTTTTTGACAACTGCGATACTGTCAAAGTTCTGTGCCTTCTTGACTATCTCATCATAAACATGGTTAACTACTACAGAGGATTTATTCTCTGTCTGGGGGAGTGTTTCCAGATCCACAGCCACATTTTCAACAAGAGCAGAATATTTCGCTTCATCGTCTATAAGCTGCTGAGCTCTTGTAAAGTTGGGGTTCTGAAGCTCATTGGCATCGTTGTTCTTCTGCATTTCAAGAGCAAACCACCAGCCTGATACACCAAGCACCCATACTGCTGCAACAACACCAAGAACACTTGCTGCGAAGTTACCGAGCTTATTGCTGCCCTCTGATGAAAGAGCCGCCATAATATTTGTTTCGCCCTGAAGGAGGTTAGCCTCGTTGACAGGCATTGTAAGAACGCCGTTGAGGGTAATGAATGATACAGGAGCAAAGCCTCTTTCCTTAGCTGACTCTGTAACTGTAGGCGGAAGTGAGCCGCCGGAGAACAGGTTCATGATGTTCTCCATAGGAGCTGTAAGACCCACCTGACGGCAGTATGCCGAGATATTCGGGATCTTTGCCAGAGCATCACAGAGAACGATCTGGTCGATATCAAGACGCATTGTTGAGATTACCATTCTGAGGTTTCTGAGTATCTCACCTGCTGCGTTGTCGAGCATTGTCATTGTCTGTTTTCTTGTTGTTGCGGAGTTGCACTTGTTACATACTCCAAGGCCCTCCTGACGGATAAGGTCAATAGCGCCGAGCTTACTGATACCGAATTCAAGCATGAACAGCTCTGCTATATCCTCAAGAACACTTGAGAAGGACTGCTGGAACACAGGCGCACCATTGTGAAGTACGACCAGACGTGTAGCGGCAAAATCCATGCTGATAACGGCAACAGCCCTTGTTGCGGAGTTCACGTCTGATTTTGCTGTATAGAGCATACCGGCAATAGGCGGAACTATTTTAACTATTCTGAGTCCTGCCGCAGAGAAATTTGCACGTATATCGGTAAGCATACCGGTATTCATCGCAAACAGTGAAGCTGATACATCCTCAGACTTGTTTGACTTACCATACTGCTGACCATACTCAAAATTCAGGATAGTGTACTTGTCTACTTCCTGATGGAGTACGGCTTCTGCTTCTACCTTTGCAAATACGAGGAGAAGCTTTTCCTTGTTTTCAACAGCGTGCTTATACTCTTTTGTTATAAGTACATCTTCATCCTCAATACATATAAAGAGGTCACCAAGCTCCATACTTACGCTTTCGGCGCAGCGTTTTACAAATGCTGCAAGCTCTTCCGATTTTTCAAACGGACGCTCCTTCAATGAATCGTTCAGCTCAAAAATCTGCGGAATGCTGAAGTTCGTAGGCATTGAAGATGTTCTCTTTTTGCCCATGCCAAGACCGCCCTCTTGTTTATCATACTCAGCGGGAGTAAGGATAAGAAGGCTTCGTGTTAACTGCATTACAGTTGCTACCGTTTTCATAAATACACCACACTCTTAAAAAATTTTATTTTACACTGCCACAAAATTTAAACACCGAAACTTCTGCACACTGAAAACCCAGACATACAGACAGTTATAGCATTCTTTTAGTTATTTTATCACAAAAACGCCTGTTTTTCAATAATTATTTTATAAATTGATATAATTTGTGCATATAGTTATAAAAAATCTATTTCATTTATGCAATAATGCTTGAACTACCAATGTTTTGCCAAAAGGAAACGGGAATTTTTGATATTTCTTACAAAGCGTTAATTTCTATTTCGTCAATATTCATATTTCGCATAACAGCAGATATTCTTATCTTTCTTCCGGTCAGGTTGGTGCATACGATTGTTTTGTATCATACAACAAACAAAAGCCCGAAACGATTTTGTCGTTTCGGGCTGAGTTTTAAGTTTTAGCTACGAATAGCTTCTTACAGGTACTAACCTATTATCAGGTTGTGCCGTTTCTGAGCTGCTTAAGTGTAAGACCGAGTGTGAGTGTGCCATCGCTTGTGCCTGTGTATGTATCCTTGAAGTAGATGGAACCATCCTTCTTTACATATACATAGTCACTGATGTTTGTGCTGTCGAACTTTGACTTAAGTCCCTGATAGTCGATAGCGTCCTGAACTGTGAGTGCGCCAGCCTTAGCCTTGCAGTCAGAAACTGTTGCGTTTGCTGCAGGAAGGTTAGCTGTGCCGAGTGCGTTGAGCTCATCAGCAGGAGTCTTCTGGTTGAGCTGGCCTGATGCTACTTCTGAGTAGAGTGTTTTGCAAGCACTTGCGAGCTCTGTAGCGTTAGCTTCCTTAGTTGAGTTCTGAGCGTTGTTGATGATACCTACAACTGAAGGAATTGCGATAGCTGCGAGGATACCGAGGATTGCGATAACTACTACGAGTTCAACGAGTGTGAAACCTTTTTTGCTCTGCTTAGCGAGCATCTTCTGCTGGAGTGTCATGATAGATTACCTCTTTCTTTAATAAAATTTTTTTAATCTGAACCGTCGTCCTGAAGGGTGGAACGTCGTGTTCATTTGTTGAATATATATTAACTCTTTATTAACAAAATGTCAATACTTTTTTTTAATTTTTTTTAAATTATTATGTAAAAGAAATGAATTTATTTTTGTGCATAATGACGGATAATTTGTAATAAACTTTCAACTTTGACTATTTTTTGTTCAATTAGTATCTTTTTGTTTATTAAATGTGGTAAATTTAACGGAAAATAATTATGAACAAATTATTTCCTTGTTAATATTCTGTTCATAAATTAATATTTTTGTTTCGTTATTCTTTCTGTTTTTTAAAAAATTTGATAATAATTTATGTCTATAAAGTTTCAGAAAGCAAAAAATTACAAACAAATTATGAACACCGCCGATACTTTAATGTACCGACGGTGTTCATTCAAGGTTCAGGAGCCTGTATCCGAACGCTCCCCTGCCGCTGTTTTTCTGATGATTATCACCTATAAAGGTCTCCAAGCTTTGTTGTCTTGGTAACTGTGGTCACGGTAATACCCTTTTCATCTGCTTCACTCTTCGTCATGATATCGCCGGCATCGTCATACACGTAAACATCACTGCCGCCGTTAAGCTCTTTGATAATGTTCGGCAGACTGGAATATTCGCAGGCATGGATCACCGTAGCATTTCTTGCAGCTGCTTTACAAGCTGCCACTGTTCCGCGCGGACCCGGCAGATCCGACTGAGTTGAGCCACCCTTATTTGAGCTGTTCAGTGCTCCTGCGACAACCATATCATAGTAATTTACGCAAGCTTCGTCAAGAGCGGCTGCGTTGTCCTTTTCTCTTGTATTCCCGGCATTGTTGATTATACCGACCACAGACGGTATAGCGATAGCAGCCAGGATACCGAGTATCGCAATAACAACCACAAGCTCTACCAGTGTAAAGCCGCTTTTACTCTTATTAAATCTTCTTAACATAGTCATAACACCCCTACCTCCATGTTTTTATTATTTAACCACATACTTTTAATCATATATTCTTATTCTCTATTTTAAACATATTTAATTTTTTGTCAATAGTTTATTAACAAAATCTCCATATTGTCTAATAACCTCCTGTTTTTCTGTACCAATTAACATAGGCACAAGGCTTGTGCTCATTCTGATATCTATACCTCAACTTTTCCTGCCCGCATTTCTCCGCACAACACGCCCCTTACGGTGCGCTTATGGACGGTTTTATCTTTGGATGGCAGTAAAAGACGTCTACAGCAACAGCTAAAGTGCTCCCTATGTAGCACGACGCGAATGGTTATTTTAGAAACA
Source organism: uncultured Clostridia bacterium (assembly GCA_946186665.1). Taxonomy (GTDB): domain Bacteria; phylum Bacillota; class Clostridia; order Oscillospirales; family Acutalibacteraceae; genus UBA1213. The sequence goes on along the minus strand of CAMHOE010000018.1, from coordinate 23,965 downwards.
AATACGTTGTTAAGTTGTCCAGTGCAGTCACGCACCGCCGTTGCAGACATATGGCTGCTCGGCTGCTCTCTCCGAACAAAAAAATTTTTCGCCTACTCAACAAATGCGCCTGTACAGTATGAAGCTACAGTTTATATCACACTTACTATAATTCTTTTTCACTATGCGAAAATGTACCGATTATTATTCATTTTTCAGTTTTAAGTTTTCAGTATTAATTATAAAAAAAGTTGGGACGCGCCGTCAAATCATGACAGCACGTCCGTTACCAGTTATTCTATTGCAGCCTGATATACAGAGATCATGCGTAAAGCGGGAACTTCTGGCATATCTCGTTTACACCATTGCGTATTTTGTCAGCGCTGTTTTCAAAGTCATTCAGCGCAAGTGTGATGTATTCTGCGATCTTATCCATTTCCTCAACGCCAAAGCCTCTTGTTGTTACTGCCGGTGTACCTATACGGATACCGCTTGTTACGAAGGGACTTCTCTGTTCGTTAGGAACGGTGTTTTTGTTAGCGGTGATCTGCACTTCATCAAGCCTGCGCTCCAGTTCCTTGCCTGTCACTTCGCTCTGTGTCAGATCAAGAAGCATTACATGGTTGTCGGTACCGCCGGAAACAAGCTTGTTTCCTCTCTTTGTAAGACCCTCTGCAAGAGCCTGAGCATTCTTTACTATATTTTCGCCGTAAGTCTTGAACTCCGGCTTAAGAGCTTCACCGAAGCAAACAGCCTTTGCAGCGATAATGTGCATAAGAGGACCGCCCTGAGTACCCGGGAACACTGCCTTATTTATCTCTTTGGAGTATTCCTCACTACAAAGTATCATACCGCCTCTGGGACCTCTGAGGGTCTTGTGTGTAGTTGTTGTTACAAAGTGTGCATATGGTACCGGATTGGGATGTACGCCTGCTGCCACCAGACCTGCGATATGAGCCATATCCACCATAAGGTAAGCACCGCAGGCATCTGCGATTTCTCTGAAGCGTTTGAAGTCGATTATTCTGGGGTACGCGCTTGCGCCGCATACTATCATTTTAGGCTTTACCTGCATAGCCTGATCGTAGAGCTTATCATAGTCTATTCTGTGAGACACAGGGTCAACGCCATATGATACGAAGTTAAAGTACTTACCGGAGATATTCACAGGAGAGCCGTGAGTAAGGTGACCGCCCTCAGAGAGTGTCATACCCATAACGGTATCGCCGGGCTGAAGCATAGCAAAATAGACAGCGGTATTAGCCTGAGCGCCGGAGTGGGGCTGAACATTCGCAAATTCTGCTCCGAAGAGCTGACACGCACGTTTTCTTGCGATATCCTCCACAACATCCACATACTGACAGCCGCCGTAATATCTTTTTCCGGGATAGCCTTCTGCGTACTTATTTGTCAGCACCGAGCCCATAGCAGCCATAACCGCAGGAGAGACGATATTCTCAGAAGCTATAAGTTCGATATTTCTCTGTTGTCTTTTAAGCTCATCATTCATAGCTTCAGCGACATCGCCGTCGTACTTACCGACAAAGCCTATTACATCCATCAGATCATTATACATTGGTTTTACCTCTTCCTTTATTTTATAGTACCCTCATTATACACCATTTCTCCCCCCAGTGCAAGCGGCAACCTGCCGCTCCACACGTCAATCTAATTCAGACATCAAAATGATACAAAGTTTAATAAGATGTCATTTTGAGCGTTAAGCGAATAATCTTTGAGTGACTTATGCACACTTTACTATGCCTGTCAGGTTTAATTAATTAGAAAAAACGCACTTTAAGCCCTTTCGGCAAGCTCAAGAAAGAAGGTTGATTCTGAAAAGTAACAAAATAATTTCCAAATTAGATTGACGTGTGCCGCTCCAAGTTCGCCCGGCAAGCTGCCGGTACCAATTCGCGCTGGCGTTCGTACCCCAAGGGCACTTCCTTCGGGCGCTAACGCTCACTCTGATAGTATGACCGAACATTCACTGTCCGCATTTCTCCGCCCAACACGCCCCTTACGGTACGCTTATGGACGGTTTCAATTTTGGAGGGCAGTCGCAGACGTCTACAGCATTAGCCAAAGCGCTCTATAAAGAGCGCGACGCGGACGGTTCAATCAGAAGTTGATGCGTTCTAAGTCGTCCAGCGGGGTCACCCGCCGGTCACGCACTGAGTTATAAGTCGTCCAGCGGGTCACCCGCCGGTCACGCACTGGCAGTTATTCTTCCGTCGGATATTTCAATTTTTCTTTTGCATTGATCTGCTATAGATAGGTCGTGAGTTATTATAATAACAGTCTTTCCATCGCTGTTGAGCTTTTTAAAAAGAGCCATAATTTCTGAGGATGTCTTTGTATCCAAAGCACCTGTCGGTTCATCCGCCAAGATAAAGGAGGGGTCATTTACTATAGCTCTGGCTATGGCAACACGCTGCTTCTGACCACCTGAGAGCTTATTGACAGACTTTTGGGCGAGATCAGAAATGCCCACTTTTTCAAGTGCTTCCCTTGCAGCCTTTTCAGCTCCCTTTGATTTTTTGTGTGCAAAGTATAACGGAAGCTTAACATTTTCAAGGACATTATAATCTTCGATTAAAGCAAAGTCCTGCATAACGATACCAACTTTTTGATTTCGTATAACTGCAAGCTTTTTATCTCCGATGTTATGTATATCCTCACCATCTATTTTATAGCTGCCCTCCTCAAACGTATCGATACAGCCTATAATATGTAAAAGGGTTGACTTTCCCGCGCCGGATCTGCCAATGATCGCAACAAGCTCTCCATCTTTTATTTCCAGAGAAATATTGTCAAGTGCTTTAAACGCATTAGGCTTCTTGTAATTGTAAGTCTTTGAAAGACTCTGTATTTGTATCATATCAGTTTTCCTCCCTAAGACATTCAACAGGTGTTTTAGACTTTAAAACGTTTATTGGCAAAATGACAGAGATTATCAGAATAGCTGCTACAGTACCCAATGTAACCAAAACATTCATTATACCAATATCCATACCAATAAGACTTTCCATATTTAGTGCAGTCAGAGTAAATATTGCAGCAGTGTTCAGAACAAGTGCCGCTGCTGTGACTATACCTATATCTGCAAGCATTATTTTAATACAGTCACTCCATTTACTGCCGCATAAATAAAATATAGAGAAATTTCTCAGATTTCTCAGTGCAAGAATAGCCGATGTTCCGGCAATACCTATAGCCGCTATAATAATAACAGCGACAGCAATAGGAAGAAGCTCCATCATAAATTCAGTCATGTATTCATCAGTATTCTTGCGAAGCTGTGAGAAATCAGCTAATATAAGGTCTTCCTGCTCTTCTTCGGGCGATAAGATCTTTACTGTTGTTTCTATAGCAGAAGCTTCTTCTGAGGAAGTTAATTGCCCATAAGATATGAAAATAAGAGGAGTTGTTACAAGGTAAACTTCTTCGCCGGTATTATCCTCGATCAATTCTCTGTTAAAAATCATATAAGAACCTCTCAGATTAACATTAGGATTAAAAGGCTCATAAAAATCTGTCAGTTTCAGATCTTCACCAAAAGACAAAGAATAACCTGTCGGCAATTCATACGTGTCATCGCTGAGAATACCTACGATTTTGATTTTTCCTGCCGGAGTATCATAAATATTGCCGACTTCTGCGTCTGTACCGCCTGTGATCACCGCTTCAATACAGCCGTCATTATCCTTTTCCATTGACAGCCATCTGCCCTCAGAGAGAGGAAGCTTCAGTTCGGATAATATTCTTGTATCCGGCAATATTATTTCCACCATTCCACCGTCATGCGGCAAAGAGGAAACAGGCAGTCCATACTTCTCGTAATCCTCCTCAATAAACATAACATCCTGACTATAATAGATATCTGTGTCCTCACCAAGCTCTTCTTTAAGAGCCTTTATCTTGCCGTCAAAAAGTAAATTTCCATCATAGTTAACTGCCACTCCACTATTTTTGAGGATGTTTTCATACGGTCTGTATAGTGTATAACTATTTCCGTATATACCTACAAAAACATTCACAAGAACAAGAGTCAGGGCAAGCTCAAGAATAAGAATGAGATGAAAAAAGAATTTCTTAGTAAATATACGATATGCCATATTTATATGTATCATCAGTTCGCCCTCCTTACGCCTTCATCTATGCTTTTCCTGATGTATGGAACTATATTCCCAAACAATATAAATATACCCAAAACAAGGTATATAGCAAAGCTGATAAGATAAATATTCAGCGTGAAGAACTCAGAAAAAGTGGGGAACATAAATGATAATCCGTTTACTACGCCAAAGTGAAACAACAACACTCCGACAGCATATGATGTACAAAGCAGAAAAGCAATTTCAATAAGACATATAAGATAAACAGCTGCCTTATCTGCTCCGCATAATCTGTATACCGCAACTGTATTTTTTCTCAGTGAGATAATATAAGAATACAGACGTGATATGTTCATCATAATAACAGCCATGATAATAAAGGATATCATATAAACCATATTATTGAATTGCTTTTCGATCAGCGGCTTAGGTGAAGGAGGTGTTATGTCAGGTGAATAATCCGTAAATAGTTCTTCCACAAGGTCATCCACTTTTTTTCTTACCTCTTCCGGAGCATCCTCTGTCAGAGCAAACACAAAATTATTTACAATAAAATCGCCCACATCTTCATATCGAGCATTAACGTATGTAGGTCCACCTTCGTCATCTGTTATTTCCACATTCCGGACAGTATATTTTTCTGAGCCTATTTCTATAGTATCCCCCTTATTTATTTCTGACTGCAAACCATCTGCAAAGTGAAATTTTGAATAGCTGATATCGACCTCATTTTCTTTGCGTGTATCATCGCCTATTTTTGCCATATAGTTTATACTTGATTTATTGTCGCATACACCCAGAATTCTCGCATCTTCAAAGTAAACACCTGCGGCTTTTATTATTTTTGATACCCGGTCCCTTATATCACTGACCTTTGGCAGTTCATCAAAATTGGAGGGTATACTTACATACGTAAACCAAAGCTTATATTCAGAGTAAGGCATTTCCATTTGATTTTCTTCTTGGTATTCATTAATTTCCTCTGAAAACGGCTTATATATCTCATACGCTTTATCAAAGTCCATACCCTCATATAAAAGCTCACCTGTAGAAGTATCATAAACTCTGTACAGATAATCAACTTCATCATTTTCCGGCGGTTTTGTTAAACCGTTTCCTACAACAGGATTGCAGCCATTACTAAAATCTATAACATACTCATTATAATAACCCTCAAGACTTTCCATCTGATCCTTAGTTAATCTCTGCGGAACTGAATCGACCATTCCTGATGCCAGCAAGGATATTACAGTACATATAACAAGTGAAATAAAAATAAATACAAATATTGACGTATGTCTTTTTAACAAAACGCCAACATTTTTTATTGTCAAAAATATCGGCATTGTTTACCCCCTTAATATTCAGGGGTTCTCTGAAACCGCCGTAAATAAGTAGCACCTCAGTAAACATAACCATAAGGGAACGTTAATCGACCGGCACCACTCATCAGTCGGATTATTTCAGGACTCCCCTTTATTAATTCAACGTACGATAAAGTTTTGTCTGCCCTCGCTTACATATAGCGAGAGCAGGCTTTTTTATCATTATTTTATAGGACAGCCGGATCTGTAGATCCTTATTTTTCCACTCTCAAGAATACCAGAATTCGAGCAAGATGTTCTGTATACCGCTCCATAGTACTCAATCTTCGCAACAGAATCATCAAAAGTTACATTATCTGTCATTACATTCTTGGCTGCTTTTGTCTTGGATTTTTTGCTGTATGTAACATACTTATCTCCAGGCTTTTCGTATTTATATGACGTACACTTTGCCGACTTCAAACTACCTTTATGATCGCTGTCATTAGATGCCACATATGTGTATTTACCAAAGGCACCCACGACAAGATACTTTCCGCTTCTTACCTCTTCTCTTGTTCCTATTTGACCTACATAATCTTTTGTAGAAAAAGCATTCACAGTAGTAGCAGAAAATGCACCTGCAATCACAACCGCCATAACAAAAACACTAACGCTTTCTTCATAATTTTAACTTTCATAGTACCAATTTCCTTTCAAACAATAAAATTCCTTTATGCTTTTATGCTCGGTTCAGGAATGTCATAAAACCAGACCATTCACCATGAAACGACGCATGCGGCGACAAAAACTCCTGCAACCCCCATTCATAACTGCTAAGTCCCACCGTTACACTCAGCCGCTATATTCTACTTTCTCCGTTCTGTATATGACATTGGTATTATATTACATGATTTAATATGAGTCAATAGTTCACTTGCTTTTTTGTGAAAAACTACTCTTTTTTCTCTGTTATTCAACAATAAAACATTCCACTTGTACATTTAAATTTACTGTGTTCCGGATTTGTTCATAAATTGTTCATACTTACGCCAAAATAAAATCGCAAAACTTAAAAAGTTATTAATATTTCTTTAACATTTGACTCTTTTTTATGTATTATAATTAATCTGTACTCAGGAGAACGGAGCCGCACCGTTCGAGTACTATGTTCTACCCTCCTTAATTCCCCTTAATTTTAGAAGAAGTTTAGATCCCAAGCTTGTTGCCGCAGGTTTGGGTTCTTTTCTTTTGTTTTTTTATAAGGGAACCTCTGAATACCTTTTTAAAAACCACCGACAAAAATCGAGGACACCGATCGCTCGATGTCCTCAATATCCTTCATATTTATTTGCAAGAGATAATGTTGTACCGCACTCCACACAGTACAGATATTCACCATATATTGTGTGCTAATACGGTAAACACCCTACATATATTATAGGATTATTTTATAGTTTCGTCAAGTACAAACGTGAAGGATATCACGCTCAATTCTATCCAAATTATTGTGTGAATTTTTGTGCATTAATATTTTATTCATAAAATATCTACAGAATGTTTTTAGATATCTTCATTGGGCGAGTATACTTACGTTTCAGCAAATATGCGATACCAATAACTATTATTATCCCCACACCAATGCTAAGCTCCGGCACAAGCGCCCAGAGGTTGGCTGTATCCTCAAAGCTGGAGTTCGTTATATATATAGACTCTGACAACGCTATGCCGCCGCCCTCACGTTCTATAAGTATAGCGGTATTAAGTATCATTGCAGCATACTCTGCCGCTATAAAAGCGATAAAGGCAATAAGCGCGCATATCACACCGCTTTTCTTTGTTGCCCTGTGGCCCGTTATAACAAAACCTATATATGTCAGAGATATTATAAACACACTTCCTGTTCCGTACACGGGAAAAAGCTGATACAGCAATATATGTATCATTGCCCCGAACGCCGCGCCGAACACCGCACCTATAAGACCGGCTGACATATTCTGTTTCTTCTTGATAAACAAATCCTTGCGCTTTTCATAAAGACGGCGTTTTCTTGCTATACAAGAGTCACATATAGCAGTGACTTCCTTACCCACAACATACAGACCTGTCTTTCGTTCTCTTGCGCATATATGGCAGACAGGCACAAGCATACCGCTCTTGCAAAGCTCTGTCATAAGCCGCACAAGCTCCCTGAGCTTTTCTTTGTCAATATCGGAATCTATGGTCATCTTAAGAGTTATGGATATCAGTTTTTTTCCAAGCACCGCCTTCAGAACATTGTTCTTATGTTCAAGGCGGAATTTTTCAAGACGTTCAGCTACCTTTGAAGCATCCTCTCCCTGTTTTATCATGCAGTCAAGACGCAGGGAATACCGGCTCTCCTTTTCGTTGAAGTCAACAAGATTGCGGAAACCCTCAAAGCTGTTGAAGGCCGTTTTTGCTTTTTCATTATACCGATAACCCATAGTTATCATAAATTCCTGAAATTCACTTTCTGTCATAACTCTCTGTCACCACCATACCACCATACAAATGGGAACTTCTGAAAACACAAGCCTGTCACATAAGCCTTTCTATGCGATTCTTGGTCTTTTTATCAAACATAGTAGTTGCGATACAACCCACAGCCGCTACAACATATCCGATTATACCGAAAATATTGTTATATATAGCCGTGCCAACATCATATACGAAATACTCAGGCACAAGTGCTAAAGCATCAAAGTAGCTTATATATTCTCTCGGTCCATCAAGATAATCCGAAAAATATGTATTGTACTCAGTTAAGTAGTCGTTTTCCGCATTATACACATCTATTGCAAATGCACAGTACATACCTGCAAGGAGTATTACAAAGCCCAGTACAAGAGAGATAATAAGCCCTTTTCTGGTCATCTTTTTAGCAAAGCGTTTATAACCAAAGAAGGATAAAACGCCGGAAGCCAATCCTGCCGCCCATACTATTCTGCCAAGCACTGACATCAGTACCCAGATCACGGCACCTACAAGAGCACCCAGAACGGAGCCGACTATTCCAAGCGGAACATTTTCCTTAGTTTCATCAATATCACGATTCTTAGTTGATATCCGGCTTCTTTCACTCACAAAACACTCTGAACACAAAGCCGAGATATTTTTTTCCATAGCATAGAGAGAAGTCCCGTTCGGACGACCACAGCAGGAGCAAGCAGGAACAGCCCGGAACTGATTGAAAAAATACATACAGGCGTCTGTTGCTTCCTTAACGCCTTCAGTCACGTCAGGCGCGAGTCCTTTGAATTTGTAGCAAAGGTCAAGACGGTTATTTGCGTATACTCCGGATATTATCGTCTTTTTCCTTTCTGCCAAAAACTGTCCCAGTGCCTGATTAAAGTACCCTGCCGCATTTGCATCCGGCAAAGCGAAGCTTACGCTTACAGTGTATTGTTTGCCGTCAGGCGCAACACAAACAGTAAAGTAAAACCCATTAACGTTATTGTAGCCAACACTTGTAAGCTTATCATACTTGTAACCCATTGCTTCAAATTGCTGTTGAAAATTTGCCATTATAATTATTCCTTTCAATATGATATTTAAAAATATCTTTATTCCTTTTTTCCTGATATAAGCACATCCGGCTATAATTATACACTATGTTTTTCAAAAGCGCAAGCATTTCGAAAATATTGTATATTTCTCATTCAAGTGTTGACATATTTTTATCATCAGTTTATAATTATTACATGAATTTTACAATAAAAGAAGGAGAGATTTCTATGTTTTCAAATCCCGGCAGCAAAATGAAGGTATTTGGTATAGTAGTGTTTATACTTAACTCTATTATACTAACGGTGTTTTTGGTCTTAGGTATTATATCTTTCGCCTCAGTTATCAGCGCAAGCCACAATTATTATAGCAGCAGATATTACAGCAGCTATTCATCGACCAATGCCGCAGCCGTATGGGGCATTATAGGATCAATTATCTTTTATCTTATAATGGAAGTCTTTAATTACATATTATGTATGTTCATTATTTCATACGGAGAGCTTGTTCAAAACAGCACTGATACCTTGTACTACATAAAGGCAATTGCTGTCAAAGACGGTGCAGTACCGTCTCTCCCTCAGGCTGCGGTAACTCCTGCAGCACCTGTAGCTCCTGTAATTTCCCCTGCGCCTGTTTATGCGCCAAACCTACAGACCAAAATCTGTCCTAAATGCGGTACCGAAAACACCGGAAATGACGTATTCTGCTGCAACTGCGGAACAAGGCTCCCATAATGCTTTATAATACTATATAACAATATTACTAAATCAGAATTAATGATGCCGGAATATCCGGCATCATTTTTTACCTGTATAAAAGTTATGATCAAACTTCATTTATCAGATATTAACATATTCATTACTCAAAAAGGCAGGCGCATCATCCCCGATCGGATGATACGCCTGCCTGATTATTTATCCCGAAAAATTCTGTGCTCTTTTAAAGCCTTTGACAATATCGGGTAATTATTTTACTTTCCAAAGCTCTGTTGCATACTGGAGGATAGTACGGTCACTGGAGAACTGTCCTGAGTTTGCAGTGTTCATAAGGCACTTTCTTGCGAACTCTCTTCTGTTCTTGTAATCGTTGTTAACCTGAAGCTTAGCCTCGATATATTCAGGAAGATCTCTCAGGATGAAGTAATGGTCAGCCTGATGCCAGCTTGCGCCCTCAAGGAGTGAATCATGAAGCTCTTTGAAGGAACCCTCGCCTGTCTTGCCGCCATCGTTGAAGCGACCATCGATAAGAGTATCGATAACCTTCTTGACCTCTGCATTAGCCTCGTAGATCTTCTTAGGATCATAGGTATCCTTGATCTCGTTGATCTCTTCAACTCTTGCGCCGAAGATATACTCGTTCTCTTCGCCTGCCTGCTCTGCGATCTCGATGTTAGCACCATCATAAGTACCGATAGTAACAGCACCGTTGATCATGAACTTCATGTTACTTGTACCTGAAGCCTCTGTACCTGCGGTAGAGATCTGCTCATGTATATCAGCAGCAGGAATGATCTTCTCTGCATAAGATACGTTGTAGTTGGATACAAATACGACCTTCATCTTGTTGTTAACATCGGGATCGTTGTTGATGAGGTTAGCGATCTCGTTGATGTACTTGATGATAGCCTTTGCTCTTGCATAGCCGGGAGCAGCCTTTGCACCAAAGATGAATGCTGTAGGAGTGAAGTTCGGGAGCTTGCCCTCTTTGAGACGGAAGTAGATAGCCATGATTGAGAATGCGTTCATGAGCTGTCTCTTGTACTCGTGGAGACGCTTAACCTGAATATCAAACATGAAGTCAGGATCAATGTAAACATTGTCATGCTTCTGGATGAACTCGGAAAGCTCTTTTTTCTTCTGATATTTGATACCGTTGAACTTGTCAACGTTCTCATCTGTGATCTTAGCCTCAAGCTTTTTAAGCTCGTCAAGATTGCGTACCCACTTCTTGCCGATAAGATCTGTGATGAACTCGGAAAGCTCAGGGTTGCAAAGTCCCAGCCAACGACGCTGTGTAACACCGTTTGTCTTGTTCTGGAAACGCTCAGGATAAAGCTCATACCACTCTTTGAGTGTATCGTCCTTAAGGATCTGAGTATGGATAGCAGCAACGCCGTTTACATAGCTTGAAGCATAGGTAGCCATACGAGCCATGTGTACAACCTTACCGTCGATGATAACCATGTTGTCCATTCTTGTCTTAGGAGTCTCGCCCTTCTTTGCAGCAGCCTTCTGCTCCTCTGTGGGCTGGTCAAATCCCTTTGATTTAAGCTCAGCGATAAGTCTGTCATTGATCTTTACGATGATATCGTAAACCTCAGGAAGAATACCCTTCATAAGGTCAATGCTCCACTTCTCAAGAGCCTCCTGCATTACGGTGTGGTTAGTATATGCAAATGTCTTCTGTGCTACGCTGAGAGCCCAGTCAAAGTCACAGCCTTCCTTTGTAAGAAGTCTTACAAGCTCAGGGATAGAAATTGTGGGATGAGTATCATTCAGCTGGATAGCTGTTTCTTCTGCGAAATATTTGAACTCTGTGCCATGTCTCTTCTTGTATCTCTTCAGGATATCCTGGAGGGAAGCAGATGAGAAGAAATACTGCTGCTTAAGTCTGAGGACCTTACCCTCATAGCTGTTATCGTTAGGATAAAGCACCTTAGAGATATTCTCTGCTGCGTTCTTTTCCTTAACAGCCTCATCATACTTGCAGTCATTGAACTCAAGGAAGTTAAAGTCATTAACTGCCTCTGCCTGCCACAGACGGAGTGTGTTGATATTATCTGTGCCGTAGCCGATGATAGCCATATCGTAGGGTACAGCCTTTACCTTCTGGTCAGCAAACTCTACTGTAACGGTATCCTCGTTTCTTCTGATACACCAGGGATCGCCGAAGTGCTGCCAGTCGTCAGCAACCTCTACCTGGAAGCCGTCAACTATTTCCTGCTTGAACAGACCGTACTTATAGCGTATGCCATAGCCGTCCAGCGGTACGTCATGAGTTGCAGCCGAATCAAGGAAACATGCAGCAAGTCTGCCCAGACCGCCGTTGCCCAGCGCTGCGTCGTCAACCTCTTCAAATACGTTAATATCAATACCCTTGTCTGCAAGAAGCTTCTTTGTGTGATCAAGAACACCCATAGCATACAGGTTGTTGTACATCATACGTCCCATAAGGAACTCTGCCGAGAGATAATAAGCACGGCGGTGCTCCGCATGGTTCTTCTTGCTTTCTGCCCATCTCTCAGAGATAGCGCCCATCATTGATTTACCGAGAGCTTCGTGAAGCTCCGCAGCAGAAAGCTCACTGAGCTCCTTGCAATACTCGTTCTTTGCGGTAAGCACGAGGTTGTCGATAATGGCATTTTTCTTCATCTTTTTGTCATCCTCCAGCCTTCTGTAAATTTTTGACAAGTTATAAAGCCTTTTTGAAATTTTAGGAGTTGCTGCTCCCTCTTTCATTCTCCATGTCCAGTTTCCGCCGAGCGTTGACGGCTCGTTCATTCTTGCTTCTCCGCCAAGAGCAAGTATATCCTGCATCTGAACAATGGCATAATCACTCACACTTGCATATGCCGTGCGAATGAAGCCCCAATTATAGCCCTCTGTTTTATTCAGGCCACAATACTCTTCGGCAAAGGCAAGATCCTTTTTGGATATGGTCTTGAGCCAGCCCATTATTGTATCGTTATCGTGTGTGCCGGTATAGCATACACTGTTTTGGGAATAGTTATGAGGCAGATAATCGCTGTCCTTACGAGAGTCGAAAGCAAACTCAAGTATCTTCATTCCGGGATAGCCGGAATCCTTGAGCAGCTTCTTTACACCCGGAGTCTGGAAGCCCAGATCTTCCGCAATGATCGGTATATCTCCAAGACGCTCCTTCATCTTATTGAAGAACTTCATATTGGGTCCGTCCAGCCACTCGCCGTTAACGGCATTTTCTGCACCGTAGGGGATAGCATAGAACTGGTCGAAGGCACGGAAATGGTCGATTCTTGTAACATCGAACATCTTTGCTGCGCCCTCTACACGTCTTATCCACCAGTCAAAGCCTGTCTCCTCAAGATAGATCCAGTCATAAAGGGGGTTGCCCCAGAGTTGACCTGTCTCTGAGAAGTAATCCGGCGGACATCCGGCCACGCATACGGGTTTTCTCTCATCATCCAGCCAGAACACATCGGGGTTAGCCCATGTGTCAGCACTGTCCATTGCAACGTATATTGGCATATCGCCGAAAAGCTTCACGCCGTTATCGTTTGCATATTCCTTAAGCTCTTTCCACTGCTTGTAGAAGAGGAACTGTACGAACTTCCAGAACATTACATCCTCATACAGCAGATTGAGGTAATAATTTATAGTATCCGGATTTCTGTACTTGATAAGGTGATCCGGCCACTCTGTCCATGCCTTGTCATCAAACATTTTCTTTACAGCCATGTAAAGGGCATAGTCTGTGAGCCATCTGTCCTCATCACGCATGAAATCCCAGTATTCCTGCTGATTTCTGCTCTTGAAGTTTTCATAAGCCTGTCTGAGGACCTTAAAGCGTTCGTTGTAGATCTTTTCATAATCCACATACTGAGAGTTGCTGCCCCAGTCTATCTTTCTGAGATCCTCTTTGATCAGCAGACCGTCATCGCAAAGCATATCAAGGTCTATCAGATAGGGGTTGCCTGCATAAGTAGAGAAGGACTGATATGGTGAATCACCATAACTTGTCGGACCCACAGGAAGCAGCTGCCAGTACTTCTGACCAGATGCCTTGAGGAAGTCAACGAAATCATAAGCCGCCTTGCCAAGTGTACCAATACCATAGGGTGACGGCAGTGCTGTTATGGGCATAAGTATGCCCGCACTTCTTGCCATTTTGAAATCATCTCCGATCTTAAAATTAGGGATTTTTCTGCATCATATTGTATTTTGCAGATAATTATACATTTAAATCGCTAATATTCACTAAACATTTTAGCACAAAAACTTTGCATAATCAATAGTTTTTGCACAAAATTTTACAATAAATTTATCAATTATTTTTCAATGTTTATACTATTTGTTATATTATCGGTATGCTTTACAAATCGGATATAAAATCATGGCAAGCTTTCGATATATTCCAGTGCCTTTGAAAGAATAAAGCTTGCAGAAGCTTCTCTTATCATCTCTCTGCTGCCGTCTGCATTTGTTACCAGAAGCTCATATACATCAGTAAATTGCTGAGTACTCAGTCCCACATAAACAAGTCCTACAGGCTTTTCAGGTGTTCCGCCGCCGGGACCTGCAATACCGGTCGCAGATATACCTATATCAGCGCCGGAAATACGTCTTACTCCCTGTGCCATTTCTGATGCTGTATCGGAGCTGTATTCTGTAAATCGTTCGAGAGTCTCTGTGCTGACTCCCAGAAGCTCATGCTTTATCCTGTTTGAATAGGAGCATATCCCACATTCAAACACAAGGGATGCTCCCGGAACTTCGGTTATTTTTTTTGAAAGCAGTCCCCCGGTAAGGCTTTCTGCCGTTGCTATTTTTTTATTTTTCTTTGTAAGCGCTTGTACAAGCCTTTGCTGAATATCGTCACCCTCATGATATCCCTGTATTGCCGTGTCGATAATGCACCTTTCCTTCACCGGAAATCGTACTGCACCGGAATATTCTTCTGAAGCTCCATCAGTTTTTATAAATTCTGACATAGTTATTCTCCCTTTCAGATGTATAATCTATTGTAGCATTTTAATATAAAGATAACAAGAGAAGAATTGTTTTACAAGTAAAATTTGTCGTATAACACGGAAAACAATTTTGCCGGACAGCTGCATGGGGAACCCTTTCCTAAAACCGCTGAATTATTTCTGTTTCTTTAAAAGCTGCACGATAAGTTTTGTTCATATTTTGTTAACATTTATCCGGTCAAAAAAGTATATAATTGTTCATTATGTATCGGCGGACAAAGGAGGTCGTTCTATGCTTAAGGATCAGCCCTTTCTGAATACACTGCTCATCAATATACTTTTGGGTACGGTCTGGCATTATGCGATGTTTTTTCTTTGTACAGTCAAAAGCCCGAAAACATTTTCTCCTGACAGAAAAATGTTTCAGGTACACAAATGGGAGCATGACGGCAGATATTATGAAAATGTGCTCAGAATAAAAAAGTGGAAGGACGCTCTTCCTCAGCATATCGGTAAGGACGGTTTTTCTAAAGATCATATTGACGATGTGTCATTGGAATACATTGACGAATTTATACTCGAAACCTGTAGAGGTGAGTGGGATCACTCCATGAACTGTCTGTTCGCAATAATAATACTGATCATCAACGATACTGTAATGGGGATATTCCTTACATTCTGTCTTTTGCTCGGCAACGTACCCTTTGTGTGCATACAGAGATATAACCGTATCAGACTGCAAAAATTCAGAAAAGTAATAATAAAGAAACAGGAACGTGAAAGACTCAGACAGCTCAGAATTAATGATAATGCTGAAAATACTGCCGCTGCGGCTTTTACAGAACAGATATAAAAATCGGAGGATAATAACATGGATTGGTTTTTTGTTGAAGATATAAAAGATACGCATATTATCACAGGTGAGGATGCACAGCATATAACAAAGTCCCTGAGAATGGCTGTGGGAGAAGTTATAACCTTATGCGATAAAAACAAAAGAGAGCATTTGTGCAGGATAGAAAGGATAAGCTCTGAGGGAGTGGAGGTCCGTGAAATATCTGAAAGCGAATGTCACAGCGAAGCTTCTGTACAGGTAACATTATTTGCAGCCCTGACAAAAGGTGACAAAATGGAAAACGTAATACAGAAATCCGTAGAGCTTGGAGTATACAAGATCGTACCCGTTCTCACGGACAGGTGTATTTCACGTCCGGACAGCAAAGCCGCTGAAAAAAAATGTCAGCGATATCAGAAAATAGCTCAGCAGGCAGCTATGCAGTCCCGCAGAGCAATCATTCCTGAAGTAACCCATATCAGCGAGCTGAAGAAAATTGCTGACAGTCTTGACGAATTCGACAGGGTAATATTATTTTATGAGGGCGGCGGCAAGCCCCTGAGAGAGCTTATCCTTCCGGAAGATAAGAAAATTGCCATATTCACAGGACCGGAGGGCGGCTTTGAAGAAAGAGAAGTGGAGCTTCTCACAGATAACGGTGCTGAGACCGCCACTCTCGGCAAGAGAATACTCAGAGCAGAAACTGCACCCCTTGCAGCCCTTTCAGCGATAATGTTCCACACCGGAAATCTGGAATGAAAAGGCGGAATGTGTAACTCCACATTCCGCCTCTGAATTTCACTTTTTATTAAAGCCACTCTACTTCTGTTACATAGAAGACCTCGCATGAATGATCTCCGCTGTCGCCTCTTGTTGTGCTGCTGTTCCAGTAATAGCACTTTGTTCCGTTTTTATATCCTTCTATATTTACAAGATAACCCTGTAGTCTGATGTGGTCGCCTTTCTTTATTGCCATAACATCGTTTTTTACCCTTTCGCCGGCAGGGATTATATGGTTGTTGGCGGACTGTGTGATAACGCCCATCTTTCCGCCCACTTCATCCAGCTCGTCCCACGACTTCACGTGCCAGCTGTACCAGCGGCCTGATTGATCCCAGTTAAAGTTTACATCTTTGTTATGTGCTGCTACAGAACCCCATGCAAGAGCAAGGTCTTTCGGAGACAGCAATGAATCTACACCCGACCCATAGTCATGAGTATGCACCACAAGCGCTTCTATATCATAACTGTACTGAAAATGTACAACGAATCTGTATTCTCCCCGTTCAATGGTAACGCTTCCTGATGCACTCTCCTGTATCGGGTCACGTATTCCCTCAACAGAATTGGTAAAGCCGTTCTTGTAAAAAAAGTATACTCCGACTGAAATAAGCACAGCAAATAAAATTATGTACCTTATGACTTTACCTGATCTTCTGCTTTCATACATTATGCTTTCCTCCTTTTTGCGTGAAATTATTATACTATTATATATCTACAGACTTGCATAGGTCTATAAGATCATCAAAGGTATTCAGCTGAACAGCTTTTTTTCTGAGGGCAGCTGCACCCTTTATTCCCTTGAAATACCATGCGGCGTGTTTACGTGCCTCTCTCATTCCGATGCTTTCGCCCTTATACTCACAAAGCTTCTGAACGTGCCGCAAAAGTACAGATATCCTCTCGGCATTTGTAACGGGCATTGAGGGTCGGTCATGTCCGATAAGCATTGATGTTTCACGGAATATCCACGGATTTCCCAGTGCGCCCCGTCCTATCATCACAAGGTCGCAGCCTGTATACTCATACATTTTTGCCGCAAGCTCTGCGCTTGTAACATCACCATTTCCTATTACAGGTATGCTGACCGACTTCTTGACCTGTTTTATAATATCCCAGTCCGCAGAGGGCATATACTGCTGTTCCCGTGTTCTTCCGTGAACGGTGACTGCATCTGCTCCTGCCTGCTCACATATCTTTGCAACCTCTACCGCATTAACTGAATTTTTGTCCCAGCCCTTGCGAAGCTTTACAGTTACCGGAACATCGACTGATTTTTTTACAGCAGCTACTATTCTTCCGCAAAGCTCAGGATCCTTCATCAGTGCTGAGCCGCAGCCATTGTTTACTATCTTCGGCGCAGGACAGCCCATATTTATATCTATTATATCCGGTTCATATTCAAGCGCTATCCTTGCAGCCTGAGCCATATTCTCCGGGTCGTCTCCGAAAAGCTGTACCGCCGCAGGACGTTCTTCTTTTGAAAGCTCTAAAAGCTCACGGGATTTTTCGCTTTTGTATGTCAATCCCTTTGAGCTGACCATCTCACCCACAACATAAGCCGCTCCAAAGCTGACGCACAGTTCACGGAAAGCTCTGTCCGTTACTCCTGCCATAGGCGCAAGACACGCATGACCTTTTATCTCTACATTTCCTATTTTCATTTTATCACCATATATAATTGTTTTCACTGTGTGAAAACATACCTCTATTATTCATTTTTAAATCTTAAGTTTTCAGTATTGATTATTTTTCTTTATCCTGTCCCAGTATGCTTTGTACGCCTGTTCATTTTTGTTTTCTCCCGGCGTATAGTATACCGTACCCACAAGACTATCAGGCAGATACTGCTGATATGTCCAATGGTTCGGATAATCGTGGGGGTAGATATAGAACTGCCCTTTGTTTTTGACATCATCACCGTCATAATGCTTATTCTGAAGCTGTCTTGGAAAACCGCCGCCCTTGCCTGCTTTTACATCTGCCATAGCCTTATCAAAGGCAAGATAAGCAGAATTTGACTTGGGTGACAATGCAACAAGTACCACAGCATCTGCAAGAGGTATCCGCGCTTCAGGGAGTCCGACCATCATTGCGGCATCAACAGCAGCCTTTACTATGGGGATTATCTGAGGATTTGCAAGACCCACATCCTCACAGGCACAAACCATTAGTCTGCGGCAGGCTGAGGGAAGGTCGTCCGCTGCAAGTATCCGCGCAAGATAATGTATGGCAGCATCAGGGTCAGAGCCTCTCATAGACTTCTGAAAAGCCGAGAGCAAATCATAATGTTCGTCGCCTTCACGGTCATATTTAACTGCACTTTTCTGTGTAAGGGAAGCTACGGTCTCGAAGCTTACTTCTCTTTTATTTTCAACCAACGGAGTAGAAACGGTTGAAAGTTCCACCGCATTTATCGCCTTGCGCACATCTCCTCCGCAGGCATAAGCGATATGTTCAACGGCTTTATCGGTGAAAACTATTTCTTCACCTGTTTCTTTTTCAAGAACAGATACGGCACGGTCAACAGCCTTTTTTACATCGTCTTTTTCCACAGACTTGAACTCGAATACTGTAGAGCGGCTGAGTATCGCACTGTATACGTAGAAATACGGATTTTCCGTAGTTGAAGCTATAAGCGTAATGCTTCCGTTCTCTATAAATTCAAGCAGAGTCTGCTGTTGTTTTTTATTGAAGTATTGTATCTCGTCAAGATACAGCAATATCCCGTTTATACCGTCAAAGCCTGAAAGCTCAGACACGATATTACGGATATCAGAGGTGGTGGCTGTAGTTCCGTTCAGCTTACGCAGTGTACGGTTTGTCTGCTTTGCAATAATAGAAGCAAGGGTAGTTTTGCCTACACCTGAGGGTCCGTAAAAAACCATGTTTGGGATATTGCCTGACATGATGATATTTCTGAGAGGTTTACCCTCATCCAGCAGATGATGCTGTCCGGCAATATCTGATAATGACTGCGGTCTTATTCTGTCTGCAAGAGGAATGTTCATATCAATTCTCCCATAAAATATAATATCCCCATACCCGTCCCTCATCTTTGGTCAATGCACGGTAATAATTTATTGTATATAACGATACATTAATGATTTGTCTGAGCATAACAATATAAATCGGGAATCGAACCCGACCGCTGCTCACACGGCATTCCGAGGTGCGGACTCATTCTCAGCCGCAGAGATACATTCGCCCCAAAGACTACCCATATTCAATTCATCATACAAGTTCCGTAACCCAATTCAGTGCCTGAATACGGTTATCGGTTTCTCTTAATTGTTTGGACATAGTGTCTATTTTCTTTTGCAGTTTTCTCACTTCCACAGCACTCATTACCTTTATCTCACTGTGCATTGCACGTCTTGCCGTGTTTGAGGCAACATTCGCCGTTTCACGGTAAATACGTATTTTTACCTCTAAGGCATCTTTTCGGGCAATGAGTTCTGTAATAGTCGTTCCATGATCTTTTGTAATGCAGTTGGTTTTATTGATACGTGCCATCAGTTCTTCCAGTCTGTTTACACAGTTATCCAACTCCTCTAATAGTTCAGCTGGGTTTTCCGCAGGCTGCTCTCCCTCCTGCACCAGAACATTATTTTGTAAACGAACCCTGAGCTGCTCTATTCTTTTATTAAGGTCAGCCCTTTCCTGCAATGCTTCAGCTAATTTCATACAACTATTCCTCCCTTAAATCACAACCGATATATAAACAATAAAAAATATAAGCCCAACTTCTGATTATAATATAACAAATATAAAACATAAAATCAATAAGCGGCACCACAATATCACGTCAATCTAATTCAGACATCAAAATGATACAAAGTTTAATAAGATGTCATTTTGAGCGTTAAGCGAATAATCTTTGAGTGACTTATGCACACTTTACTATGCCTGTCAGGTTTAATTAATTAGAAAAAACGCACTTTAAGCCCTTTCGGCAAGCTCAAGAAAGAAGGTTGATTCTGAAAAGTAACAAAATAATTTCCAAATTAGATTGACGTGCCACAATATTGCCGACTGCTGGCGCAGCTGCATGGTAAAAAAACGTTTCCCTATCCCTTTCCTGAATTCGCTGAATAATTTATGATTAGTTTTTTTAATATATGAACACATAAATATATCTGCAATTTTTTTAATTTTCATAAAATCATGTACTGTTTATTTGCTTTTTAATGTTATAGATATTATTAATAATAATAGTTGACATACAATAATAATAATTGTATTATATTAATATGATTTATAATTAATCATAATAAATAATAATTAGTTTTATTTTTAGGTTTACAATCATTCATTAACGATTAAAATTGTAAGGTGGTAGTTTATGAAAAATAAATTATTGAAGGTATTGATCTGTATATTTGCATTAAGTACAGTTATTGTTTCCGGCTGTAATAATACTCAGAATGGTGAACTTGATCAGTATAGTAAGGTATCAGAAGCTGAAAGTCAAAAATCACCTTCAGAGTTGTCAAAAGAGACTGAAAACACAGAACAAAATGAAAGCAGCACAATAGTCTCTGATATATCAAATGTTTCCGAAAACGAAAGCTCAGTTGAATCAACTGCTTCATCAAAGACTGACGTTTCGTCAGAACCATCTCCTGAACCTTCATCGGAACCATCTCCCGAGCCTTCGTCTGAACCTTCACCGGAACCATCTCCCGAGCCTTCGCCGGAACCTTCGCAGGAACCTTCACCGGAACCGTCTCCTGAGCCTGTTTCGGAGCCTAACCCACAGGAGATAGAAATTCAGGCATTACAAAATTACGCAAGCACAATGCAAACAGAAGGAATTATCAATACAACATATACCGACGATTATTCCAAAACCTGGAAAATCAACAAATCTGAAATTGCAGATTATAATAACGATGGCAGTTACGAGCTTGTAATACAGTATTACTGCGGCGTTTACAGAAATACAAACGGATATGTTGTTGATAATAATAAACAGGGTATTGCTCTTAAGATCGTTAAATATATCAATGGAGCATATATGGAATATCCCGGTTATAAAGACTTTGCAGATTTCATAAGAACCGCAGGAGCGGATGTAGGCATTTTTTCTGAAATAACGCAGGAGCTTTACATTGATGAAAATGGAAATCTTGGTATACTGACGTCGAAATATGCAACAAGAGGTCTTGGTGACTCTTTATGCTATGTTAAACAGTGTATTATTGACGGTAACTTGCAGTATGTTGATGGTTTTGGTTTATCAAAATTTGAATCATACGGAAGATACGGAATAGGTCATGACGACATTGAATACAATTTCTGGGTTTCTGAAGATAATACATATGAATACTTATTTGATTTTTATAAGGTGAGTGATATTACCGCAGGTAGTGGTGGCAGCGGCATCAAACTGAGTGTAAAAGAAATCCAAGAAAAAATGTCAAGCATAGATTACTTATCAAAATCCGGAAACTTTGCTATAACAGGCGAATCACTGCCATTGTCAGCAAGAGAATCATACATGAGTGATTTGTTCGATCATGTTTTCTATTATTAAGCATAATATTACCAATCGGCACCACAATATTCCTGTGGTGCCGAAATAATATTTCATTATAAATACATATAACAAATAACTGCCGAAGTGATGCTCCGACAGTCATTTTATTATATAATTATTAAGTGGTCACATATATATTAAACGCTGAGTCAGAATTTGAAGATGACAAAAGCATATATTGGTTTCCGCTGATATGTTCAAAAACCTCGCCATTTTCTCCTATAAGAAATCCTGAACGATTTTCGTCATATCTTGCTCTTATCATATGAGATGACGAAGAAAACATATCTTCACCAATTGGTACAAGAGTAATATCATAATATGAAGATTTTTCAGAACCAACAGCCAAACCAATAACGCAGAAAAATAGCACACTTGCTATAATTGCACCTACTACAGATGCTAACAATATACCGAAAAGAAATTGCAAATAAGTATATCTGATCATAAAAATAATACTACTTCTTAAGATTATCACATTATAAACGAGTGCGATACCCCAGCATAACACTGTTGTTATGATCAATACCATATCAGGAATATTGATATGAAAAAAACTTTTTAAAAATAAAAACATAAAAACAGGTATACCAAAAAGAATAATATTAAATGAAAACACACTGTGTCCAATTTTATTGCCAAATCGGACACATTTTTTTAAGCCAAAGTACATAAGGATAACAATAATGATCGACCCAAATATCAACCCTGTTACAAGCAATAGTCCTGAAACATCCTGTTGCGGAGTAGTTTCAGTAAGACCCTTGATCCATTGCTGAAATGTATTGTCATTCATTGTTGTTCACCTTTAATCATTGCTTTTAACATCCAGACAAAGGCAACAAACGCTCTTCCTAATCCTTTAAAGTATTCCAAGATAAAAGAAAGAACAGGAATAGGCGCGATAAGACCTTTAAAAATATTCTTACCATTCAAGAAAAACGCCATTATTTCAAACGGAAAAAGAATAATGGTCAATAAAGCCATTATGATAAGCATAAGCAGCGAAAAGTTTCCAAGATTCATGATAAGTGCGAACAAACCCATTGCAGCTCCAAGAATGAAACATACAATAAACCCTACTTTCAACTGTTTTAAACTTTTGCCATACATCGTAATTAACTCCTTTTTTTTATTATATTGTGCGAAAATTCAGTATTATTTGACTATAGTTCAAATATATACTAATAATTTCCTATAATCATATTATACATAGTAAATACTTAGTTTGTCAATAGAAAAATAGTAATTTTATAGTATTATTTTTTTTATTAAGAGGAGGTAATCTATAATATGAACAGAATAAGAAGTCTACGGGAAGACCGAGATTTACGTCAAATTGATGTTGCAAAAGCAACGGGGATAGATCAAAAAACATTATCCAATTATGAAACAGGAAAAACAAATCCTGATAGTTATGCACTGATAAAATTAGCTGATTTTTTCGAAGTTACTATTGACTACATTGTAGGTAGAGTTAATACAAATTATTATTCCAAACAAAACGTTGAAAAAAAAATCAATGAAATACAAAGTGCATTAGAAGATTTAAAAAAAAGCATATAAATAAACCGGCTGTCACATATGATATTATGACAGCCGGTTATTATTTTTATTAAATTTATATGCCGGACAAAACAGCTTTAAAAATATCATTACCTAACGACAATACAGAAGTGAACATACACTTAAAAATCAGCGGTTTTTTAGGAAAGGGGTATGGGGAATAACCCTTTTTCCGCCGGAAAAGGGTTTTCCCCATGTATCTGCCCGTCTGATATTTTTTATGATATAAAAAAAATCCGGTCTTGTTGACCGGATTTATGTAAAAGGGTTCGCACCCTGAAAACTGAATAAAGCAAGCGAAAGTAGAAGCCTAGCTGTGAACCAAGAGAATCTCTTGGACAAGCCCTCGACCAATTAGTACTGCCAAGCTGAACGCCTCACGACGCTTACACACGCAGCCTATCAACCTCGTAGTCTACAAGGGGTCTTAACTGATTAACTCAGTGGGATATCTAATCTTGGAGTCGGCTTCACGCTTAGATGCTTTCAGCGTTTATCCGATCCGTACGTAGCTGCCCAGCTGTGCCACTGGCGTGACAACTGGTGCACCAGAGGTACGTCCATCCCGGTCCTCTCGTACTAAGGACAGAGCTCCTCAAATATCCTACGCCCACGACAGATAGGGACCGAACTGTCTCACGACGT
>CAMHOE010000017.1 GCA_946186665.1 uncultured Clostridia bacterium | reverse complement strand
CTTATATTATATCATATTTTCTTGTGTTATTCAAGAATTAGTTGGTATATCAATAAAAAGCTCAGGCAATTTGCCTTTTGTTTTTTTATTATACGACGTTTTTGCTAAAGTAAAAACGAATTATGTATCATTCAAGCTGCACAGGCACTTAAGCTGTTGGATGGCATAAAACTGTATATCCGGATAGTACAGCCGAAACAGCGACCAGATCGGGCGTAGCAGCTTGCCGCCGCCTTGACATTTCCGGACAAATGTAATATTATACACCTGTAGGTTTGTGATTTAAAAATGTGGAAAGCGTAATAACCTTACCTTAAGTTTTGTGCATACTGATGTTATGATTTCATCAGAGTGTTTACATGATATCAGAAAAGAGGTGGATCTTTTAAAATATGATATATGCAGAACATCTGAGAAAAGAGTTTAAAAAAACAATCAAAGAACCCGGACTGAAGGGAAGCTTCAAAGCTCTGTTCAGACCGAAGAAGGAAATTGTCGTTGCGGCGGATGATGTTACATTTCATGTGCCTAAGGGTGAGATACTTGGCTTTATAGGTCCCAACGGCGCAGGAAAATCTACCGTGATAAAAATGCTTACCGGAATTCTCACGCCCACAAAGGGTGAGTGCCGGATAAACGGAAAGATACCCCAGAATAACAGAAAAAAATATGTAAAGGAAATCGGAGTAGTATTCGGACAGAGAACACAATTGTGGTGGGATCTTCCGCTGAGGGAAACATATTCTGTCCTGAAAGAAATATATGAAGTGGATGATAAAAGCTTCAAGAGCAGAATGGCGTTTCTTAATGAAGTGCTGGAGCTTGAAGCTTTTATCAGTTCTCCGGTGCGTACACTCTCTCTCGGACAGAGAATGCGAGCAGATATTGCTGCTTCAATGCTTCATAACCCTAAGGTGCTGTTTCTGGATGAACCCACTATTGGTCTGGATGTTGTTGTAAAAGATAATATACGTCAGGCGATAATGAAGATCAACAAGGAGGAGCAGACTACAGTTATTCTGACTACACATGACATAAGTGACATTGAACTTCTATGTGACAGGATAGTTATGATTGACAAGGGCAAAAACGTATACGACGGCTCTTTGAAAGAGCTTAAACAGAATTACGGTCAGATGCGTGAGCTTGTATTTGAAGCCGAAAGCAGTTCCGGACTTACAGAAGAAAAATTCAGAAAAGGTCTGAAGCTTGAAAAAGACGACCTTGAAATAAAAAATGACAAGAACAATTTTACTGTCCGGTTCAACAGCAGTAAGATGCCTGTGGGAGATATGCTGAATTATACACTGTCCCTTACAAAAGTAAAGGATATTTCCGTAAAAGACGCAGATATCGAAGAGATAATCCGCTGTCTGTACAGACAGGGGGCAGATACAGATGAGTAAGATCAGAAAACAATATGTTCCCTTTATGAAGGCAGGAATACAGACTCTGATAATATACAGAATGAATTTTTTGGGATTTGTCATAGGCGGTCTTGTATACTGTTTTGTAATGTACTATCTATGGAAGGCTGTGTTCGATTCCGCAGGAGGAGGTACGTTTCTTGGTTTTTCAATGACCGATATGGTGCTGTATTTGTTTCTTTCCAATACCACGACTCAGCTTGTCTACAGCAGTGTCACATCCGAGATCGGCGAAGAAATAAAAGACGGAAGTATTGCCATGCGTCTTATAAAGCCTGTTAATACAGACTGGAGTTATTTGTTCAATGAGCTTGGCGGAGCTTTTATGAAGCTTGTGGTCTTTGTTCTTCCGATGATACTTGGTCTGGAAATATATCGTTTCTATATGACAGGTCAGATCATGTTCGAGCCGCTGAATTTTTTACTGTATCTTGTCAGCGCAGCTGCGGCTTATATGATCTCATTCCGGATAAACCTGTGCTTTGGTTTTGTTGCGTTTTACGTGAAAAATCTCTGGGGCTTCAATATCCTCAAAGTAAGTATAATGAACTTTCTGTCAGGTTCTCTTATTCCGCTTGCCTTTATGCCTGATACCCTCAGGACGATACTTGAATATATGCCCTTTGCATCAATGAGCTATACACCCGTAATGATATACATGGGCAAATACAGTGCTGCCGAAACAGCAATGCGTATTGGCATACAGATAATATGGGCAATAGCTATCTACGGACTGTCGAAGCTAATCTGGGTAGGAGCCGTGAAAAAGCTCAGCGTACAAGGAGGGTGATATAATGAAACGTGCATGGAAAATATACAGACTGCTTGCCGCACAGAACCTGAAACGTCTTATGGAATATAAAGCGGATTTTCTTACAGGCGCTGTAAGCTTTCTGATAGATCAGGCTATAGGTATAGCCTTCATATTCATAATATTCACACAGATACCCCAGCTGTCAGGCTTTACCTTTGAACAGATAGTCTTTATCTATGGCTTTTCACAAATACCAAAGGGACTTGACCACCTTCTGGCTGATAACCTTTGGTGTGTAGGATACTTCATAGTCAAGAAGGGCGACTTTGACAAATACCTCACAAGACCTATAAATCCCCTGTTTCATGTTATCGCTGAGACATTTCAGGTTGACGCTGCCGGAGAACTGGTGGTAGGTATCGGACTGATAATCTATTCCTCTGCCGGCGCCGGTCTGTACATTACACCTCTCAGCATAACACTGACTGTCCTTGTGATCCCCTTTGCAGCTCTTATCTACACCTCCATAAAAATAACGACCTCTGCCTTTGCTTTCTGGATAAAAAGCAGCGGTTTCATCATTCAGATGATATATGGTATGAACGAATTTTCCAAGTACCCCACCACTATTTACAGTCTTCCTGTCCGTATCCTTGTAACGTACATGATACCCTTTGCACTTACAGGCTACTACCCCGTTATCTTCATTCTTACAGGAAATTCACCCATCACCTCTATCGGAACAGTCGTCCTTGTTTCCATACTATTTTTCGTCCTTTCTCTGTTTATATGGCACAAAGGAATAAACGCCTATGAAAGCGCAGGAAGCTGAAAAATCAATAAACAAAAACAAGCGAAGTAATAACAAAACAGACATAAACCAATTTGTCGAAAGAAGGAAATCAAAAAATGATTCCGATTGAAATCATAAGAAAATTTCAACAGACCATACTCGAAACTGAAAATACAGCAACACCATTTCCGTTGATTGAATGCCATGTGGGTGAAGTAACAAGCGAACAATGCTTAACTCATGAATTTTACAGAAAAATATATATGGCTACCGCAGGTCGTTATTATTATGTTGATAAATTTCACGAACTCTGTCTTTGTGTTCATTATAATTTCAGAATACCAGGAGAATACAGATTTGACCCTGTTTACCGGTATTACATTACAAAGAAAAGAATGTGTAATACTGTTCATCACGATATGGGAAATGTTGCCTGTCCAGAAATGATTATAAAAGAATTCTCCGATATAAACAACACAAAAGGATACGGTCTTTATAATGAGTTCTTATCATTGAAGGGAGAAATAGAAAATAGACTGAGGTGTCGGAAACCCAATTCTTATGACCCGTTTGAATACGGATTAACCGTACATTTTGATTACAAACCGGTAAGTGAAAACGACTTAAATTATACTGTTTACGAAACACCTTTTGCAAAGAAAAAAGAGATGGTTCAGTTTTATTTTAACAATAAAACAAAGCAGTGGGAAACCATGTCCGTGAGCAAAGGGGAATTGTCGGATTTGATGACCTTTTTTAAAGATTTTGATTTTATTGATAAAAACGAACTCCATTTGAGACGATTTATGTCTATATACGAAAACGCTGTTTGCAAAGGAAGTGAATATCACGATATTCTAATGCTCTGTGATAATTATAATAATCAACGAATTAAAGGGGATTGTATATGATACCCAAAATCGTATTCTGTGAGAATTGCGGTGAGGAGATAGAGGTTGATACATATCGCAAATTTGTTATTTGTCCATATTGTGAATATAAATTTGATTTTGACGGCTTCGGATACCGCAGAATCAATTGGAACAGTTCAATGTATGCAGGCGTAACAAAATGGACAGATTGCCCCGTTTGCCGAAGTGAAAATATGTATTCCGGCGCCGAGCGAAGAGCTTGGAAATGTCCTGACTGCGGATTAATTATGAATGATATAATGATTAAGTTCGGTGTTTTGTGGTTTTGTGACAGCTGCGAGACCTTCATGAATATACAAGAGGGTTTCAATGTCAACAGCGGCAAATGGGAATGCACGGTTTGCAGATACGAAAATGATGTTTCAAAAAGTAATATTATATAACGTTGAAATGATCGTAAATCAAGAATTAAAACAAATAAAAAAACAAAAATGAAGATGTGGATAAATATTAAATAATTCTTGCAAGGCAACAGATAATATAGTATAATAGAATGGAACAATTGGAAAATTGTTCAAAAAAACAAGGAGGGGGTCGAGATATGGATCTCATCGGAAAGCAGTGTCCGGTTTGTTCACGCAGCTTTCGTGAGGAAGATGATATTGTCGTTTGTCCCAAGTGCGGCGCTCCTTACCATAGGGAATGTTATAAGGAAAAAGGAAAGTGCATTTTCAAGGATCTTCATGCAAGCGGTAAAAGCTGGAAAGAGGTTTACGATAACGAGCCGGTATCCGAAAAAGAAAAAGATACTGTAAAATGTCCTGACTGCGGAGAGGAAAACCCTAAGAATGCGATAATTTGCAGGCGCTGCGGCAGCTTTATATCGGGAACGGTATCCGGAAGTGTAAAGCGTCCGGCGCAGCAGAGCGAAAACTCAGATGACCCGGACAGCAAAGACGGCAGTGATGAGAGTTTCCCGTTTGAATACGGCGGAGGTGTGGGTCCGTTTTCGTTTTTTCTGGATCCGATGGGCGGTGTTTCAAAGGATGAAAATTTTGACGGTGTGTCAGGCGCTGAGGTGTCGAAATACGTAAACACCAACACATCATATTATCTGCCGGTTTTTGCAAAAATAAAAAAACAAAATAAAAGCAAGTTTAATTTTGCAGCTTTTTTCTTTGCAGGTGCATGGCACTTGTACAGAAAGCAATATCTTAAAGGCGCATTAATAACAGCAGTGTATTTTTTGCTTGAAATAGCGGTGCTTCTTTTTGCAGCGCTGATATCTTCTCCATTGTTCAAGGAAGCAAGCTCGTTCTTTACGGAAGCAGAGCAGACATATGTGACTATAGGAGATTACTTTTCATGGGCAATGTCATATAAGAGCTTCTGGGAAGTTATATTGATGTTCATGCCTTATATCATCTATGTGCTGCTTTTTGCAGTGCGTCTGATATGCGGATTTACAGCTAACAGGGGATACTATAAATTTACTGTAGCAAAAATAAAAAAGACAAAAAGCAAATGTACTGACGGCGATACACTTAAAGCTATTTCAGAAGCAGGAGGAGTAAATAACGCTGTAGCCTGGATGTTTTTGGCCTGCTATCTGATATTACAGTTTGCTTCAATGTTTATGTAACAGTATAGTAAACGTCATTTTTTATAGAGTGGCAGTGGTAGGTGAAGAAGTTCAAAGCTTAAAGAAATATTGGATTTTAAAATAATATAATTGTTTTCGCTTCAGCGAAAACATACCGCCATTCCACTTTCCACATTTAAAAAATGTCGTGCTGCATTATTCAGAAACCCCAAAAATAAATAACGGAGGTCGTTACTATGAAGGTCACAAAAGCAGTCATCCCTGCGGCAGGTCTCGGAACAAGAGTACTGCCAGCAACAAAGTCTATGCCAAAGGAAATGCTCACTATCGTTGACAAGCCTGCGATACAGTATATCGTGGAAGAGGCAGTAAATTCAGGTATCACGGATATCCTTATTATTACAAACAGAGGAAAGGGCGTTATCGAAGATCACTTCGACCGCAGTCCGGAGCTTGAGGAGCGTCTTTTGGCTTCAGGCAAACAGGATGTGTACGATCAGGTGGTTTCCATATCGAAGCTTGCAAACTTCTATTTTGTAAGACAAAAGGAAACAAAAGGTCTGGGTCATGCTGTAAACTGTGCAAGATCCTTTGTCGGAAATGAACCCTTTGCAGTACTGTACGGTGATGATGTAATAATCGGTGAAGATCCTGCCTGCGGACAGCTTATCAGAGCCTATGAAAAATACGGCAAAGCAGTTGTCGGCATAAAATCAGTTCCGGAAGAGGCTATCTCAAAATACAGCTCACTTAAAGTGGAGCAGCTTGAGGGCAATATGTACAGCTGCACCGACATGGTGGAGAAGCCCCAGAGAAAAGAGGATGTACTGTCACTGTTTTCAATACTCGGCAGATGTGTGCTCACTCCGGATATCTTCGACCTGCTGGACAACACAAAGCCCGGAGCAGGCGGCGAGATACAGCTTACAGATGCAATGAGAACACTTGCCCAGACTGTAGGAATGACAGGTGTGGACTTTACCGGAAAGCGATACGATATGGGAGATAAGCTTGGTATATTACAGGCAACAGTGGAGATCGCACTCAATAACCCTGTACTGGGAGACAGCTTCAGAAGCTATCTTAAAGAGCTTTCAAAAACTCTTTGATTTCAATACGAATAATTTTTGTACAAATTGCTTTAAAAATATTGCAAATTTTTACAGGATATTGTATTATTAAAGAGGATATTTCTCTTTTGAAAAAACACAGCCCTTTCCAAAGGTCATTAAACTTAGAAAAACGGCTGTATGAGCCTTGTCACAATAGGGTATATATTTCTATGTGACACAGAAAGTGAAAGCAAGGCCTTTGCGGTCATTACATCGGCTCTTTTTTCAGAGTTATCTTATAAACCTATACAAGGAGGAAAAATACTATGGCTGTTACCCTCAGCGATAAGCATTTAAAAGAATTCATTACAGATGAAGAGTACTCTTCAATTGCGCCTCAGATAAGCGCAGCACATGAGCTTCTTCACAATAAAACAGGACTCGGAAACGATTTCGTAGGT
Source organism: uncultured Clostridia bacterium (assembly GCA_946186665.1). Taxonomy (GTDB): domain Bacteria; phylum Bacillota; class Clostridia; order Oscillospirales; family Acutalibacteraceae; genus UBA1213. The sequence continues at coordinate 40,390 of CAMHOE010000017.1, read as the reverse complement.
TGGGTAGACCTTCCTGAAAACTATGACAAGGAAGAGTTCGACAGAATAAAAAAGGCAGCAGAAAAGATAAAGGGCGATACAGATGTATTCGTTGTTATCGGTATAGGCGGTTCGTATCTCGGAGCGAGAGCCGCAATAGAATTTCTGAAGTCGCCTAACTACAATGCACTTCCGAAGGATACACCTGACATATACTTCACAGGCAACTCCATAAGCTCTACCGCACTTTCAGAGCTTCTTCAGATCTGCGAAGGCAAAAATGTTTCCATAAACATGATCTCAAAGTCAGGAACTACAACAGAGCCTGCAATTGCCTTCAGAGTATTCCGTGAGCTTCTTGAGAAGAAGTACGGCAAGGAGGGCGCAAGAGAGAGAATATACTGCACTACCGATAAGGCAAAGGGTACTCTCAAGCAGCTTGCAGACAAAGAAGGTTATCAGACCTTTGTAGTGCCGGATGATGTAGGCGGCCGTTACTCTGTGCTTACAGCTGTAGGACTTCTGCCGATCGCGGTTTCGGGTGCAGATATAGATGCTCTTATGCAGGGTGCTGCAAAGGCTCGTGCTGAGCTTACCGACACAGACCTGGAAAAGAACCCCTGCTACAAGTATGCAGCAATCAGAAATATACTCTACCGCAAGGGCAAGCTTATAGAGCTTCTTGTCAGCTATGAGCCTGCATTTACTATGATGAACGAGTGGTGGAAGCAGCTCTTCGGCGAGAGCGAGGGCAAGAACAATAAAGGCTTGTTCCCGGCATCCGTAGTATTCTCCACTGACCTTCATTCAATGGGTCAGTTCATTCAGGAGGGTACAAGAACACTCTTTGAGACAGTTGTACAGATAGACAAGCCTAAATACGAGCTTACTATCGGCACCGATCCTGAGAATGTTGACGGACTGAACTTCCTCTCCGGCAAGACAGTGGACTTCGTAAACAAGAAAGCATTCGAGGGTACAGTGCTTGCTCACACAGACGGCAAGGTACCGAATGTTATCCTCACAATACCTGAGGTAAGCGAAGCAGAGCTTGGATATCTTATATACTTCTTTGAGAAGGCTTGTGCTATCAGCGGATACACAATGTGTCTTAACCCCTTCAATCAGCCGGGTGTTGAGAGCTACAAGAAGAATATGTTTGCGCTTCTCGGCAAGCCCGGATACGAGGATCAGAAGGAAGCACTTGAAGCAAGACTTAAATAAAAATGTGGAAAGTGGAATGTGGAATTATTGAAAACCTGTCTTTTTAAAATTCCGCTGACCACTGACTGCATCGCGCAAAATAGTCACAAGAATAATTTCCGGTTATAAATCAGCGGCACAGAAATCGATTTTTATATTGGAATAGTGGGGACACTTAATATTTTTACATATAGAAAGCTCTGCTTGAATCCTTTATTACTGAGAGATAGTATTCAGCGGTTTTAGGAAAGGGTTATTCCCCATGAGACTGCCCGGCAAGATTGATTTTCGTGTATCAGCGACAATAAATATTGACATCAGCCTTGATATATAGTAAAATCATATCAGGTACCATCAACTTTGGGTTGACAAATTCATAAGGAGGCAAAAATAATGGTTACACTTATTATTGGCAAAAAGGGAACAGGTAAAACAAAGAAGCTTATCACACTTGCAAACGAGGCTGTAGAGGCATCAAACGGCAACGTGGTTGTTATCGAAAAAGGCTCCAAGCTTACCTATGACGTTACACATAAGGCAAGACTTATCGACACAGAACAGTATTCGATTACAGGATATGATGCTTTCTTTGGTTTTCTGAGCGGACTTTGCGCAGGTAACTATGACGTTACAGACGTACTGATCGACTCTACACTTAAGATAGGCGGTCAGGATTTTGCAGCATTCTCAGCCTTTATCGAAAAGGTCAATGTACTTGCAGCAAAAACAGAGACAAAGTTTACTTTCCTTGTATCTGCCGATGAGAGCGAGCTTCCTAAGAGCCTTGACGCTATATCAGTAAAGATCTGATATCAGTTTTTTACATTAAAGAGCATAATAATAACACAGCCGCACACAGAAGTTTAATTGCTTCCAGTGTGCGGCTGTGATGTTTTGTTTGCTATGCTTTATTGATACCTCAGAATATTTCTGCATAGAGCTTTGAGTACTTTTCAATAGCAAGAGCTATCTGCTCATAGGACATTCTTGAAGTGTCAAAGCACATATCATAGTTTTTGGCATTGCTCCATTCGGAACCGGTGTGATACTTGTAGTACTCCTCACGGTGACGGTTTATCTGCCTTACGGTTTTTCTTGCTTCGTCCTCACCAACCATAAACTTATCCATAACAGTCTGTATACATACCTGCTCAGGCGCCCAGATAAAAGCCCTGATGACCTTGTGCTTGCTGTTCTTCAGTATATAATCGGCGCATCTGCCGATTATCACGCAATCGCTTTTGTCGGCGACCTCACGTATAGTACGGGACTGTGACCTGAACAGTTCATCCTTTGAGACATACTTATTGCGTTCGTTCGGAACACGCATATCAAAAATGCTGTTCTTTATGCTTTCATCATTCTGAGAGAAAAGCATGGTGTCAATGCCGCTTTGACTGGAAGCCAGATAAATAAGGTTCCTGTCATAGTAGGGTATTCCACAGTTTTCAGCAAGCATTTTTCCTATGGTTCGTCCGCCGCTGCCGTAGCTCCTTGCGATAGTAATAATGGTATTTGACATTTTTTTACACCTCCGTTTTTTTGATCAAAATTTTGCTAATATCTGATACAGAATAAATTCCGAAGAATTGATAATAATATTGAGGTAAGAAAAATTAAAGGAGTATAGAATATGAAAAAAATTGTTCTTACAGCAGTGCTCGTCTCTGCACTATGTTTGTCTCTGACAGCCTGCAAAACAAACGAGGATCAGAATCCTGAAAATACAACTTCAACACCGCTTGCCTCAGAGCTGCCCAACGCAGATAACGGCATGGTAACTGAAAACTATCCCAACAGCGGTGTTGTTACCGACAGGAACGGCATCATCGGTGATAACGATGATATCACAGACAATGGCAATATGGCAGGAAATGCCGTGGACAACGCCGGAAATGCTGCCGGAAACGCTGTGGAAAATGCAGGCGATACCGTAAACAACGCCGCTGATAATGTAGGTGACACAGTATCGGATATTGCCGATAATGCAGGCGACATAGTAAACAACACAGCCGATAAAGTAGGCGATACCGTATCAAGCATTACTGACAACGCAGGCGATGTAGTTGAGAACGCCGCAGACAACGCGGACAACACTGTAAACAACACAGCAAGCGATGTCTCTGACACAGTAAGATAACAACCTTCGGGGAGCCGTAATTTTGCGGCTTCCCTTGTTATTTTTCTTGCAGCTTCTGCATATCATCTATTATATGAAGAAAACATACCCAAGAACTTTATATAGGAGAATGATATGATAACTGTACTTGATGTTGTAAGGAATAACAACGATACACTGATGAAAAAAATACGGTCAGTCTTCAAGCCCTATGATATTTACACAAAAGTCAAAAAACAAAATAAGTGCTCAGTGCTGTATATCCGTTACAGCCAGAACAGGGGAAAGGTAAGATACAAAAAAATCTATCCATATACTATAGGGTCGCCTAAAACTATTCTGTGCAGCAGGGAGCTTGACCTGTCAGGTTCGCCCTTCAGCCGTTTTGAGGACAAAGAATTCAATATACTTATGATGCAGAATTTTGTCTGTGAGCTTCTTAAAAGTGCTTCACCCGACCCCAAGAGGATAAAGCTTGCATATCTTGACAGGCAGGGTGAGTATCCTATGTTTGCACAAAAGCTGCTTGATTATACAGCGTCACTTACTGTTGTTACGGATATGCCGAGATTTTATGAAAACGAGTCGGATCGCATTTACGAAAGCTGCGGCGTACCTCTGATAGTCAGTGACTCCATTGAAAAGCTTAAGGGACAGGATGTAATTATAAGCCCCCGTGCAATTGACATAACACTGCCTGTAACTACAGATACTCTTCTGTTCACCGCCGAAAAGCCGCTTGTATCCTTAAAGGGAATTGTCATATCTGAATATCTTGCGGAAATTCCATACAGGTACAAACGTCTCCTGCCAAAGGGTACAGACGAAATGTATTTTATGTCGGCTTTGTACTCTCTTTGTTCTGCCGGAGAGCTTGCATCAATCGTTCCTGCAAAATGCGCAGACGGTACAGTTCAGTACTCAAAGGAACGTCTTATATCCAAGCTGCGTAAATTCACACAAGAACAGACAAAGACAGCATAAAATTAAATGTGGAAAGTGGAATTAACTCGCACTTCAGCTTCTGTATGAACATCTATTATTATTACTCTTCACAAACAGTTTACTGACCACTTGATTACTTGTCATCATTTGCGTGTTTTTCTTTTATTATCTGTTCCAGCTGAAGCTTTGAGAAACGATGTTTTTTCTTGCAGAAGTGGCAGACAGCTTCAGCATAACCCTTCTCATCCGCAAGGGAACGAATCTCGTCATCACTGAGGGTTATGAAAGCGTCAATTACTTTTTCACGGTTACAGGTACAGGTGTATCGTACAGGAGTTTCATCAAGTATCTCCACTTCAAAGCCTTTTAGAGCCGTTTTACAGATTTCTTCAACGCTCATGCCCTTTGCAAGCATTGTTGTCATAGGTTCAAGCTCACTTACGTTTTTTTCTATCCTGTCAATGGTACTATCATCTGCACCCGGCAGAAGCTGTATAAGCAAGCCGCCTGCTAACAGTACCTCATGGTCTTCTTTATCAAGAAGCACACCCAGTGCGCATACTGTAGGTATCTGCTCACTTGTGGCATAGTAATTTGTAATATCCTCTGCAATCTCGCCGGACACAAGCTGCACCTGACCCACATATGGCTCGCCTGTGCCGTAGTCCCTCATCACATTTAGAATACCTGTTCTTCCCACAGCCTTTGCCACATTGAGCTTTCCGTTTGAGTAGTATTCCGTAGGACAGTCCGGATTTTGCAAATATCCTCTTGCATTGCCCTTGCTGTCTGCTACTGCGATGACTGCACCTGTCTCACTGTTATCGCCCTTTATCCTGAGGGTTATGCTGGCATCATCCTGCTTTAACTGAGCGCCCATTATAGAAGCTGCTGTCAGCAGTCTGCCCAGAGCCGCACTGGCAACAGGGGAGGTAAGGTGCAGCTTTGCACCTGTATAACAAAGGTTAGAGGTATCTGCGGCACAAGCCATTACTGCACCGTCAGATGTTATACAACGTATTATTCTGTCATTATTCATTTCTGTTTCTTCCTTACTACATAGATTTCCCGCTGTGATTCGGGCTTTGGCTCATTGAAAGACATATCGTCATACACTGCTTCAATCACAAGACCTGCATCTTCAAGCATTTCCGACATTTGTTCTCTTGTATACGCCCGCTCTGAAAACTGTTCAGAGAAACGAATGTATTTTCCACCCTCAGGCTGAAAGAAATCCAGAGTTATCAGCACCTTGTTATTTCTTTCATTGTAGTTATTCTGCCATGCACAAAAGACGCTGTCGGTGTCATATATAAAGCAATTGTCTCCAAGAACACAGCGGTGCTTATATACGGTATTGCAGTCAAATACGAACAGTCCGTCATCCGCAAGATACTCTGCGACGTGTCTGAAAGTGCTCACAACGTCAGCTGTATTTGTCAGGTGATTTATACTGTCAAGGGAGCAGACGCAGGTATCTATAGCGCCATATAGTTCAAGCTCCTGCATTTTCTGACAAAGGAAAAGTATCTGCATATCGTTTTCCGCAGCCTTTTGCTGTGCGATAGAGAGCATATCTGTAGAAGCATCGGCACCAAACACATCCACGCCTTTCTTTTTCAATTCCAGTGTAAGGCTGCCGGTACCGCAGGCGAGGTCTAGAGTAACGCCGGGAGTGTGACCGTGTTTTTTAAAAAGCTCTGAAAGATAGCCGGCTTTCTTTTCATATTCCACATTCAAAGTCAGAACGTCATAAAATTCCGCAAAATAAGAGTAGCTGCTCACATCAATTCTCCTCTGTTTTATTTTCAAGACGCTGAATTGTCAGCTTATAGCCATCACTGCCGTAATTAAGCGCGCGGTTCACTCTGCTGATAGTCGCAGTACTTGCGCCCGTATGTTCAACGATCTCGTTATATATTTCGCCCTTTGAAAGCATTTCGGCAACAGCAAAACGCTGCGACATTGCTCTTATCTCCGGCACTGTACAAAGGTCATCAAAGAACATATAACATTCTTCCACACTTGACAAAGTAAGTATCGCCCTGAACAGCGCATCTGTATTTTCATTTTTTATCTTATCGTTCATCACACCCGACCTCCACTCATACACTAATTGAGACTCCTGATTATTATAGTCTCCTTTTAAAATCCTCATACCCGAAATGCTTCAGAAGCTCAGTCTTGCCATCTGCTTTCAGCAAATAAATATCGGGAAGCGGCATACCGTTGAAGGTATTATTTTTGACCATAGAGTAAATTGCCATATCGGTAAATATCAGCTTGTCGCCAATGCTGAGAGGCTTATCAAACGAATAGTCCCCGATAACATCTCCCGCAAGGCAGGTAGGCGCGCCAAGACGATATGTAAAGGGCAGGACTCCGGCTTTATCCGAACCGATGATAAAGGGTCGGTACGGCATTTCCAAAACATCAGGCATATGACAGGCAGCGGAAGTATCTGTTATCGCTATGTCGATACCGTTCCTTGTAATGTCAAGAACAGAGCTTATAAGATATCCTGCATTAAGCGCAACAGCTTCTCCTGGTTCTATATAGACCTCAAGGTCATATTTGTCTTTTATGTAGTTGATACAATCTACAAGCTTCTGAATATCATAGTCAGGTCTTGTGATGTGGTGTCCTCCGCCGAAATTTATCCACTTAATGCGGCTGAAAAACTTTGAGAATTTTTCCTCCACCACTTTTAAAGTTCTTTCAAGCGTATCAGCACCCTGCTCACACATTGTATGAAAATGCAGACCGCTTATACCGTCCAGTTCGTTTTCCTGAAAGTTTTCAAGGGTTATTCCAAGTCTGGAACCTGCAAAGCACGGGTCATAGATGTGGGTCTCTATTTCAGAATATTCGGGATTTATCCTCAGACCAAACTCAACATCAGTATGTTTCAGTGCCTTGTCTCTGAAATGCTTCCACTGTGAGAAAGAATTGAATACGATATGATCGCAAATTTCAAGCAGCCTGTCAAAGTCCTCATCCTTATATGCAGGAGAAAAAACGTGTATTTGTTTAGCGCCCATTTCCTCATAAGCAAGCTGAGCTTCAAAAATACCACTGGCAGTTGTGCCGCTTATATATTCTGCGATAGTGGGGTAGACATGGTATGCTGAAAAAGCCTTCTGAGCAAGAAGCACATGACAGCCGGTTTGCTTTTCTACACTGCTGAGTATCTTCAGATTATCACACAATGCCTTTTCGTCTATCACGTAGCAGGGTGTCGGCAGTGACAGGATATTCTTCTCTATATCGTTAAGCATAATTGCAGGCTCCTTCTTACTATATTGATTCATACATATGGGAATTATATCAAACGAAAAATTCAAATTCCAATTTGAAAAAATGTAAAGTGGGAATGGCAGTAATTTGAACTGTTTACTGCACATTACTGGTAATTGATCACTTGTATTTCTTTCTCCTATACTTTTCAATTGCAACGTTGTATGCTTTTACATACTGCTGTGCCATACTTGTTTCGTCTGCTGTAACAAGTGAGTCACGGACGATCTGTCTTATCCTCCTGCGTTTGGACTCATCAATTCCCGCAAGTGTTTTAAGATACTTTGCAAACTCCGACTTCTTATTATATACAAAACCATTGACTCCGTGTGTTATTGTTTTATGCACGATCTTTTCCTTGTCCTCTTTAACAAGCACGGGAAGTCCGCAGCCCATTGCTTCAAGAAAGGACATTGACACAAGACCATCCTCTGAGGAACAGACATAGATATCGCAGGCGGAATAAATATCAGGCATGATACTGTTTGCCACAGCGCCTGTGAAAATCACCATGTCGTTTATCTTCAGCGATCTGCACAAGCCCTTAAGATAATCAGTCTCCGTTCCGTCACCAACGATAAGAAGCTGTATATTCTCAGACTTTTTAATGTGCTTTGCAAAGGCTGTCAGTACAAATTCGAGGTTTTTCTCTACTGTAAGCTTACCTGCAAAAACAGCCACAGTTGCTTTTGGCGACAGACCAAGCTTAGTACGCATTTTCTTTATGGACGCTTTTGTAGAGTTGTTGTAATCAAAACGGGTCATGTCAGTATCAGAACGTATGAGCATGACCTTGCGTTTTCTGTCCGCCTTCTGTACAAAAATGGAAGCCCTGCTGCATGAGGAAGTGAGGACATCAGCATTGTCTATCATATCCCTGAAATGCTGTTTTTCAAAATATGTTTTGACGTTCCATACCATTCTGGATCTGTCAGCTGCAAAGCGATCCATAAAATAGTCATGTATAGTAAAGACAACGGGGACATTATTCTTGTCCGCAATGATCAATCCCATATATCCTATTTTTGTATCAGTATGGATATGTATAACATCGGGATTGAATTTTGCAATATATTCAACTGTCTTTGTGTCATTGTTGTTTTTGATTTCGTAACCGTACTTGTTGCTGACCTTACGGGCAGGACAGCGGATAACTCCGTGCTGAAAGTAAGTTTTGTCTGTATGTAAAGATGAGGTAACGATAAGCACCTGATGAGAGAGCATTTCAAGACCGTTTTTAAGGACTTCAACATAGCTCGAAATACCGCTGACATATGGCGCAAGCACCTCTGTAAAAATTAAGATACGCATAATATCACCGATCAAGATGTCATAATTATTCCCATTTCCCTGAAGGTATATATTGTTGTTTTTAACAGTTTATCATATTGGAAAATGGGTCAATTATTATTATATCACAGAATATTTGTAAACAAAAGATTTTTTGAAAAAAAACATAGCAAAAAACTTTTTCTTGAACATACTCCTTGACAAGCCTATGGTAATATGGTATCTTATTATTACATCATTTTATTACATTATTACTTTACCATGATAAAGCGAATGGAATTGAGGGATAAAGCATGAAGAATTATTCAAAGATAACGCCTGAGGGTACTAAGGATCTGTTGTTTGAGGAATGTCTTGCAAACAGGACAGTATCGTCCATACTGGGGGGAGTTTTTGCGCACAGGGGGTTTCATGAGGTGCTCACTCCTGGAATAGAGTTTTACGATCTCTTCTCTGAGGACATATCGGGCATACCTATGGAATATATGTTCAAGATGAGCGACTCTAAGGGCAGACTAATGGTAATGCGTCCGGACTCTACTCTGCCTATTGCAAGGATGGTCACAACAAGACTTCAGAATGTGAGCCGTCCCATAAGGCTCTACTATAATCAGCGTGTATACCGCTATAATCCCGGACTGACAGGCAGAAGCAATGAGGTCATGCAGGCCGGTATCGAGCTTATAGGCGCAAAGGGAAAGCGTGCAGACCTTGAGGTCATTACTACAGCCATAGACGCACTGTCAAAATGTGTACCGGATTTCAGAATAGAAATAGGTCACGCTGGCTTTTTCAAGGCACTTGCTGACAAGCTTCCTGTAAGCGCCAGACGCCGTGAAAAGATAAGGTTTTATATAGAGAGCAAAAACTATTCCGCTCTGAATACGACACTTGATAAATTGGAGCAGACTCAGGCTGTAAATGTTATACGCAAGCTGCCCGGACTGTTCGGCGGTATTGAGGTGCTTGACGAGGCCTGCAAGCTCTGTGATGATGAAGCTGCACTCGGCACACTTGAATATATCCGTGACATTTATAACGATCTTTCAAAATACGGTCTTGGCGACAGACTGATAATAGATCTCGGACTTGTACAGCGCAATGATTACTACAGCAGTATCGTATTCAGCGGCTATGTAATGGGTTCAGGTGAGCCTGTTCTCATAGGCGGAAGATATGATAATCTCCTTGACAGCTTTGACTGCCCTGCACCTGCAACAGGCTTTGGCATCAATGTAGACGCACTTGCAAGAGTAATGCTGAAAAGAGGAAACATACCTCAGAGAAAACAGGCTGATATACTTGTCCACAGCGAAAAGGGATATGAGATAGAAGCAATAAAATATACCGAAACTCTTACACAGGCGAATATTCTCGGAGAGAACAGTGTGTTTGAGACTGAAGAGGAAGCACTTTCCTATGCAAGGGAAAGGGGCATAAAAAAGCTTGCCGTAGTAGGCAGGGAAATCAAAACCACAGATACGGGGGTCTGAGCATATGAAACCGTTAAGAATAGCTTTGACAAAGGGCAGACTGGAAAAGGATACAATAGGACTTCTTGAAAACGCAGGATATGACTGCACTGCTGTAAGGGAAAAGGGCAGAAAGCTTATTCTTCCTATCGGCAGCGGAGAGATAGAGGTAGTGCTTGCAAAAGCGGCGGATGTAATAACCTATGTGGAAAACGGCGTGTGCGATCTTGGCGTAGTAGGCAAGGATACCATAATGGAAAACGGCAGGAGCTTCTATGAGATACTCGATCTGGGATTCGGCAGATGCCGGTTTGCCCTTGCAGGAAAAGCCGGTACGGATTTTTATTCCGGCTACAACGAGAAGACCATTGCAACAAAATATCCTAATGTGACAAGAGGATTTTTTGAAGGCAAGGGTATGGACATAAGGATAATAAAAATAGAGGGTTCTGTAGAGCTTGCGCCTTTGCTTGGACTGTCCGATGCAATAGTTGATATAGTTGAGACAGGCTCTACACTGAAGGAAAACGGACTTGTTATCATAGAAGATAATGTAGCTCCCATCTCTGCAAGACTTATTGCAAACACAGCAAGTCTGAAGCTCAGGAAAAATGAGATAGAGGAACTTGCTTCAAAAATGGAAGAGGAAAGGGCGAAGATGAAATGATTAAAATTATAAAGGCTGACGGCAAAACAGAAGCAGAGTTTCTCAGCAAGCTTGAAGAGAGGAACCGCAGCACAAGCGACACCGTCACAGCGACTGTAAAGGAAATACTTGAAAATGTAAGAACCGGCGGCGATAAAGCAGTCAAAGAATATACCATAAAGTTTGACGGAAAAGCACCTGCAAACCCTGAGGTACCGAAAGAGGAGATACTCAGCGCCCTTGATACCTGTGACCCTGAGTTTATAGAAACTCTTAAAAAAGCTGCTGCAAATATCCGTGATTTCCACGAGAGACAGAAGCAGCAGAGCTGGCTGACAACGAAGGACAACGGCACTATTTTAGGACAGAGGATAAGAGGACTTGCCCGTGTGGGATTATATGTTCCGGGCGGCACAGCAGCATATCCGTCATCGGTACTCATGAATGCCATTCCTGCAAAGATAGCCGGTGTACAGGAGCTTATAATGGTAACTCCTCCGCTCAAAGACGGCAGACCTAATCCTGATATCATGGCAGCTGCCGCAATTGCAGGAGTTGACAGAGTGTTCCTTATGGGCGGCGCACAGGCTGTTGCGGCTCTCGCTTACGGAACCGAAAGCGTACCCAGAGTTGATAAGATAGTAGGTCCCGGAAATATCTATGTCGCTACAGCAAAAAAGCTTCTTTACGGAACTGTGGATATTGATATGATCGCAGGTCCCAGCGAGATACTGGTTCTTGCAGACGAAAGCGCAAATCCGAAATTCCTTGCGGCTGACCTCATGTCTCAGGCAGAGCATGACCGACTTGCTTCTGCGATACTTGTAACTACGTCCATGAAGCTTGCAGAGGAAACAACAGCTGAGATAGAGCGTCAGATACAGTCGCTTTCCAGAAAAGAGATAATCGAAGCTTCCCTTACGGACTACGGTGTTATCATCGTATGTGACAGCATGGAAAGGGCAGTAGAAATGGCAAACGACCTTGCACCGGAGCACCTTGAGGTATGCTGCAAGAACCCGCTGGAATATATAGGAAAGCTTGATAATGCAGGCTCTGTATTTCTGGGCAATTATTCCCCCGAACCCTTAGGCGACTACTTTGCAGGTCCTAACCACGTTTTACCCACCAGCGGTACTGCACGTTTCTTTTCACCTCTCTCAGTGGACAGCTTTGTCAAAAAGTCAAGCTTCATATATTACACCGAGTCTGCGCTCAGAAACGACAAGGACGACATAGTAAGATTTGCAAATACAGAAGGTCTGACCGCTCACGCCAACTCTATAATAGTCCGCTACGAATGAACAAAGATTTAGTGACGATATAAGGGAGATTATGATATGGCATATGTTTTATGCGATAAGGTAAAGGAACTGGAGCCTTATCAGCCGATAACGGGACAGTATAAAATAAGACTTGACGCCAATGAGTCGTTTTATAATATGCCCGAAGAAATAAAAACTGAGTTCAAAGCTATTATTGACAAGCTTGATTTCAACAGATATCCCGACCCCACAGCAAAAAAGCTGATAGCTGCATTTGCTTCCTACTACGATATAGACCCAGACACCGTAACAGCCTCAAACGGCTCGGATGAGATGCTTTATTTATTAGCATCAGCTATGCTGAATAAAAACAGTACGGTCATAGTTGCTGAGCCTGATTTTTCCATGTACGGCTTCTATTCCTTCCTCTCGGAAAACAAGATAATAAGCTTTGCAAAGAATGATATGCTTAAAATTAACGCAGATGAGCTTATCAGAACTGCACAGGAAAACAATGCGGATATGATAATATTCTCAAATCCCTGCAATCCCACAGGCTGCGGTTTATCTGCACAGGATGCCCGCAAGCTTATAAGCTCTGTCTCAGCTTTAGTAGTTCTTGATGAAGCATATATGGATTTCTGGGATCAGCCGCTTCTTAAAGAAGCTTCACAATACGATAACCTCATAGTGCTGAAAACCGCTTCAAAGGCGGTGGGAAGTGCGGCTCTGAGACTGGGCTTTGCAGTGAGCAATAAAACTATCACAACGGCTCTCCGTGCTGTAAAATCCCCTTACAACGTGAATAGCCTGAGTCAGGAGCTGGGGGCTTGTATATACTCTCACAAGGCTGTACTGGATGAAAGAAGAGACAGTATTATAAAGAATACCGCAGATCTGTATAAGTCTCTGCTTGACCTGAAAAATACATACAAGCTTCCCTTTGATATAGCAGAACCCTGTGCAAATTTTGTATTTATCAGAACAGGGCTTGCAAAGGATATCTTCGGGTACCTTCTTGAAAACAGTATTGCTGTAAGATACTTCGGAAATGCAGGTGCATTGCGTATTACCACAGGAAGCAGTGAGGAAAATTCTGAGCTTCTGAAGGCTGTTGAAAGATATATTTTAGAAAAATATATCTCTGGAAATCGTTAATTTTTTGACAATTATGTAAAAAATATTGTATTGAGGGAATTATCTTTTCCCTTACTGTTTACAAATAAATAAAAAAGAGTTATACTATAGGCAATACGGCAGCATTCTGCTGTATTGCCTGTCTTTTCAGGAATTATATCAGGGAGTCTCTGAAAACATCCCTCACGGTGATTTTCAGATGAACCTATTTTTGACTATGAGGTGATAGTATGAAAGGTGCTGTTGTCGACAGAAAAACAAAGGAGACGGATATCCATATAGAATTGTCTCTTGACGGCGGTCCTGCCGATATAGATACAGGCATCGGCTTCTTCGATCATATGCTTACAGCTCTTGCAGTTCACGGCGGCTTCGGTCTTACCGTAAAGGCAAAGGGCGACCTTGAGGTTGACTGTCACCATACAATAGAGGATACGGGCATTGTTCTTGGCAAGGCATTTGCCGAAGCTTTAGGAGATAAAAGCGGTATCGCACGTTACGGATCTTTTTATATTCCCATGGACGAAGCCCTTGGTTTCTGCTCACTGGATATCAGCGGCAGACCCTTCCTTGTTTTTAACGCAGAGTTTCCCGAAGAAAAGATCGGGGGATACGACAGCTGTATGACAGAGGAATTTATGCGTGCTTTTGCTTTCAACGCAGGCATTACCCTTCACCTCAGCTGTATATATGGAAAGAATTCACATCATATAACAGAGGCACTTTATAAGGCACTGGCTCACGCACTGAAAGCTGCGGTCACTCCCAACGAGAGTGATAAGCCCTTGTCAACTAAAGGAACTCTTTAAGTTTAATGTTTTGCTGTAACAGGGCGGACATTATGGTGACAGTGAGAACTTTGTACAATAATTGCATATTAAAAAATCCCATAGTCCAAGTTTTAAAAACCAGCTTCACTGTTAAACAGGGTACGCCCATTTTAGAAAGGAAAGAATAGAATGTTAGTTTTACCTGCAATTGATATTAAGGATGGTACTTGTGTACGTTTATATAAAGGCGATTATTCCACTGCCCACAAGGTAGCGGAAAGTGCGGTGGATACCGCAAGGAAATTTGAAGCAGACGGTGCTAAGTGGCTGCATATGGTTGACCTTGACGGCGCAAAGGACGGAAAAAGAGTCAACTCCGATCTTATACTTGAAGTCAGAAAAAACTGCAAACTCAGAATTGAAGTCGGCGGCGGCATAAGGGATATGGAAGCTGTGGAGTTCTATATAAAAAACGGTATAGACAGAGTGATACTCGGTTCTGCAGCAATCAAGGATCCTGACTTTGTAAAGGCTGCCGTTAAAAAATACCCCGACCAGATAGCTGTGAGCATTGACGCCCGTAACGGTATGGTATCTGCCGATGGCTGGACAGATACATCAGAGGTGGATTACATCGAGCTTGCAAAGCAGATGGAGGACATAGGCGTTAAATACATCATATTTACCGATATTTCAAAGGACGGTATGCTTTCAGGTCCGAACATGACAATGCTTGACGAAATGAAATCATCCGTGAAGTGCAATATAATAGCTTCAGGCGGTGTTGCAAATCTTATGGATATAATCAACCTGACAGCACTGAATATCTACGGAGCTATCAGCGGCAAGGCAATATACACAGGTGATCTTGACCTTGTACAGGCAATTGCAGCTGCCGAAGCTGTAGAGGAAAACAAAACAGAACAATAACAGAGGACGAATAATATGGCGGATAAATTTGATTTTATAGAGGACTATTTCAAGAAGGCTGAGCTTCTGCCTGCTATAGTGCAGGAGCGTTCAACAGGACAGGTGCTTATGCTTGCGTATATGAACAGGGAGTCGATGCGCAAGACATTTGAGACAGGCTACACATGGTTTTACAGCCGCTCAAGACAGGAGCTATGGAACAAGGGTGCTACCAGCGGACATCTACAGAAGGTCATTGATATAAAAGGAGACTGTGACAAAGACACATTGCTTGTTATAGTTGACCAGACAGGACCTGCGTGTCATACGGGTAGTCACTCATGCTTTTTCAATAATATATGGGAGGAATACAACAATGGCTGAAAACAAAAACGAGCTCTATTCTCTTTACGAGACTATAGTTGACAGAAAGGAAAACAAACAGGAGGGTTCATATACCTGTTATCTTTTTGAGAAGGGACTTGATAAGATCCTGAAAAAGGTTGGTGAGGAATGTACTGAAACTGTTATCGCTGCGAAAAACGGCGACAATCACGAGACAGTCCTTGAGATATCAGATCTTATATATCATCTTTTTGTTATGATGGTCAATCAGGGAATATCTGTTGACGAGGTCATGGAGGAGCTTTCAAAGCGCAGCCAGAAAACAGGCAACCTCAAACAGTTCCACACAGTTGACCACAACACCTGAGAGAATTATTAATGTGGAAAGTGGAATGTGGAATTATGGTATGTTTTCGTACAGCTAAAACAATTATGATAAGTCTCTTTAAGCAGGATACTCATGTGTTGAATTTACTGACCACGACCACTAAACTAAAATATTAGAATGAGATAAAAAACGACAGCAGGGTGGAGCATGAAAGCTTTTCCTGCTGTCGTTATTATTTTATCATTATAGTATTTATGATTTCCTGTACAGATATTTCATAGTCTACTTTCCACATTTTTCAAACAGATTCAGAAATGAGAACTCCGCCGGGCAGAAGCGCGCCGCTGTGGAAATTATTCTGATAAAGGATATTTCCGTTTATTTCGGGTGTAAAAAGCTCTTTATCGGTATTGACATAGATATGCAGCTTTGATGAGTCAGTGTATCTTATGTAATGCAGCAGACGGGGATGTGAAGAGTGATGTATGAATTTTAAACCAGTAGTACAAAGCTCCGGACGAGTATTCCTGAGGGATGTCAGCTTTTTTATCTCGTTTGTGACAGATGAATTATAACCTTCGTCTATTTTGTCCCAGGGCATACAGTGACGGTTGTCTGTATCGTGTTCGCCGCCTGTCATAGCTATTTCGGTACCGTAGTAAAGACACGGAGTTCCCGGAGTGGTAAGCAGAAGTGTAATACGCTGCAAAAGCTCGTTTACGTTTCCGCCGCAGGTATCGAATACACGGCGTGTATCGTGTGTATCAAGAAAGTTGAAAAGAACTTTTGTTATCTGTTCCGGATATAATGACAGGCAGTAATTCATCATGTACATATAATTCTTTGATGAAAGAGCAGTGTTTTTAAAATAATCGTTAATACTCGTGCTGATGGGATAATTCATGACAGAATCGTATTCTGTACCGTTCAGCCATGCAACAGAATCGAACCATATTTCACCAAGAAGAAAAACATCGGGCTTTACAGGCTTTAGTTTTTCATGCAGAGCACGTATAAACCTATGGGAAACCTCATCTCCCACATCAAAGCGTATGCCGTCAATATCCCAATCCTTTACCCAATGGGTGCATAGCTTTGTAAAGTAATCAATGACCTCAGGATTATTAGTGTTGAGCTTTGGCATTACAGACCAGAATGAAAATGTATAAAAGCGTCCGTCAGAAGTATCAAACTGTTTCTTTGCAAAATTGTCATCATTAATAAAAAACCAGTTGTAATAGGGCGAGTCTTTACCCTTGCTCAATACATCCTTCCATGCAAAGAATTCCGAACCGCAATGATTGAAAACTCCGTCAAGCATTACCCTGATACCAAGGCTGTGAGCTTTGCTTATCATTTCCATTATATTATTTTCAGTGCCAAAGTCAGGGTCGATAACGGAATAATCGTTTGTATTGTATTTGTGGTATGAAGATGAACTGAAAATAGGTGTAAGGTATATTCCGCTGACACCAAGCTCATTCAGATAAGTCAGATGTTCTGTGATGCCCTTTATGTTGCCGCCGTAAATATCATTCCATCCCGATGTCTTTTTACCCCATTTTAAAAAGCGTTCGTCTGAATTTGTACCCTCAGCCTTACAGAAGCGGTCGGGCATTATCTGATACCAAATGGTATTCTTTACCCAATCCGGCGGAGTAATGATATCACCGGGATTTATCCACGGAAACTTGAAATAATTATTTGACATTCCTGAGCATTCTTTTTTGTCACATACCCGGTTTTCAAAAACTATTGCCCTGTCTTTTCCGCCCGTAACTTCAAAATAGTATTGCAGTCTTTTATACTTCGGCTGTGCTCTGTATATCCAGACAAAATGATTTTCAAGCTCCATTTCGAGCTCCATTTCATGCTTTTTTCCCGACCAGTGTTTTTTTCCGGCAAGCTGATTTATAAATGGGTCTTCGCAAAAGATGTATGCTTTATCAACATCCTTACCCGTTTTCAGTCTGATAACAACAGTATCCTTGTCAGCTGCATAGCATTGACAATAATCACTCCTGTGATGTATTGCCGACATATCCATAATTTTCACCTCTTTATACATATAGCCATATATTGCTTGTTAAAATTATACACTCAGAATACCTCTTTTGTCAATTCACTTTATGTTTTTTATAAACAGGAAAGCCTTTCAGCATAATTTTTCTTAGTTCTGGTCAATATTGTTATTTTAGGAAGGGTTTCCCCCGGAGTAACTGACCGTCAGAATTGATTTAATCGTAAAATTATTACGGAAATCAATTTTTAAAACCTGAATTACAGAGATGTTTGATTTTTACATGCCAAACACTAATTGTGGATATTTTCTCAAATCGGATAATGTCAGCGGTTTTAGGAAAGGGGTATGGGAAATAACCCTTTTTCCGCCGAAAAGGGTTTTCTCCATGTATCTGCCCCTGCAAAATTGATTTCCGTGTAAAATTATAATTATCACTTGCAGAGGGAGTATATTATGGTATATAATAAAACTTAGGCTCGGACAGTTTATTCATGACTGACGACACTAAACTCATATGGGGGCTTCAGATTGAAATTGTTTGAAAAAACTTTGGAAACAAAAGATATATTTAATGGTAAGGTAATTCATGTTACACACGATAAAGTAGAGCTTGAAAACGGTGATACAGCGATGAGAGAGGTGGTCGCTCATCCGGGTGGGGTGTGCGTTGCCGCTCTGACAGAAAATGATGAACTGCTGTTTGTAAGACAGTTCAGATATCCGTATAAAGAGGTTCTTCTTGAGCTTCCGGCAGGCAAGCTTGAAAAGGGACAAAATCCCCTTGAAAACGGAAAGCGTGAGCTTTTAGAGGAAACAGGTGCCGTGGGCAGAGAATATATTACCCTTGGAAAGCTGTACCCCAGTCCCGGTTATTGCGGCGAGATAATCCATATGTATTTCTGCAAGATAGACCACTATGAAAATCAATGTCTGGATGATGATGAATTTCTTTCCGTAGAAAAGATACCTCTTTCCAAAGCCGTAGAAATGGTGCTTAACGGTGAATTGCCGGATGCCAAAACTCAGACGGCTGTTCTTAAAACCGCTATGCTTTTTAATACCCTGAAGGGAAAATGATGGGGGACAGGCTATGATTAATCCTATTGTAATAATCGTGAGTGCGGCTCTTGTACTCTCTGTTATTGTTGTCAGCATTATCAATAAACCAAAAAAGCCTTTGGTTACAGGTACTATTATCACTGTGCTGGTGTGCTTTGTGGTTTTTACATATATGATAGACAGTGCGATAGTTTCTCTGGGAACAGGGGATAACGACAACTTTATCAAGTTTCTGACGATGAGCGATGTCCTGAGCTATGATGGACTGTCCGAATCCTTCGTCACCTTTATGGTAATAGATATCGGTCTTATAGCGGCTTCTCTTCTGTCACTGTTTATGGAGATAATGCTGATACTCAGAAAGGGAGGCGACAAAAAATAGCAGAGCTGCACGATATCGGGGTGTATATCCATATACCCTTCTGTAAAAGAAAATGCCCGTACTGTGATTTTTTCTCTGTGACATCTACAGACTGCTTTGATGAATACACCGACAGGCTGTGTGAAAGGATAGCTTTATCAGGTCAGAAATATCAGCGCAGGGCAGATACCGTATATTTCGGCGGCGGTACTCCAAGCTTCATTGGCGCAGAACGCCTTTGCAGGATACTGCGTTCTGTTAAGGAAAGCTTCAAGGCTGATGCGCATGAAATAACACTTGAAGTTAATCCGGAAAAAAAAGACCTTGATTTTGAAATGCTCAGGGCGGAGGGATTTGACCGTATATCAATTGGCTTGCAGTCAGCAAATGACAATGAGCTTGAAAAGCTGGGCAGGCTTCACAGCGTTAAAGACGCGGTAGAATGTATCAGCAGGGCAAAGAGAGCCGGATTTGATAACATCTCTCTTGACCTCATGATAGCAACGCCCGGACAAACAATGGACAGTCTCAGACGTTCCATAGAGTTTTGTGCGGAGCATGGAGCAACACATATTTCCGCATACATATTGAAATTGGAGCAGGGAACAAGATACTATAAACAGCGTCATGAACTGATGCTACCTGACGACGATATTCAGGCAGATATGTATCTTGGTGCAGTCTCTGAACTGTCAAAATACGGCTACAAGCAATATGAAATATCAAATTTTGCAAAGGACGGCTTTAAGGGCAGGCATAACCTGAAATACTGGCATGATGAAGAGTATTCAGGCTTTGGTCCGTCTGCTCACTCCTTTATTGACGGCAGGAGATTTTACTTCGGAAGGTCGTTTGAAGATTTCTATAACGGAAGGATAATTGACGACGGCACCGGCGGTGATACAGAAGAATACATAATGCTTGGTGCAAGACTGAGCGAAGGCATTACGAATACATCCTTTCAAAAACGCTTCGGTACTGATATCCCTCAGATATACATTAACAATGCTATGAAGCTGAATAATACAGGACTGATCATAGCTGACAACAGCAGCTTCAGACTGACTGAAAGGGGCTTCCTTCTCTCAAACTTAATAATAGCAAAAATACTTGAAAGATGAACAGGCAGCTGAGAGAAACTCACAGCTGCCTGTTCATTATTTGGAGAACGTATCTTACGGTGTACACGAAAAAAATTAATACTGAAAACTTAAGACTGAAGAATGAATAATAATAGTATATTTTCGTACCCCAAGGGCACTTCCTACGGGCGTATGCGAAAACAATTATAAATACGCTCCACTCTTTATATTCCAGATTACTTTACAGTGACCTTGCACACAGCAGATTTGCCGTTGTAGGTCGTTGCGGAAATATATGCGACTCCGGGTGCTACAGCGGTAACTGTTCCGCTTGCATTCACCTTTGCAATCAATTCATTGCTTGACTTGAATGTTACCTTACCGGCACTTCCGGCTGAAAGAGTAGTCTTCAACTTTGCTGTACCATTTTTGATAAGAGTAATGCTATTCTTGTCAAACTTTATAGAAGTAGGAGCTTTCTTGACCTCTACAGTACAGGACGCTGTCTTGCCGTTATAGGTCTTGACAGTTATTGTTACTTTGCCTGTTTTTAAAGCTGAGATCTGTCCGGATTTGGAATCGACTCTTGCAATAGCCGGATTGCTTGATGTATATGTGATATTGTAAGACGCTGCATTACCGTTCAGAGTAAAGCTCAGGTTCTTTTTCTCTTCGGTACCGAGAACGAGCTTACTATCGCTGAGCTGGATGTACGTAGGTGCAGCCTTGACAATGATCTTACAGTCAGCCTTATTGCCGTTGGAAAGTGTAGCTGTAATGGTAGAAGAACCCACATTTTTTGCGATTATTTTACCGTTGGAATCGACAGTAGCCACAGTCTTGTTGGATGACGACCATGTAATTTTTCCTGTAGTACCTGAAAGGATGGTCTTCAAAACGGAGCTTTCACCCTTTCCGACTGTAACAGATTTATTCACAAACTTGATAGTCACCTCAGGAAGAACAACAGTAACTTCCTTTTTTATTTCCAGACCGTTAGAGAACTTTATAGACAAGGTACAAGTGCCGGTACCCTTTGCAGTGATAACATTATCCTTTATGCTTATCACACTCTTATTGCTTGTGGAAAGCTTATATGAAAGTCCGGGGAAGATCTTTGAAAAAGTCTCCGGAATTTTATAAGACACTCCTCTTTCAAGTGTGATTGGACTTCCATCCAAAGGTATTACAAGATCAATATCGGAATCCCTTTCACCCGTTTTCGAAGAAGCGGATGAAACATTATTCTCTGCCGCAAATACAGAAGCTGACGGAACTGCATATGCAGCCATTAACATAGCAAGCAGCAGCGCAGAGATTTTCTTGGAAATATCTTTCTTCATATAAATATGACCCCTTTCTGTCATTATATTTTAATACATTTTATGGGAAAAATCAACATTCATCCTTCATACAAAAACGAAAAAATGTATAATTTATATTAAAGTACAATTAATCACTTAATCTTTTCTGTATCATAGCAGCGAGTTGTCAGCATTGTAAAAGTTCAAGGTTTCCCAGAAATCAGAGACAAAATAAACTCTCAATTGATTTTATAGTTTTACAGTTGTATTAACTTCGGAATAGTTGATTGCTATAATTAAACCATTGTTTTATAATTATTATAGATCAGGAAAACAGTATTGGAAATGAATTATTCAGATATATTCGCGATATACACAAAAGATAAGGAGAAAATATCATGGATGATTTCAGTTTGCTTTATCCGGCCGGAAAAGAACCTGCATATAAAACACTCAGCGAAGATGCCTTTAAAGATATTTCCATGGAATACATATTGGAATATATTTCACAGAGCGAGCACGAGAAAAAAACTCTGAAAAGTATGATGATGAAGCTGGAAAGTGATCCGGAAGTCATCCGTTATCGCTGTGACGTTTTTGAGGATATAATAAAATATCCGGAGCTGCGTGAAAAACTAAAGGAAATGCTTGAACAGCTCGAATATCTGAAAGGCTATGAAAAAACCTACAAAGATGACACAAACTCTTCTGTGTGGCAGCTGATAGACCGTACTCAGGAACTCAACGTATACGTAAACTGTATTACAGGAATTGCTCAGGCACTTTCAGAGATCCCTGTCAAATCCGAAGGTCTTAACAGGATGAAGGAATTTGTTTCTTCTGTTTGCACTAAAAGCGGATTTGATCATCTGAAAGAGGATATAGATGAGCTGATAAAGGAAACAGCTGAAATACACAGCATTTCCCTTGGTGTAAACCTTGATAACAGACTGCGTCCTGTAGAAGTGGGCATCTTATCCATCAACAGAGAGAGATTTCTTCGTACAGGAATATTCAGTAAGTTTTTCAATTTTGCATCAAAGAAGAATGAGCTTCTTGGCGGTTCGTCCTTTTCAGGAATGACAAAAATACATACTGTGGGCAGGTCTGCCGAAGACTCTCCTTTAATGAACAACCTGCGCCGTTCGGTAACTGAAATGCTGGCTCCAACTGTGAGAACACTCAAAGCCAAGCTTTCGAGATATGTTAATGTAAACGGTTACAGCCTTACAAAGCTGATACCCGATCTGGTTTTCTATATAAGATGGGCTGAATTCTGCACAAAAATAATGGAACTTGGGCTTCCTATGTCAAGACCGGAAATACTTGACATTGATAAGCGTTCACTTTCATCAAAGGGAATATATAGTCTAGGGCTTGCTATCCAGATGCTTGAAGGTGATAAACTGAAAATTGTCCGCAATGATTTTGAGTTTACAAAAGAACATGGAATATACATAATGACAGGTCCTAACAGGGGCGGAAAAACCACATTCACTCAGGTAACAGGCTTATTGTTTATTTTGGCACAGCATGGTATTTATGTACCTGCGGAGTCTCTTAGCTTTTCACCCTGCGATAATATTTTCACACATTTCCCGGCAGACGAAAATCAGACTGCAAATCTCGGCAGACTTGGGGAAGAGTCCCAGAGACTCAGCGAAATCTTTGCAGCAGCAACCGATAAAAGCGTTCTGCTGTTCAACGAATCCCTTGCCACGACATCCCTTGCAGAGGGGATTTATATTGCCAAAGATGTTGTAAGAGCAATGAGGTATCTTGGTGCAAGAGCAGTATTCAATACACATATGCACGAGCTTGCAAGAGAGCTTGACGTAATAAACTCCCTTGAAGGAGATATGAAAGTAGCTTCTCTGATAACAGGAATACACGAGGGACAAAGATCTTACAAGGTATTCGTTGCACCGCCTGAGGGCGTAAGCTACGCAAGAGATATCGCTGAAAAATATGGTGTTACCTTTGACCAGCTTAAAAGCTCTATCAATATTACAAAAGGATATTCTTAAAATCAATATACAAGACAGCCTCTTTCGCACGGGACTGAAAATCTTGCAAATATTAACAGTGATGAATTGCTGATGGTGTGTGATCATCAGTCTGATAAAACGAATAAACTGAGGAGGAGAGAATATGGTCCCTGAAAAAATAATTGAAATGACATTTCCGTATTCTGACAAGAGAGAAAAAAGAGTCCGTGTGTTTGTCCCCGAACATGAGGAAGGGGAGACTATGCCTGTAGTATACATGACCGACGGACAAAACCTGTTTGACGATGACAACGTGAGATTTGGCTGCTGGTATACACGAGAGTCTGTCAGAGCGATAAAAAGCATCAGCGGCAAATCTGCTGTGATAGTAGGTATTCATAACGACGGAGCGCCAATTGAAAGAGCTAACGAATTGACACCCGCAAGTATAGGTGATCTCATAGTAACACCGGATATGCCCGAAGAAATAAAAAAACAGCTTTGCGCATCAGGTGAAGTATTCGACGGTTTTGTTATAAATACTTTGATGCCTGCTGTTGAAAAACAATTCCCCGTTAAAACAGGAAGAGAAAACACCGCCTTCTGCGGAAGCTCTTCAGGCGGTCTGGAGTCATTTTATATTGTGATGAGTCATCCTGATATCTTCTCCGCCGGAGGAGTGTTTTCGCCGGTATTTATGGTGTATGAACGGAACAGCCTGAGAAAATGGATAATCTCAAAGATGCAGGGCATCAAAGAATTACCATATCTGTATTTTTACGCAGGTGGAGCTGACGATATGGAAAAACAAATTGCTTCCGATACGGAATTGGTATGTGATATTCTGGGGGAACATTACCCGACCGACCTGCTTAATAAGATATTTTTACCGGATAAGCCTCATCATGAGAGTGCATGGGAAACAACCTTCTATGATTTTCTGCGGATATTCCTTTCCGATAATTATAATAAACAGTAAGTGATAATTACATGTAAAAAAACAGGCCGTGCCGCAAAAAATAAAATATGCGGCACGGTCGTTTTGACTTTTTGAAATTCCAAAATAGCTCTCACATAACAACAATACAAACTTCAGCCTGTAAAAATCAATGTAAGTGACACTCTTCACATTCGGATATTTTTCCGACTATGGGTTCAGGATCTATACCCTGTTTGGTGTAATAGTCGCTCAGAGCAGCTTTTATCGCCTGTTCCGCAAGAACGGAACAATGCACCTTTACCGGCGGAAGTCCGTCAAGAGCTTCCATAACAGCTTTGTTAGTCAGCTGAAGAGCATCGTCTATAGATCTTCCCTTTACAAGCTCGGTAGCCATTGAGCTTGTTGCAATTGCGGCTCCGCATCCGAATGTCTTGAAGCTTACATCAGTTATGATGTTATCCTTTACCTTAATGTACATTTTCATTATATCGCCGCATTTTGAGTTGCCTACTTCGCCAATGCCGTCGGCGTCGGGCATTTCTCCCACGTTTCTCGGATTTGCAAAATGATCCATTACTTTTTCACTGTATGCCATAGTGATCACCTTTCATTTATAATAATATTTTTTCTGATACCTTATATAGATATCAGTCCTTTGAATTATTCACGATCTTTTCCCAAAGCGGAGACATAGAACGGAGTCTCTCAACAATAGGGGGAAGCACTGAAAGAATACGGTCAATATCCTCTTCTGTGTTTTCATCACTGAAGGTCAGTCTTAATGAACCGTGTGCGATCTCATGGGGAAGACCCAAAGCAAGAAGCACATGGCTGGGATCCAGTGAGCCTGAAGTGCAAGCGGAACCGGAGGACGCTGATATTCCCTTCAGGTCAAGCATAAGAAGCAGTGACTCGCCCTCGATGCCCTCAAAGCACATATTGACATTTCCCGGAAGCCGGTGCACTCTGTCGCCGTTTACCCTTGAACGGTCTATCACGCTAAGTCCGTCAATAAGTCTGTCACGCATTTTTGTAAGTCTTGCGTTTCTTTCAGGGATGTTCTCAACAGCTTCCTTCAATGCGGCTGCCATACCCACAACACCTGCAATATTTTCGGTACCTGCTCTCATTCCTCTTTCCTGCGCGCCGCCGTGTATAAGACTGGGAAGTCTGATGCCCTTCTTTATATATAGCGCACCTACGCCTTTGGGACCGTGAAACTTATGTCCGGACATAGAAAGCATATCCACACCAAGCTCCTGAACATCTATTTCAACTGTACCCACAGCCTGAACCGCATCGGTATGGAAGAGAACACCATGCTTATGAGCTATCTCTGCAAGCTCCTTTATAGGCTGTATCGTGCCTATCTCGTTGTTGGCGAACATAATGGTAACAAGTGCAGTGTCCTCTCTTATTGCGGCCTCAAGCTCTTCCGGTCTGACAAGTCCGTCCTCATGGACCTCCAGAAGTGTAACTTCATATCCATGCTTTTCAAGATACTCTAAAGTATGGAGAACTGCATGATGCTCAAATCTTGAAGAAATGATATGCTTCTTTCCCTTCTTCAAGCCAAGCTCCGCAGCACCTTTTATAGCCCAGTTGTCGGCTTCACTGCCGCCTGAGACAAAATAAACATCTGTAGGTCTTGGAGCATTGATACAGCCTGCGATATCCTCTCTTGCCTTGTCTACAGCTCTCTGGCTTGCGGCACCAAGCTTATAAAGACTTGATGGATTTCCGAAATACTCCGTAAAATACGGCTTCATAGCCTCAAATGCTGCATCCGAAAGTCTTGTTGTAGCAGCATTATCTGCATATACATATTCTGACATATTCTAACCTCGTTTCAATAATAGTATACTAAATCATAAGAATGATTATTTCCTTCATATACATAATACACCTAAAAAAACAATAAATCAATACCATTTTTATATTTCATATCAAAACAGTATGAATTAACAGAAAACGAATACCTATTTGGTTAAATTAAACAAACCATGTAGTTATTATTGGTTAGTGAACAGCAATCAGTAATTAATCATTGAGCGAAAGAAGCGAGCGGGGAAGAGTAGAGAATATAAAAGCTTGAAATTTATAAAAGCTCCAGACCCGCTCTCTAAATCCAGCAAAAAAACATGGTTTATTTAAATCTCTTTGCTTGTTCAACAGCCAATCTGTCACAGCGTTCATTTTCCGGATGTCCGTTGTGTCCGCGCACCCAATTGACTTTGAGTGTATGTTTTTCAAGCAGTGTCAGAAGCTCATCCCAGAGCTCAGGATTTTTAGCTTTTGATTTGTCACTTTTAATCCAGTTGTTCTTTTTCCATTTCACAGCCCAACCCTTTTGTATAGCATTGCATACATATTGAGAGTCGCTGGTCAGTGTCACCATACACGGCTCCTTCAAGGCTTTCAGTCCCTCAATAACAGCTATTAGCTCCATACGATTATTTGTAGTAACAGCTTCTCCGCCGGAAAGCTCCTTTTCATGTCCGTTGTAACGGAGTATTGCGCCCCAGCCTCCGGGTCCCGGATTGCCGCTGCACGCACCGTCAGTAAAAAGCTCCACCTGTCTCATAACTCTCTCCTTAAGTATTATTGACCGCCCAACGGAAATTATGACCATATACATATCCGCACAGTTCATTTCATATCCTTATAAAAAAGCGGCCATTTCTTTACATATCTATTATACACATTTTCCTGTATCTTTCAATAGAATAGCAGCCAGAAAAATGAACATCCGCAGCTTGCCACGTGTATAGTTTAGTTGGCAAAAGCTTGTTATCAACACTGCGCCGGCGGTGCGTGACCGCAC
This sequence comes from uncultured Clostridia bacterium, assembly GCA_946186665.1. Classification (GTDB taxonomy): domain Bacteria; phylum Bacillota; class Clostridia; order Oscillospirales; family Acutalibacteraceae; genus UBA1213. The sequence goes on along the minus strand of CAMHOE010000017.1, from coordinate 13,104 downwards.
TGGACAACTTAACAACGCATCAGCTTCTTATTGAACCGTCTGCGTCACGCACCTAAAGGTGCGCTTTGGCTGGTACTGTACACGTCTACGACTATCCTCCACAACCAAAACCGCCCATAAGCGCACCGTAAGGGGCGTGTTGGTCGGAGAAACGAGGACAGTGAATGTTCTGTCAGAGTATCAGAGTGAGCGTTAGCAAACGTGAATCGGGTGCGCAGGCGCCCGTAGGAAGTACCCTTGGGGTGCTCTGCGCCGCGAATCGGGAGCGCAAGCTTTCACGTCAATCTAATTTGGAAATTATTTTGTTACTTTTCAGAATCAACCTTCTTTCTTGAGCTTGCCGAAAGGGCTTAAAGTGCGTTTTTTCTAATTAATTAAACCTGACAGGCATAGTAAAGTGTGCATAAGTCACTCAAAGATTATTCGCTTAACGCTCAAAATGACATCTTATTAAACTTTGTATCATTTTGATGTCTGAATTAGATTGACGTGCGCAAGCTTTGCGCGGGTATTGACATAATTGAATAATGAGAGTAAAATAACTATATATTTGTGTTCGGGAAAATTAAATATTGTTGTACACGATGTATGTATATTCAATATTTTATAAAGAATTTTTGTGAATAACAACAGAAAATGGAGGTAATTTTGTAGTGTTGTCAAATTTTAACAAAAAAAATGCACCCAAAAACAACGGAAACAAGAGTGTTTCAGGCTCAAAGTTTCCTAAGAACGGAAGGGTAATGCATAAAAAAGTTATAACGAGCAAAAACAAATCTAACGCAGCAGAACGATTTGCTCAGCAAAAGCTTTCGGATCAGATGATAGGTGAAGATAATAAGCTGTATGATAAAATCGTAAGCACATCGAAACAGCCTTACGCTTCATCAACAGGCAATAAAATGAACCGCTCGCGTTATCAGGGTAAAAACGATTTTCAGTCTAACCGCCGCTATAATAATGCCGCTGACCATTCCGTAAGAGTTACTTTTCTGGGCGGTCTGAATGAGATAGGAAAGAATATCACTCTGTTTGAGTGTGACGGTGATATGTTCCTTCTTGACTGCGGTATGGCATTTCCGGACGGCGATATGCTGGGCGTTGATCTTGTTATACCGGATTTTACCTATGTTGAGCGCAATAAGGACAAGATAAAAGGCGTAGTGCTCACTCACGGACATGAGGACCATATCGGTTCACTGCCGTATTTGCTGAAAAAAATAAATGTACCTGTATATGGCACACCCCTTACACTTGGTCTTGTTGACAGCAAGCTCAAGGAACATAATCTTTCAGGTAAGGCAAAGCTCAATACCGTAAAGCCCGGTCAGAGAATAAAGCTTGGCTGTATGTCCATTGAGTTTATACACGTTAATCACTCAATACCGGATTCTGTAGCCATAGCTATACACACACCGGCAGGCGTAATAGTTCATACCGGTGACTTTAAAATCGACTGTACCCCTACCACAGGAGGCATGATAGACCTTGCGCGTTTTGCCGAACTCGGCAAAAGCGGAGTGCTGGCGCTTATGGCGGAGTCTACTAACGTAGAGCGTCCGGGATATACTATGACAGAACAGAAGGTCGCGCACACATTTGACCTTCTCTTTAAAGAAGCCGAAAAGAGCCGTATCATTATAGCTACCTTTGCGTCCAATCTGGGACGAATACAGCAGATACTTGACTGTGCCCAGAAGTACGGCAGAAAGGTCGCTTTCTCCGGCAGAAGCATGGTAAATAATATGGCAATAGCTTCAGAGCTTGGTTATATAAATGTACCTGACGGACTTATAATTGACATTGACCTTCTTGGTCATTATTCAAAGGATGAGATAGTTCTTGTTACAACAGGCAGCCAGGGAGAAACTATGTCTGCTTTATCAAGGATGGCATATTCGGATCACCGTAAGGTAGCTGTAGGTCCTGAGGATTATATTATAATCTCCGCAAACCCCATACCCGGCAACGAAAAGGCTGTAAGCTCCGTTGTAAACGAACTTATGAAGCACGGCTGCAAGGTGGTTTATGAGTCAATGTACGAGGTCCACGTTTCGGGACACGCTTGTCAGGAGGAGCTTAAGTTAATGCACGGTCTGACAAAGCCGAAATACTTTATACCTGTACACGGCGAGCAGAAGCATCTGATAAAACACGGGGAGCTTGCCATGCAGATGGGTATGCCGCGTTCCAACATTTTTATCGGAGACATAGGCAACGTAGTAGAAATAAACAAAGAATATATGAAACAGCTTCCGAGTATACCGGCAGGAAAGGTACTTGTTGACGGACTGGGTGTCGGAGATGTGGGAAGTATCGTACTTCGTGACAGAAAGCATCTGGGACAGGACGGACTCATTGTCGTCGTTGTTACCCTTGACAGCAGTGACGGTCATATTATCGCAGGTCCGGACATAGTATCAAGGGGCTTTGTGTATGTACGTGAGAGTGAACCGCTTATGGACAAAGCAAGGCAAGTAGTAGTAGAGACTCTTGAGGATTGCGTAGATCAGGGCGTCCATGAATGGGGCGTTATCAAGAACACGGTAAAGGACGAGCTATCAAAGCTTCTGTATGACAAAACACGCAGAAGTCCCATGATATTACCCATAATAATGGAGGTTTGATCCGTCATAGACAGACTGTTACCTCGTATATCTCCTGCTGAGTGTATTTATCCGGAGTAAGGGTATGAACAGTCATATCGTATTCCGGATGGATCTGCCCTATCGTTTTTTCGGTGTATGAGAACGGTCAGTCTGATGTTGTTACTTTTTTTCGGTGGTGATGAGCGTGAGAAAAAAAGAGAATAAGAATTTCATAATGCCATTGTTTATGGTCTTTGCGGTCGTAATGTTTGCTATGGCTTTTGTTACCATAAAATATGATCTCCTTTTATTCTTTGGAGAGATAGTCATATCAGCAGCAGCGCTTACAGTTACAATACTGAGCATTGTAAAAATGAAGCAGTATATCTCTAAGGTACTTATCAGCTCAGCCAACAGGATCTTCAAGGATGAGACAAAAACAATAGACGACATATGTATACCTGCTGTTATACTGGGAGAGGAAAACGAGATAATAGCTGCAAACGAACTTTTCAGAAAAAATGTATGCTGCGACAATGAACCTTTAGGAGACAGTATAGTACACTATCTTTCCAGCGCTAATCCGGAATCGCTTTTCGATACCAATGGTACTGATACCTGCTGCAACGGCAAATGGTATCTTGCGTTTGCAATTAAACATGACTGCGGTTCTATAGTTTATTTTATAGACGATGACAACTATAAGAAGAATTCCGATGAATTTCTGGAATCGCGTCCCGTTGTTGCTATTGTGGCCTTTGATAATAAAGACGAGCTGGAGCGTGAAGCTGAAGAAGGAGAAGCAATAAAGATCACAGTGGCTGTAGAACAGGCTATTGTAAAATGGGTCGGCACTACAACAGGCTTTTACAAGAAAATGAGCGGCGGAAGATATGTCGTTGTAATGGAAGAGAGAAACATCAAAAAGTTCATCGAAGAGAAATTCAAGATACTTGATGAGATCCGTGATATAAAAATCAATGACAGATTGAACGCCACAGTTTCCATAGGTGTGGGACACGGCGGCAGCAGCTTCAAGGAAAATGAACAGTGGGCGCGTCAGGCACTTGACATGGCACTGGGCAGAGGCGGAGATCAGGTCGCAGTAAAAAAGAGCGACTCCTATAAGTTTTTCGGCGGATTGTCAAAGGGTGTTGAAAAACGTGATAAGGTACGCACAAGAGTAATTGCTGCAACACTTACAAACCACATAAACAACAGCAGCAATATCATCATAATGGGACACCGGTTTTCAGATCTGGATTCTGTAGGTGCGTCCATCGGAATGTGGAGTGCAGTAGTAAAGGGGCTGCATAAGAATGCCTATATCGTTCTGAACCGACAGCAGACCCTTGCAAAATCACTTGTTGCCTGCTTTGAAAAATCCGGCTTTGAGAGCATTTTCAAAACTGAAAGTGAAGCTATGGATCTGCTTGATGAGCATACTCTGCTTATCATAGTTGATACACATTCACCAAATTTTTTAGAGTCAAAGGCAATATATGAACGCTGCAAAAGAGTTGTTGTAATAGATCACCACAGAATGATGGTCAACCATATAGACAAGGCACTTGTTTTCTATCATGAGCCGTATGCGTCATCTGCTTCTGAAATGACAGCAGAGCTTGTGCAGTATCTGGGAAATGACTCACTGAGCAGGCTTGAAAGCGAAGCGCTTCTGTCGGGAATTATGCTTGATACAAAGAATTTTGTACTGCGCACAGGCGTAAGGACATTTGAAGCCGCTGCATACCTCAAAAGCAACGGAGCCGATACAGTAGAGGTAAAGCGGCTGTTCTCAAATTCAATAGATACATACAAGGTGAAGTACAAGCTTGTCAGTGAAGCAGAGATCTTCAACTACTGCGCAATTGCCTGTGCGGATGAGGATATTCCGGATATCAGGATTGCTTCAGCACAGGCGGCAGACGAGCTTTTAGGCATTGAAAATGTCAAGGCGTCATTTGTTATGTATAAGACTGGCAAAACTATGAATATTTCTGCACGTTCACTGGGAGATTTGAATGTACAGGTAATAATGGAAGCTCTGGGCGGCGGCGGACATCAGACAATGGCTGCCTGCCAGATGGAGGGTGTCAGCGCGGCAGAAGCAAGGGAACGTCTTGTTTCAATAATCAGCGAGCTTGACGTGAACAAGCTCAATCAGAATAATCAAAAATAACAAAAAGGGAGAGAAAGAAATGAAGGTAATACTTTTACAGGATGTAAAGGGTGCAGGAAAAAAAGGAGAAATGGTCAACGTATCTGACGGATACGCAAGGAATTTCCTTTTGCCGAGAAAGCTTGCAAGAGAAGCAGACGCTCAGGCAATAAGCGAATTCAAAAACGCTGAGCAGTCAAAGCAGCACAAGATAGAAGTAGCAACAGCAGAAGCTCAGGCTAATAAAAAGAGACTTGAGGGCGAGACACTGGTAATGACTGCAAAGGCAGGACAGGGCGGACGTTTGTTCGGTTCTGTTACCAGCAAGGAGATTGCAAACGAGCTGAAGCATAAATACAGCCTTTCCATTGACAAGAGAAAGATAGTGCTTGATACAGATATAAAAGCTTTCGGAACATATAATTGCGAGGTAAAGCTTTATACAGGTATCTCTGCAAATATAAAAGTCATGGTCAAGGAAGCAGAATGATCTTTTGCAGCGTGCATATCCATTGTGTGCATATATACTGTAATTCACGATCCGTCTGAGTTACGGATCATTTGTATTTCATAGCTTCCCTTTATTGTGAGATGATTGTATAACAGGGAAGCTGCAAAAGGAAACACAGAGGAAGTTTTTATTATGAATGAAAATGACATAGTTTCCACGGTAGACGGTATGAGTCTGCCCTATAGTGCTGAGGCGGAACAGTCGGTTTTAGGAGCTATACTTCTTGACTCTGAATGCCTTGCAAATGTTATGGAGATACTTCCTTCAGGGGAGTATTTTCATCTTGCTACACACAAGGAAATATATCAGGCTATGGTGGAGCTGTTTACACTCAGCAAGCCTGTAGATTTTGTTACCGTCCTTGAAATGCTGAAAGGACGCAGAGATCTGTCGGATAACGATACAAAAACATACCTTATGCAGCTTGCGAATATCGTACCATCTATTTCAAGGGTGGAAGAATACGCTCGTATAGTAAGGGATAAGTATCTTCTCCGCAGTCTTATAATATCCTCCCGTGAGATAATCGATGATGCGGCTCAGCCGGGAGAGGAAGTCTCAAGGCTTATAGATTCCGCAGAGCAGCGGATATTCGATATACGTGACAACAAAAGCATAAGCGGACTTGAAAGAATAAATGATGTTATACTTGAAACATTTGAAAGGCTTGACCTGCTCAATTCCGAGGACAGCGAACTGTACAAAGGTATACCCACAGGTATAAGCGCACTTGATAATACGATAACAGGACTGAACCGTTCTGACCTTATACTGCTTGCGGCACGACCCGGTATGGGCAAGACAAGCTTTGCACTTAATATCGCAAAGCACGTTGCGGTAAAGTGCAAGAGAAGAGTTGCTTTTTTCTCTCTTGAGATGACAAAGGAGCAGCTTGCATCCCGTCTGCTATCAACAGAGGGGCTTATCTCAGGTACAACCCTCAGAACAGGAAAACTTAATCCTGATGAATGGGTACGCCTTATTGAAGCAGGTGATGTACTCAGTAAGAGCGAGATATACCTTGATGATACACCCGGTATAAATGTACCGGAGATGAAGGCTAAGCTCCGCAGATTAAAGCACGTTGACCTTATCATCATTGACTATTTGCAGCTTATGTCATCTTCAAGACGGATAGACAACCGTGTTCAGGAAATATCAGAGATAACCAGAAACCTTAAAATTCTTGCAAAGGAATTTAATGTTCCCGTCATAACACTGTCTCAGCTGTCTCGTGCCAGTGAACAGAGAGCAGAGCATAAACCTCAGCTCTCCGACCTGAGAGATTCAGGTTCTATTGAACAGGATGCGGATATAGTTCTTTTCCTGTATCGTGAGGATTACTACAAAACAGCTGACGGCAAGACAGATGAGGACAGCGACAAAAACAGCGGCGAGTGCATCGTTGCAAAAAACAGACATGGTGAGACACGCTCGGTACCTCTGCATTGGCAGGGCGAGTTTATGAGATTTACTTCTATGGTGCAGGACAGTGAAGGATAAAGCTATTAAAACAATAAATAAATATAATATGCTCAGATACGGGGACAGCGTAATTACAGGACTCTCAGGCGGTGCGGATTCCTGTGCGCTTCTGTGCCTGCTTGTTTCGCTGCGTGACAGTATGGGACTAAAAATATATGCCTGTCATGTAAACCACTGTATCAGAGGCGAAGAGGCCGACAAGGATGAAAACTTTACAGTTGAACTTTGCAAAAAGCTTGATGTAAAGCTGTTTACCTTGCGAATTGATGTTGTAAAAGAAGCCCAGCTAAGAGGAATAGGAACAGAACAATGCGGCAGGGAAATACGATATTCCTTTTTTGAGGAAAAAGCAAAGGAACTTGGTGCAAAGATTGCAACTGCACATACAGCCTCTGACAATGCAGAAACTGTCATATTCAATATGACAAGAGGAAGCGGAATAAAAGGTCTTTGCGGCATACCGCCTGTCAGAGGAAATATCATCCGACCTCTGATAGAAGCTTCAAGAGCCGATACAGAAGCCTATTGCAGACAAAACGGTATAGATTACATGACCGACAGCAGCAATCTGGAAAGAATATACAACAGAAACAAGATACGTCTTGATGTGATACCCGTACTTAAAGAGATAAACCCATCTCTTGAAAAAACACTTTCAGGACTCTCGTTTCGTCTGAGGGAAACAAGCTCGTATATCCATGATACAGCATCAGCAGCTCTGAAAAACGCCGGAACAGAGAATGGTTACAGCTGCGATATGATTAGGGATATGCCGCCTGTAATTTTTGCCGAAGCTGTAAGGATCTTGTGTACAAAATTTGATATCATTCCCGAAGCAAAGCATATTGAACTTATAAGAAAAATTGTGTATAATAATGGTGCTGTCGAGATAAAAAACGGCGTGTTTGCTGTGTGCAGTCAGAACAGCTTCAGGATCATAAAAAAAACTGAACAGGATGAAATAACTCCTTGTTCTGAGATTCCTCTGGAGACAGATAAAACAATATCAATAAACAATAAAAAAATACAGACATATTTAATAAATACAGAAGATTTTCACAACCGTAAAAAAAATGAAAAATTTGTATTTAATAATTTGCTTGATTATGATACAATACCATTATCGAGTGTTTTCAGAACCAGAAGAAGCGGAGATGTTTTTTCTCCTGCAAACCGGAATGTCACCAAATCCGTAAAAAAACTGTTTATAGAAATGAAGCTTCCCCGTGAAAAACGCGATGGACTTCTGATGCTCGCAAAAGGCAGTGAGATTCTCTGGATAGAGGGTGCAGGTGTTTCTGAAAAACATAAAATAATAGACAATACAAAAAGAATACTTGTAATCAGAATTGAATGAATGTAAAAAAAGGAAGAGGGGAAAAGCATTTGCATAAGGATCTGTGTGAGGTCATAGCGGATGAAGCACGACTCAGTGAAATATCAAACAGGCTTTCATCAGAAATAAATAATGACTACAAGGACAAAAACCTGCTTGTTGTGGGAATACTAAAGGGCAGTATAATGTTCTTGTCAGATCTGTACAGACGGATAGATACAGATAACTGCCGGCTTGAATTTATGGCAGCATCAAGCTATGGCTCCGGTACTGTGTCCTCAGGTACAGTAAGGATAACAAAGGATATAGCAGCAGATCTGTCCGACAAACACGTATTGATAGTAGAGGATATTCTGGATACCGGAAATACCCTTTTCTATATAAAAGAGCAGCTTCTTTCAAGAGATGCTCTGTCCGTAAGGATCTGTACGCTTTTTGACAAGCCGTGCAGACGAACAAAACCCATAACTCCCGATTATGTCGGAATTACTGTAGACGATCTTTTTATTGTCGGCTACGGGCTGGACTTTGACGAGAGATACAGAAATCTTCCGTATGTCGGCGTACTGAAACCTGAAATATACTCGTAGTCATACCTGTGATATTTCAAAAATAAAGGAGTGACAAGCACTTGGACAACAAGAAAAACATACGCAACCTTTTCATTTATCTGGGAATACCTATCGTCCTTATCCTCACGATATCAATGATATTCTCCATGCAGCCAAAAGAGGAGATACCCACCTCAGAGATCGTCTATATGTTCAAGAACAAGCAGGTAAAGGAATATACTCTTGATTTCGGCACAGGCGATCTGAAGCTGAAGCTTAACAAGAAGTATAAAAACAAATCTGAGGTAACCACTTCGGTTGCAAGCGTATCACTTTTCCTTGACGCAATAGATGAGTACGTTGAGGAATACAACAATGATGAAAAGACGGAAACACCCATGAAGTACAACTGGAAACAGGCTACGGATAATTCATGGTGGATAAGTCTTATCCCTAATCTCATACTGATAGGTTTGCTGGCAGGCGTATGGATCTACTTTATGCGCAGACTCTCAGGAGGGCTTGGTGACGCCGGTAAGCAGATGGGCTTCGGCAAGGCAAAGATAAAGAATCTGAGTGATGAAAAACGTAAAACTACCTTTGCAGATGTTGCAGGTGCTGACGAAGAAAAGGAAGAGCTCAGGGAAATAGTTGAATTTCTGAAGGATCCCAAAAAGTACAATGAGCTTGGTGCAAGAATACCTAAGGGCGTGCTGCTTGTCGGCCCTCCCGGAACAGGTAAAACACTTCTTGCAAGAGCCGTTGCAGGTGAAGCAGGAGTTCCTTTCTTCTCCATATCCGGTTCTGACTTTGTGGAGATGTTCGTCGGTGTAGGTGCTTCAAGAGTAAGAGATCTTTTTGAACAGGCAAAAAAGAATTCACCCTGTATCATATTCATTGATGAGATCGACGCAGTCGGCCGTCAGAGAGGCGCAGGTCTCGGAGGCGGACATGACGAACGTGAGCAGACACTTAATCAGCTGCTTGTAGAAATGGATGGCTTCGGTGCGAACGAGGGCGTTATCATGATAGCAGCAACAAACCGTCCTGATATACTTGATCCGGCACTTATGCGTCCCGGTCGTTTTGACAGACAGGTAATGGTCGGCAGACCTGACATCAAAGGCCGTGAAGAGATACTCAAGGTACACGCAAAGGGCAAGCCACTTGCGCCTGACGTGGAACTGAAAACAATAGCGAAATCTACAGCAGGCTTTACAGGTGCAGACCTTGAAAACCTTCTGAATGAAGCGGCACTTCTTGCAGCAAGAAAAAATCAGAAGGCCATAACAATGAAAGAAGTCGAGGAAGCAACTATCAAGGTCGTTGTAGGTACTGAGAAAAAATCCCGTGTTATGTCTGACAAGGAAAAGAACCTTACAGCATATCATGAAGCAGGTCATGCTATTGCAACTTATTATTGTCCCACACAGGATCCTGTTCATCAGATATCGATAATACCCAGAGGTATGGCTGGCGGATTTACAATGTCTTTGCCGTCCGAGGACAGATCATATCGTTCACGCAAGGAAATGCTTGAAGAGATAGTTGTTCTTCTTGGCGGACGTGTGGCAGAAGCCATCATACTGGATGACATATCCACAGGCGCATCAAATGATATCGAAAGAGCTACAAATCTTGTACTCTCCATGATAACCAAATACGGCATGAGTGAAAAGCTCGGTCCTATAACCTACGGTTCATCAGACGGAGAGGTATTCCTTGGCAAGGAATTAGGTAACTCCAAAACATATTCTGAAGAGACTGCTGCGAAGATAGACGCAGAGGTCAAGGAATATATTACAGACGGCTATGGAAAGACTGAGAAAATACTGCGTGAGCATATAGATCAGCTCCACGTGGTAGCAAAGTTCCTGTTTGAACATGAGAAGATGACAGGCGAGCAGTTTGCACTTGCAATGGAGGGCAAGCCTATTCCGGAGCCTGAAGACGATGACGATCTTTTGGAGCCGGAGGATGAAAACGAACTCTCATCAGAGGGAGAAACAGAAGATGAAGATACTTCTTCCGATTCTGAAGAATGATTAAAAACATCAAGGAGTGCCTTAGCACTCCTTGTTCTGTTTATTTCAGATGAAATAGTAAAGAGCTTTTGAAGAAAGCAAAGCGTTTAAAAAATGAGCTTAATGCTTTGAGCTTCAGACATCAAAGAGGGTGTGAAAATGGCATTTAAGAAAATCATAGTTAAAGGTGCAAGGGAACATAACCTGAAAAACATCAATGTGGAGATACCTCGTGATGAGCTTGTGGTAGTAACGGGTCTGTCCGGTTCCGGAAAATCCTCACTTGCGTTTGATACACTTTATGCAGAAGGTCAGAGACGATATGTGGAGTCTCTTTCATCTTATGCGAGAATGTTTTTAGGACAGATGGATAAGCCGGATGTGGACAGCATAGACGGACTCTCTCCGGCTATATCCATAGACCAGAAAACCACATCAAAGAACCCGCGTTCCACAGTAGGTACGGTAACTGAAATATATGACTACCTCAGGCTGATGTATGCACGTATCGGCGTACCGCACTGTCCCGTTTGCGGTCGGGAAATAAAACAGCAGACTGTAGATCAGATAGTCGATAAGGTAATGGAACTGCCTGAGGGTACGAAAATACAGATACTTGCGCCTGTGGTGCGCTCCAAAAAGGGCGAGCATCAAAAAGAGTTTGAAGCAGCTTCAAAAAGCGGCTTTGTTCGTGTACGTGTTGACGGGATAATTTATGATCTTTCCGAGAATATTAAGCCTGAAAAAAACAAAAAGCATAATATTGAGATAGTTGTTGACAGACTCGTTATAAAAAGCGAGATACGTTCAAGACTTGCGGATTCTGTAGAGACGGCTTCAAAGCTTGCTGGCGGTCTTGTGATAGCGGCTGTAAACGGCGGTGAGGACATACTGTTCTCCCAGAATTACGCTTGTCCGGAGCATGGTGTGAGTATTGATGAGCTAAGCCCCCGTATGTTTTCCTTTAACAATCCCTACGGTGCCTGCAAGAAATGTACAGGTCTTGGAGTGTTTATGCAGATAGATATTTCAAGGATACTTCCGGATACAACAAAGTCCGTTCGTCAGGGTGCGATAAAGGGCAGCGGCTGGGCTATGGAGGGCAGCACAATTGCAACCATGTATTTTGAAGCTCTTGCAAACCATTATAAATTTTCTCTCGATACTCCGGTCAAGGAATTATCTCCGGATATAGTTGATATTCTGCTGTATGGTACAAGAGGAGAAAAGATAACCTTACACCGCAAAAATGAATATGGTTCCGGTACCTACCAGACAGAGTTTGAGGGTATCATAAACAATCTTGAACGACGTTTTCGTGAAACACAAAGTTCATGGGTAAAAGCTGAGATTGAAAGCTATATGTCTGCCGTTCCATGTGACGCCTGCAAAGGCAGAAGGCTTTCACCGGAGAGTCTTGCAGTGACTGTGGGCGGTATGAACATCAGTGAATTCTGTGATATGTCCGTAGAACAGGCTCTTAGCTTTACAAGGCAGGCGGAGCTGTCAGACAGGGAAAAGATGATAGCTAAAGCGATAACAAAGGAAATAGACAGCAGACTGAGCTTCCTCAATAGTGTTGGACTTTCGTATCTTACTCTGTCACGTTCTGCCGGAACGCTGTCAGGCGGAGAAAGTCAGAGAATACGTCTTGCCACTCAGATAGGCTCAGCACTTTCGGGAGTGCTGTATATACTTGATGAGCCGAGTATAGGGCTTCATCAGCGGGACAATGACAAGCTCATAGGAACTCTTAAAAACCTGCGTGATCTGGGCAATACCGTCATCGTGGTTGAGCACGACGAGGACACCATGTATGCAGCAGACTATATCATAGACATAGGACCGGGAGCAGGTATACACGGAGGAGAGCTTGTGTGTGCCGGAGATATCAACGAGATAATGTCCTGTGACCGTTCACTTACAGGTCAGTACCTCAGCAAAAAAATGTATATCCCCGTACCCGAAACAAGACGTAAGGGCAGCGGCAAAAAATTAAAGGTTTTCGGAGCACATCAGAATAACCTCAAAAACATAAATGTAGAATTTCCACTTGGTAAATTCATTTGTGTAACGGGTGTATCCGGCTCTGGAAAATCCTCGCTTGTAAACGAGATACTCTATAAAAAGCTCTCTTCCGATCTGAACGGTGCAAGACCGCTGCCGGTGCAGTGTAAAAAGATAACCGGAATTGAAAACCTTGATAAGGTAATTGATATCAACCAATCTCCCATAGGCAGAACTCCACGTTCCAATCCTGCGACATACACGGGTGTGTTTACTGATATCAGAGAGCTTTTTGCCCAGACAAATGAAGCAAAAATGCACGGCTTCGGATCAGGACGTTTTTCCTTCAATGTAAAGGGAGGACGGTGCGAGGCTTGTCAGGGAGACGGTATAATAAAGATCGAAATGCACTTCCTGCCTGATGTTTATGTTCCCTGTGAT
>CAMHOE010000016.1 GCA_946186665.1 uncultured Clostridia bacterium | reverse complement strand
AATGAATACTGAAAACTTAAGACTGAAAAATGAATAATAGTGGTATGTTTTCGCAAAGGCGAAAACAATCATAGTAAGTATAATAAAAACTACAACTTCATACTGTACAGGCGCATGAAGTTATGGAGGGAAAGAAACTTTATATCCTGATAAAACAGCCGAAACAGCAGCCCTTAGGCTGCGCCGGCGGATGGGGATATAAGTTCTGCCGGTTCTGCGCCGTGAAACGCGGACAGGAAAAGTGTTGGTCATACTAAACAGAGTGAGCTTTAGCGAACGAGAGCGCGAATCGGCACCGGCAGCACGTCAATCTAATTCAGACATCAAAATGATACAAAGTTTAATAAGATGTCATTTTGAGCGTTAAGCGAATAATCTTTGAGTGACTTATGCACACTTTACTATGCCTGTCAGGTTTAATTAATTAGAAAAAACGCACTTTAAGCCCTTTCGGCAAGCTCAAGAAAGAAGGTTGATTCTGAAAAGTAACAAAATAATTTCCAAATTAGATTGACGTGGCACCGGCAGCTTGCCGGCTTGACAAGAGGGGGGAAAAGTGGTATAGTTGAGGGGCAGAGTAAATTTGTGTGCGAAGTGTCGGTGAGTAACCGATGGGTAGTGTCATACGAACGGGGAGTTGTCGTGTGAACGAAAAGGTCATCCTGCGATACACAAATTGCATCCCGCTGTATAATAATACTAAGCTTTGTTACTTCTTATTATTACAGCGAAATCTGTAAGAATAAGGAGGTTTTTTATTTGGACGTAAAAAAACAAAGAAACAAATCAAACCTGCGTACGGCAACAACATCAATGACGACACTCGCTATTCTGATGGCGGCTGAGGTGGTGCTTAATCTGCTTGAGATACACACGGCTTCTATCAAAATCAATCTGGCATTCATCCCTGTTGTCATAGCCGCTTATCTTTTCGGCTCGGCAGGCAGTATCGTTGTGTACGGTCTGGGCGATATCGTGGGCTGTATAGTGCATCCTGTGGGCGCATGGTATCCGCCTATAACTATCACCTATGCGCTTATAGGCGCAGTGTTCGGTCTGCTGCTCAAAAATAACAGCAGTATCATTAAAACTGTTATCGCTGTGGTCATTAACCAGTTTGTTATCAGTTTGTTTATTACTACTCTCTGGATATCGCTGCTCAGCTATAACACAAACGATACAATGTTCATGGAGTTCTATTTTACAAAGGTCGTGCTCCGTCTGTGGCAGATAGGTATAATGACTGCCGTTCAAATCGTTATTATACCGCCTGTACTGAAGTCTATCGAAAGAATACCCTTTGTCCGGAGCTTGTCACCATATTCATCCGGACAGATTGCCCCAAAGGCACCGGATTCAGATATTTCCTGACAATTGATATAACCCCGAAAAGTCCCGTCACATAAAACTGACGGGACTTTTTGTGAATAGCGGGTGACCCCGCTGGACAACTTAACAACGCAGAGACTTTTACTTGAACCGTCCGCGTCACACCCCTAAGGGAGTGCTTTGGCTGTTGTTGTATACGTCTGCGACTGCCGAATGGAAACCCCGCCGGCAAAAATTTACTGTGTAAATTTTTGCCACCTCCCATTTCAGGAGAGGCGGAAATAGTGAATAGTGAATAGTGAATAGTTGTGGTATGTTTTCGCAAAGGCGAAAACAATCATAGTAAGTATAATAAAAACTACAACTTCATACTGTACAGGCGCATATAAGAGTTAATGAATACTGAAAACTTAAGACTGAAAAATGAATAATAGTGGTATGTTTTCGCACAGCGAAAACAATCATAGTAAGTATAATAAAAACTACAACTTCATACTGTACAGGCGGTGCGTGACCGCACTGGACGACTTAGAACGCATCAACTTCTTATAGTACCGTCCGCGTCGCACTCCTAAGGGAGTGCTTTGGCTATTATTTCACACGTCTACAACTGTCCTCCAAAACTAAACCCGCCCATAAGCGCACCGTAAGGGGCGTGTTGGGCGGAGAAACGCGGACAGGAAAAGTTGAAGTCTGGATATCAGAGTGAGCCTTAGCGAACGAGAGCGCGAATTGGGAGTGCAGGCTCTGCACTTGACAGGATGGGGGGATGGTGGTAAAATGAAAATGGTTTTCAGATTGAATGAACGAAAATTGTTTTTTGAAAGTGGGAAAGAATATGAAAAATGGTTTTGGAAAAAGTAAAATACAAAAATGCGCTTCTGCTTTGATGGCGGCTTTGCTTGCCGCTCTTTGCCTGTCTGGCTGTAATGGTTCAAAAGAAGTTTCCAATGAAAATGGCGGCAGCAGCGGCGACGATAAAATAAGCGTGGTTGCTACAATATTCCCTGAGTATGATTGGGCAAGGGAAATTATCGGGGATAATACAGATAATGTGGAGCTTACATATCTCCTCGAAAACGGCGTTGATCTGCATAGCTATCAGCCTACCGCTGATGATATGGTGAAGATATCTGACTGCGATATCTTTATTTATGTGGGCGGAAGCTCTGACGGTTGGGTAGAGGACGCTGTTAAAAATGCCGAAAATAAAAATATGAAGGTCATTGACTTGATGGATGTTCTTGGCAATTCTGTAAAAACCGAGGAAACTAAAGAGGGTATGCAGGAGGATGAAGAAGAAGAGGACGAAGATGAGTATGACGAACACGTCTGGCTCTCTGTGAAAAACGCTGAGCTGTTCTGTACAGAGATCGCTTTTGCATTGTCTGACGCTGACCCTGACAATAAAGACGATTATAACAAAAATCTCAAAGATTATATTATTAAGCTGAATAAGCTTGACGGTGCTTTTTCAAGCCTTGCGAATAAGGCTGAGAATAAAACTATCGTTGTGGCTGACCGTTACCCGTTCAGGTATTTTACGGATGATTACGGTCTGGATTATTATGCGGCCTTCGCAGGCTGTTCCTCAGAGACGGACGCAAGCTTTGAAACTGTCGCTTTCCTCGCCAAAAAAATAGATGAGCTTGGGGTCAATACCGTATTTATTCTGGAAAACTCTGACAACTCTATATCAGAGGCTGTTATCAGAAGCACAAAGAAAAAAGACCAGCAAGCCGCTGTCCTTAATTCCATACAGTCCGTTACAAAGGAACAGATAGACGGCGGTATAACTTACCTGTCTCTTATGCAGGAAAACTATGATGTACTGAAAACCGTACTGAAATGATAATTCACCAATGCCCGCCTGCTTGTATATGATGATACAAGAGGTGATGGTATGCTGTACCGGAGTGCAAGGGGCAGAAGAAAGGGAAGAAAAAAACTTTGGCTGTTCGTTATTTTTATCGCGGCTGTATTATTGTTTTTTGAAATGCGGATAAAGCCCATAAGCGCTTCTGTGTCGGAAATACAGGCAAAGGCGCTTGCTGTAGAGCTTATCAACGAAAGTGTGTATACTTCTCTTGAAGAGCTGGATATATCGCCGGACGAGCTTGAAACTGTAGTGTATTCTGACGATAGGAAGGTGGCATCTGTCAATTCCAACACCGTGCTGACTAACAAGCTTAAAAACGCCGTTACACTGAAAATTCAGGAAAGCATCTCAAATATAAAAAACCGAAGGGTAGATATTCCTTTGAGTCTTATTTTCGGATGGGATGTGGTCATAGGAAATGAACCCTCTGTGCCGATAAATATTTCGCTTTCCGGAAATGTGCAGAGTGACTTCGAGAGCAGCTTTGAAGAGGGCGGCGTAAACCAGACGGTACATAAGCTTTCTATGAAAGTATCTGCCGATATCAACATCATTATGCCGTTTGGCTCCTCATCTGCAACAGTGGAAACTTCGGTGCTGATAGGTGAAACAGTTATTGTCGGGGATGTGCCGTCGGTGTCGGTTTATTCTGATAAGGAAATATAGGATGTTTTATCACAAAAGGATGTATAAAAATGGAATATAAGATAACACAAAAGGGTACGGAAATAACCATAGGCAGTTGTTTTGACCTGAAAAACACCTTTGACTGCGGTCAGTGTTTCAGATGGGAAGAAGCTGAGGACGGTTCTTTTACAGGTATTGTCAAAAACAAAAAGGTACGCATACTGCGTGAGGGAGAAAGCGTCATTATAGAGAACTGTACAGATGATGATTACAATACCCTTTGGAAAAGCTACCTTGATTTCGATACAAGCTATGACGGTATAAGGCAGGAGCTTGTTGAGCACTGTCCGGAGCTGAAATGCGCTGTGGACAGTATTGACGGTATACGTATACTTCGTCAGGACCCATGGGAGGCTCTGTGTTCATTTATCATTTCCCAGAACAACAATATCCCCAGAATAAAGGGAATAGTTGCAAAGCTGTGCGAAGGCTTCGGAGATGAGCTTTCAGACGGGTACAGCTTTCCCTCTGCGGATGTTATAGCACAGCTCAGCGCAGAGGACCTTGCGCCCCTTCGTGCAGGCTTCCGTGCAAGATACATCATTGACGCCGCAAGAAAAGTAAGCTCCGGACAGGTTTGTCTTGAACAGATGTATGACGCTCCCATAGAGGAATGTCGCAAGGAACTGATGACAATTACCGGAGTAGGGGCAAAGGTCGCTGAATGTACCCTTCTGTACGGACTGCACCGGCTCGAAGCCTTTCCCATAGATGTATGGATGAAAAAGGCTTTATCAACATTATTCTCAGCTGTAGAGATATCCTCTCTCGGAGAATACGCCGGTATCGCACAGCAGTACATTTTCCACTACAGCCGTATCAATCCACAGCTTCTTTAAAGCCCATTTAGTGGTTAGTGATTAGTGGGAAGTGGTCAGATAAAGCTCAAAGCTGTAGGGGATTTTTCGCTTATCATAAAAATAACCATAATTTTTGTTGGGTACGTGTGTGTAAGTACAGGTCGGTTTTTGTGTAAGCGGATGAAGCAGAAGCTTCAGGGGGAGTTCTGTCCTACACACTTTACTTTCCTTTCCTTTACTTTCCTTTCTTTTACTTTCCTTTGTATAGTTTTTCCGGGATTAATTATAGTTTTTCCGGGAAAAACTCTTGTTATTCCGGGAAAAATACTCATCAGAACGCACTTTAATAAAGGGTACGCTCTTCTCCATTGAGAAGTCGTATCCTTTATATCTGCGGAGAAAACGAGAGCGTTGAACTCCGCCGGAATATTTTTCGCGGTAATGACCTTTACCTGAACAGCAAGCATGCCTTCGGGCATTAACCGACTGAACAAGCAGGTCATTATCCGCTATGTCTTTATTTCACGATAAATGAAAATTCTCTTCTGCGCTGTACAGCCTTATCATAAGAGAATGTGAAATAAATATGCGTCCGCTTACCTACAGCAAGGCGCACCGTCACAGCGGCGCTTACCGTTACTGCCGGCGCAGACGTCTTTGTCTCTCGGGAGATGATATACAGCTCCTCTTGATATGACCGCAAACAGCAGGATAATTCGACCTCAAAAGGTCGAAAATCTTTCTTTGATTTTGCTTTCCACATTTTAATTATAAGAAGCATTTAACATTAATAAAAGTAGAAAAATTCCGATTTTTTTGTATACCGTAGGTGTTGACTTTACGAGTAAAAGAATATATCATTATATAGAGGAGCGTGTTGATTGTTTTTTTATAATTAAATAGAAAGGGTGGTAACATGAACAACGGTAACTACAATGGCTATGACCCCAACCGCAGCGGTCAGGGAAACGGCTATAACAGTAACTACGACCACAATGCTGCATATGGTAATAACTATTATCCGAATGGCTACAGCTCGGGTGGATATCAGCAGGGTGCTTCATACGACAATTCTACATCTCAGGGCTACAGACCCTATGAGGGAGGTACCTACGGTGACCCGAACAGCGGAACTTCTCCGTATGGCGCAAATCAGAACAACGCTTATTCATCGCCTTATGGCAATACAGCACAGAACTATGGCGCTTCCTACAATACCGGAGCATACTCCCCCACAATGACTATGGCTGATTACAGCAGACGCATATTCGGATGGATGGGCGCAGGTCTTACGCTTACATTCGTTATCGCTTTTGCTATGATGGTATTTCTTACATCTGGCACATATGAGGAGACTTACAACAAAATCGTTGATTTTATCCCGGTATTCTATGTCGGAATAGGTGTTGAGATCATTCTGGCAATAGTGCTCAGCTTCTTTGTACGAAAGCTTCCGTCCTCTGTCAGCCTTGTACTGTTCGTTGTATACTCTGTGTGCAACGGTGTGACGATAACGCCAATGCTTGTTCTTTACGGTGCGGAAACTGCTGTATACGCTTTTGCGGCAGCAGCGGTGCTCTTTATTTCCTTTGCGATATACGGCATGGTAACAAAGCGTGACCTTTCAAAATTAGGTCCGATACTCATGATAGGATTGTTTGTTCTTATCGGATATTCACTTCTTGCTATGCTCTTCGGTATGTCGCCGAATTCGCTTATCATAAGCCTGATAGGTATAGCAATTTTCATCGGCTTCACAGCCTACGATACAAGAAAGATAAAAACAGGATACGAGCAGTTCGGCAGTGATGAAGAGATGCTGAGAAAATCTGCTGTTAATCTTGCCCTTGAGCTTTATCTTGACTTTATCAATCTGTTCATCTACCTTCTCCGCCTTATGGGCAGCAGAAGATAAAACTCAACACGCACTATCATGTCCCGAAGAGGTCGCACGACTTCTTCGGGACAAAACACTATATAATAGTGAATAGCGGGTGACCCCGCTGGACAACTTAACAACGCATAGACTTTACTAAAGACCGTCCGCGTCGCACTCCTAAGGGAGTGCTTTGGCTATTGTTGTATACGTCTGCGACTGCTGAGTGGAACTCTGAGCTTAGAGCTATTGCATTGTACATTGGAATATACAGGCGCATAAAGTTGAGTAGAGAAAGAAACTATATGTCCGGAAAGAACAGCCGAAACAGCAGGCTCTGCACTGTGTTGACTTTGGGGGGAGATAGTGATAAAATCTAATGAGTTGAAGGTTTTTGAGCTTCGGGCTTTGAGCTTTGAGCTTCGGGCTTTGAGTTTTGAGCTTCGGGCTCTGCGCTTCGGACTAAATGGTTGTAGGGGACAGAAAATGAATGTTGTAAAAAATATTATCAGGTTTGCAGTGACGATAGCCTGCGCCGGTATGATATATTGGTATGTCGCTTCATCTATTGTGACAATAGGCAGTGTTGTCGGAATTGCTTTCTTTGGTATCATAGGCGCTGCTGCTCTGTTTTTTGATGTTATCTCTGATTGGGTGAAAAAATGCAGGAGGAATAAGTATTTGAATATTCTTTTTAATGTCCTCATTGTTTTGCTTATAGCCGGGGTTGTATATGTTGCTGCGGTGCTGGGGGCAATGACGTATTATTCTCACAGAACTCCGGAGCCGTCCGCTACAGTGGTGGTTCTGGGCTGTCAGGTGAACGGCGACCAGCCAAGCCTTATGCTTTCAAGACGCATTGAAGCGGCTTTTGACTACCTTGAGGAGCATCCCGATGCAAAATGCGTGCTGTCGGGAGGTAAGGGCAGTAATGAAAGAATAAGCGAAGCTCAGTGTATGTATGACCGCCTTGTGAAAATGGGCATTGACCCTTCAAGACTGTATATGGAAGATCGCTCCGAAAATACAGAAGAGAACCTGCGCTTTACAGGTGAGATAATTGAAAAGAATGGACTTAACAGGGAGCTTGCGATCGTTACGGATGGCTTTCACGAAATGAGAGCTGCTTTTGTGGCTGAAAAGGCAGGCTTCAGCTGTGGTGCCGTCCCTGCAAGGACGCCGCTGTTTCTCGCCGCTAACTTCACTACAAGAGAGATACTCGCAGTTACAGCGGAACTTTTTATCAAGTAATTTTCTATAAAAATGTGGAAAGTGGAATTAATTGCTGCCCACTAAACACTAAGCACTTTCCACTACAATTGGCTTTGTATAGCTGAGGAGAAGTAAATGAAAAAAGGTATATGGCTTGCAGTGCTTGCGGTCGTTCTTACGGCTGCGATAATTGCACTGCCGGTGATAGACCTCAGACTTCATGAAACACAAGAGCCTGAGGTGTCATCCGTAGATAAGTCAAAAAAGAATATTGTAAATAAGAACAAAAATGAGAACAGCACTCCGAAAGAGGATGTCACGGTCATTAATGATGAGACAGTGACTTTTCTTGTGGAGCTTGAAGAGGAGTCTCTTGTTGATGTGGTGCTTGGGTCCGGCGGAGAATATCAGAGTGTCAATGAACTGATACTTTCCTCTGACGGCAAGCGTTATTGTGATGCCATAAAGAAGAGTCAGGCTGTTGCAAAGGCGGGTATAAAAAAGCTTGTGTCGGATTCTGATTTCAGCGGCGGACGGGTTTTCTCTGCGATAATCAACGGTCTTACTGTAAAGGCACCGCTCAGCGCAAAAAGCAAGATAGAAAAATTCAACGGCGTTAAGGCTGTCTATGTTCTCTGCGGTGATGATACGACCTTTGATAATTCACAGGAGCCTGTGTCGTTTGACCACGTGTCCGGCACCGGTGACGGCAGTGTCGATGAAGTCGGCGGTCATGATGAACAGAATAGCGCTCTTCATGACGAAAGCTATACGGAAACAGTAAATGAGGAAGCTTCTCTTGAAGCTGAGGTGACTGCGTCAGAGTCTTACGGTGATGTTTCGGGTGAAGTGTCCGGCGAAATATCGGGTGAAGTGTCCGGCGAAATATCGGGTGAAGTGTCCGGCGAAATATCAGGTGAAGCGTCCGGTGAAGTGTCCGGTGAAGCTTCGGATACGGAGCTGTCGGATGAGGATGACAGTGACCATATCGTCACCGGAGAAGCGGTGGAAGTCTATGAAAAGCTTCTTGGCGCAGAAGAAGCCTATGCAGAAGGTTATACCGGACGTGGTATGCTGATATCGGTAATTGACAGTGAATTCGATACAGGACATGAGGTGTTCTCGGAACAGCCCTATGAAGCACCGGTCAGTATGGAAACGCTTAGTACACTGTACGGCAAGATAAGCTTCAATACGGCGTCCGGAATCGGCTCTGATAAGATATATGTCAGCTCAAAGATACCCTTTGCCTATGATTACTCAGAGAACGACACGGATACGGCTGATGCGGAATTAAATCATGGCACAGCGGCTGCTGCTGCTGCGGCAGGCAACAACGGACTGCAATCGGACGAAAGCTTCAGGGGTGTTGCCTTTGATGCCCAGCTTGCTTTGATGAAGGTCTCCGGCGGACGTGACGGATACGGAAATATCATCATTCAGACGGACGCTTTTCTTGCGGCTCTTGACGACAGTATGAAGCTTGGTACGGATGTTATCGACCTCAGCTTCGGCAGCTATGATGTTTCGGATAATGAAGAACTGCTGGATGTTATTTTCAGCAAGCTGGACCGGACGGATGTGATAATTGTATGCGCAGCAGGAAACGGCGGCAGCAATGGCTCTGTTACTGATTCGGGAAAGGTGATATATACAAATGATATATATTACGGCACGGAAAACTATATCTCGGATTTTGACGGTGTTGTGACTGCGGCGTCCTGCGACAGCGGCACAAGAATTTATTCCTGCATTTCTGTGAACGGAAACGATATGGAAAACGACAGCGCAGATGAGCTGAAATATAAAGACCTATCGGATGTGCTGCTCTCGGATGTCTTTACTGAGACGGGTAATTATGTATATCTTGGCAGTACCGGCGCTAAAGAGGATTACGAAGGCGAGGATGTGACGGACTGTCTTGTTGTGCTTGACCAGGGCGAGCTTGCGGCAGCGGACATTATCAGCACAGCAAGCTATTACAGTGCTTCTGCCGTTGCAGTTATCGCTGATGGATACGAAATCGAACTTCCGCAGGATTATCAGTGGGGGATGCCATTTATCATCCTTCCGGAGGAATACAGCACATTCTTTGAAAATGCGCCTGAGGGTGAGTTTTTGCCCTACAGATACGGAATGATAGAAACTGATAACAGCTTTACCGGAATATCCGGATTTGACTCCTATGCCGTAAACAAGGAGCTGAAGCTTTCACCGAGAATACTGACAGCAGGTGAAAATGTATATTCAGCCAGGGCAAAGGGCGGTTATGATATATACAGCGGAACTTCGCAGTCATCTGTCACCGCAGCAGGCGCCTTTGCAGTGCTGAAACAATATCTGCTTGAAAATACTTCAGGTCTGTCTGATATCCGGATAAAGGAACGTGTCAAGTCTATGATGTTCAGCAGCAGTAAGCTTTTCAAAGCAGACACTACTGTCAGGGGCGGAGATGTGTATGAGTCCCCTCGCTTACAGGGATACGGCAAAGCGGATATCGGTGCTGCGATAGGATGCGGCGCGCTTATTGACGCAGAGGGCAGCAGAGATTTTATCTACAGTATCGGAGACGGCACAAGCGGAGAATACGGTATATCATTTTCAGTGACGAATATCACAGAAGAGGAACAGAGCTTTGTTCCCTCATGTGTAATACAGACTGACAGCTTTACAAAGGGTGATAACGGAAAGCTGATTAATACGCTGATACCTCAGCCTTTGAACAGTGCGTTTGAGATAAGCTTTATGGTTGACGGTGAAGCCGTTGATACTATCACTGTGCCGGCAGGGGAGACTGTGGATGTGACGGCGGCAATGACATCAAAGGGCGAGCTGCTGACAAAGCACCTTGAAAAGTTCCCGAACGGGTTCTATCTTGACGGATATGTGTTCCTCGCAAGAACGGACTCGGACGTGGAGCTTCACATACCGTTTGCAGGCTTTTGCGGAGAGTTCGGCGGAACAAGCCCCTTTGACAGTACTATATATGACGAGGAACCGTGTTCTACCGGTTTTGAAAGCTCACTTGCGGCAGTGGCAGTGAACGGCAGCGGATATGACTACACCGCAATGCTTGAATATGACGGTGATATTTTCTTTTCCGCCGATGCGGTCAGGAATGTAACTGACGACAGCGCTTATGGCAGTGCCTTTATAATGCCGGACTTCTATACGCTTTGCAATGTATATGACCTTACAGTGACCCTTACGGACAGCAGCGGCAATGAGCTTGTAAGGACTGTTCTGGGTTCGTCAGGCAATTACAGAAGCAGTGATATCAGACCCTTTGAAAAGCTGATGAGAAATGCTTTGCCGCTTGAAAAGGCTTTTGAAAATGCAGAGGACGGACGATATACCTATACAGTCTCCGCAAGGTGCTGCAAGGCGGACGGCAGTCTGTCGGATGAAGTGAGCAGGGATTTCAGTATCGTAATAGACAGCAGCGGTCCCACAGAAGTCAGGAGCGAGACTTATGCCGATAACGGTAAGATATATCTTGCCCTGTCTGCAAAGGACAATTACAGTATTTCCGGTTTTGAGCTTTATGCTGCTACCTATTCCGAGAGCGATAAAAGCTACGACTATAATGATACGCTTGATTCACTTATAGAAGCCGGATATATTTCCGATACGGCATATACGCTGAAGGATACGACTGTAAAAGACGGTACTGTCACATGGATCTATGACATCACAGAGCTTAAAGATGAGCTTACAAAGCTTACCATCAGGACATCCTCATGGTCTGAGCAGTGTTCAACTTTAAAAATAGTGTTCAAGGCTTATGACGAGGCAAAGAATGTGTCTGATGCAAAGGTAGCGGACACGATAGTATACGGAACTGCGGAATTTGTATTCAAAGACGCTGAGGGGCATCCGGCAAAGGGCATTACCGTAACTGTTGGCAGCAAGAGTCTGACTACGGACAAGACTGGCAGTGTAATGTTTGAGTCTCTTGCGCCGGATTACTACAAAGCCGATATAAGCTTTGACGAAGAGGAATACGAGCTTGAAAACACTACCGCTATTGTAGAGATAAACAACAGCAAGCTTGATTTCAGTTCTGAACAGACTGTAGTATTCAAAACAGAGTACGTCGAAGAGGAAAGCGAGGACGAAGCTTCAGAGACGGAGTCTGCCGTTGAAGCCGACTCTTCAGAGGACAGCATTGTACAGGATGATGCTGACGAACCCCTCTACGCTGTAGTACTTATAGGAACTCTCCTGCTTATCTGTGTCGTCTCATTTATCCTGAGAAAAATACATGTTAATAAAATTTGAAATGTGAATAAAGGATAATGGTTGACAAGATGAGAGAATTACGGTTTAATAGTAATAAGGGTTTTTCTGATCAGCGGAAAAGAATAAAACTGTGGATGGAGGAAAAAATTATGATATATGTGTTTCTTGCAAACGGACTTGAAGAAATAGAAGCTCTTACTCCTGTGGATGTTCTGCGCAGGGGCGGAGTTGAAGTTAAAACTGTCGGCGTGGGCGGCACTGCCGTTACAGGCTCTCATGGCATAAAAATAACTGCCGATATCGCTGACAGCGACCTTAAGGATATGTCCGGAGCAGACGGCGTTGTTCTGCCGGGAGGTATGCCCGGAACTCTTAACCTTGAAAAAAATAAGACGGTCATCGATGCTGTGAAATACTGCGCAGAAAATAATAAGCTTATCGGTGCTATATGCGCCGCGCCCTCTGTGTTGGGACATCTGGGTCTGCTTGAGGGAAAAAAGGCTGTCTGTTATCCTTCCTTCGAGAGTGAGCTTAAAGGATATATACCGACAGATGACTATGTATGTACAGATGGAAATATCGTTACCGCAAAGGGTATGGGAGTGTCCGTAGAATTCGGACTTGCTCTGCTTGCACAGCTCATGGGTGAGGATACTGCAAATAAAGTAAAGGCTTCCATACAATGCAGATAAGAGATCTGAAAAAAGCCAAGAATACACTCAGGGAAAAGTACCGAGCTGTAAGATCGGGCTTTTCACCTGAACAGAAGCTTCAATATGACAGGGCTATACTTGCAAAGCTTGTATCTCTGTACCAATATAAAAATGCCCGTACCGTACTGACCTATGTGTCAAAGGACATAGAGGTGGATACGCTGATGCTTATCGAAAAGGCTCTGTCTGACGGAAAGAAAGTGGCAGTTCCGCGCTGTGTGGAGGGGACAAGACTCATGGAGTTTTACCTGATAAGCTCCCTTTCTCAGCTTGAAAGCGGCTGCTTCGGTGTGCTGGAGCCTGATGTGAGCAGGTGCAGAATGCTTGTGGATATGGCACGGAGCATATGTGTAGTGCCGGGTATGTCCTTTGATACAAGAGGATATCGTCTGGGCTACGGCAAGGGATATTACGACAGATTTTTGCAGGGCTACAATGGAGTTACTGTGGGGATATGCTACAGCGACTGTGTAAAATGGAAACTTCCCACAGGAAAGTACGACAAGCCTGTGGATATACTGGTGACGGAAAAGTATTTCAGGAGGAACAGCTGAGTTTCTGAATTTCTCTGACCGCTGCCAATAAAGATAAAAGGAGGTCTTTCTCTTATGAGTGATGAGCTTGAAAGAAAAAGACAGGAAAAAATAGCAAACTTCAAGATAAATTTTGATGAGTCCTTTGAGGATGAAAAAGAGATAAGCAGCTCCACTCCCCATGAGGTGGACCTTGCTGTGGTGGACAGCTTCGCAAGCGATACAAACGATCTGCTTGACACTATGCCGGCAGAAGCAGAGCCGGAGGATGCTCAGGAGGAGCCTGATGACCTTTCAAGCTACAGCAGCGTCCCCGAAAGCGAGGACCAGCTGATAGATAAACACAGCATGAGAAAAGCCAAAAAAACGGACAGAAAACGCCGCAGACGAAAGGCAAAGAAAAACCGTATCGTTTTCCGTTCCGTGTGGATGGTTATGATATTGTTTGTGTCCGTTATGATAGGCGAGTACGTTATGACCGGCGTGAACGACCTCTTGGCTGTGGGACGTGAAGAGGAAAACAGCGTTACTATCACTATCCCGAAGGATGCGAGTATAGAGCAGATAGCAGATATCCTGTATGATTCAAAGGTAATTAAAAACAAAGGCTTCTTCACGCTTTTTGCGACCGTCACAAAGGCGACATCCGGCTTTACTCAGGGTACCTTTGAGATAGAGACTAACAAGGACTATCAGGCGATAATCAACTATATGCAGTCCGATATGAACAGAACAGACGTTGTTACACTCCAGTTCACAGAGGGTATGTCTCTCAGACAGTATGCAAAGCTCCTTGAAGAGGGCGATGTGTGCAGCGCAGATGAGTTCCTCAAGATGTGCAACTCCGATGAGTTTGATGAGAACTATGAGTTCATAAAGAGCATACCTAATGCTTCGGACAGATATTATAAGCTTGAGGGTTATCTGTTCCCGGATACCTACGACTTCTATGTGGGCGAGGATGTAGACTCCGTTATCATGAAATTCCTTGCAAACTACAGAAAGAAGATGTACAACACCAAGTCCAGAGTCGAAGGCTTTGAAAAGAAGGTCACCATCGAGAAGCGCGCAGAGGCGGCAGGCATGACTATGGAGGAGCTTATCACTATGGCTTCCCTCATACAGGCAGAGGCTGCTGACAGGGACGATATGTTTGTCATCTCTTCGATACTTCACAACAGACTTGCAACTGTCAAGGACGACGGCGTCAATAAAAACGGCGAGAGCGGACTCAATAAACTACAGCTTGACTCTACGCTGTATTATCCGTATCTGTCGAAGGATGATGTCCCCGTATCACAGAGACTTACATTTGTGAGCAGCTACGATACATATAAGATAAAAGGACTGCCCTCAGGACCTATATGCAACCCCGGTATGGCGGCTATCGAAGCAGCGCTTATGCCTGCCGATACCAACTACTATTACTTCTGCCACAGACCGGCAAGAGCTGACGAACCCGCTGTTGCATACTATGCGGAAACTATGGAGGAGCATAATGCAAATCTCCGGAAGGCAGGGCTTAGCACAAGCAGTGATGTATCAGACGTTTCTTCAGATGTATCCGATACGGACGAAGATTACGGCTCTGACGAGGATTACGGCTCTGATGAGGATTACTACTCAGACGATGATTACTATTCTGACGAGGACTACGATTACGATACATACGAGTAAAAGTTACAGCAATATCCATATCAGCACCGGAGCGGAAAATTTCGTTCCGGTGCTGATTTTGTTTTACACTAA
Source organism: uncultured Clostridia bacterium (assembly GCA_946186665.1). Lineage (GTDB taxonomy): Bacteria > Bacillota > Clostridia > Oscillospirales > Acutalibacteraceae > UBA1213. The sequence continues at coordinate 33,694 of CAMHOE010000016.1, read as the reverse complement.
TTGTGATATGTGGTTTATAAATTGGACAAAAAATATTAACATTTTTATAAGTTGCACTTTTTTTCTAAGTGTGTTAGAATATAAATGTGTAATTCTATACGAAATAGAGAACTGTTAAGAAAATTGATATCAGGTGTGTTCTGAAAGCATGAACATAAGGATGTACGGCAAACGTTATTAAGCAGAGGGGAACGGGGGGAGTTTTGACTGCTTTGTGCATACTGCCGCAGCGGTGGTCTGCACAAGGAGACTTTTAACGCCGCTTATTTACCTTGATGTTTTCAGAATGCTTCTTAAAATATATTGGGGGATAAATATATGGGATCATATTCTCAGCTCTATACGAAAAAAATCGTTGATTCGCTTATTCACGGTCTGGAAATGAACCACAGCGGTATCCTGTTTGTAAAGCACTACAACACCCTGAATGTTCCTATAGATAATATTCAGGAGGCTGTATCCAGAAGCAGCAGTGATATAGAGCTGCTGTACCATGAGTTTTCAGCAAACAGGATGCAGGAGGCGTATGAGCCTTTCCTGAGCTGGGTGAAAAAGCTTTATTTCAAGTTCTACTACGAAACACCTGTTGATGAGTTTCTGGAAAAGGCAGGGGTCTATTACCTGAGCCGTTCTGCGATAGAGACTTACATAATGAGCGGCAGGTGCCAGCGTACAGAGGAGATTATCGTTGTAGAGACTGAATACGAGCGCAAACAGTTTGCAGACTCGCTGACAAAGATTTTTGCATATGCTTCAAAGGACCATACTCTCTTTATGGTGCTGAACAGACTGCACCTTGCGGAAAATTCCACACTTAATTTCCTGTATGAGTTCATACAGAAAAGCTACGAGAGAATATCTCTGCTGGCAAACTATAATGAAGCTTATGTTGTTCCGTCATATACCCAGTCTCAGTGGACAAACCTTGTACATAAAATAGAGGACCTCAACTTCATGCTGGACTGGAACGTACAGGACGCACAGACGGATATAAATATTACCGAGAGCTTTGAACCGGTGATGTCTGACTTCCAGAATTATCTTGTCCTGATAAACAATATGATACAGACTGTCGCGATAAAGCAGGCGCTGTATTATCTGAAGATAGTGCATAACAAGATATCGTCGGAAAAGGTCAATGTGTCTCTCAAGAACAGGGCAGAGTTCTATACGCTGTATGCTTATGCGGCTTTGTATGACAAAAATATAACAACGTCACTTATAATGTGTGAAAAGCTTAAAAATATAAACAGCCGCCACCCCGACCTGAAATACGCCTTCCAGTACTATTATCTTCTTACTTTGTGCGAAAGCTATGAGGGACAGAGAGGGCTTGCTAAAAAGAATTCCGATAAATGCGAGAGGATAGCTAAAAAAATAGGTACGGAAGAGTATCAGTTCAAGGCTCAGCTTGCGTTCTATATATATTCTCTTGACAGCTGGAACAATACATACCGCTGGGACAGGTGCCTTGAAGGAGACGCTCTTGAAGAGTTCAGCGATATGGCGATGGAGCATAAGGCTTATAACCACCTTGCGCATATCTTGTTCTTCGGCTGCGGCAATACCCGTGAAAATTATGTTACACAGAAATGCGAGGAGCAGGAGCATTTCAAAAAGGCTATGGAGCTTGCTCTTATGCTCAATAATGAAAGAGTCATAATCGCAGCTTATAAAAAGAATGTGTTCATGGCTCAGGGCTATGGCTGCTTTGCCTATGTTGATTATTACTATAAAAAATGTCTTGAAATAATCGAGCGGCAGAACAACCCTATAGAGGAGGCTCATATATATAACGGTCTGGGCTTCAACAGGATAGTAAGCGAACAGTTCTCACTTGCAAATGATTATTTCAATAAAGCACTCGATATATTCTTCAGACAGAAGCAGTACTATTTTGTAGTAGAGACGCTTTATAATATGGCGACAAATGCTATACTTGCGGATAACTTTGAGACGGCTTACAATTACCTTGTGTATTGCACAAAGATACTTAAGTCTATAAAGAAACACAGGATGACCATTTGCAATATCTCAAAGGTCTACGGTATGCTTGCGTATTGCAGCTATAAGATGGGCATAGACTATAACGCCCACTTCTACATGAACAAGATGGAGAGGGTGCTGTACCATATCATCTATCCGGACGGAGAGCCCAGCTATTTCCTCTGGGATGACGATATGTTCTTCTACTATTTTGTAAAGGGTCTGCTTGAAAAGGCTGACAGCATAGAACGTGCGCAGGGATGCTTTGATAAAGCAAAGTTCCATATGATGAGAAGCGAAGGACTGCACTTCTTTGTATATACTATGTTTGCTCTTGAACAGGCTGATTTGTATGATGCGCAGAACGAGCCTGAAAAGGCTGAGGAGATACTGGAAGCCTGTATGGAGTTCTGCACAAAGAACGGCTACAAGCACAAGGAAGAAGTGATTTTTGCGCGGCTGCATAAGAAGTCGCTCATCTCAAAGCGCGCAGACCTTCCCCTTAACAACGTAAACAAATATCAGCTTGAGGAGCTTGCTCAGCTGGGCGAAATGGAAATGATGCTCAGTGATAAGACAAAGGGTATCGATTTTCTTGTTGCATGGCAGGAGCTTCTCAATAAAGAGAACTATACTGCTGAGGATATCATAGAAAACTCTATGGCGACCATGCAGAACAACTATAATATCGACAGCATACTGTATGTGGAGATAGTGGACAAAAAGCCTGTTATCAGGTACAATTGCAGTGACCTGAAAATAACTGATGAGCAGCTCAGAGAGATCACAGACTACTTTAAAAAGCACAAGAAGGAATTTGTGGCTTCAAGATTTGAGCGTGAGTTCTACGAGTACACATCCATTGTGTCGCTGTTCGGAATAAACAATATAGTATCCTTCGGCTGTGTTCCGCTTTCCGTAAACGATAGGCTTTCCGGCTATATGATTGCCGCTATTGACTTGCAGGAGAATATGACAAGCAATATAATCGTCCTTGACCGGAATGACATAACCATATTCAAGTTTGCGCTCCGTCAGCTCACTGACACATTATACCGCCTGAAGGCAAGCGAAGAGATAAGCGAGATGAACAAGAAGCTCCAGAAGAGCGCCGTTACAGACCTGCTTACAGGACTTCTGAACAGACAGGGCTTTACCAAAAAGATAAATGACTATGAGGAGCTTGTAAGAAGCGGCTCAAAGAAAGACGTATGCGCAACAGTACTGTACATGGACCTTGATAATTTCAAGCTGTGCAACGATACCTTCGGACACGCTGTAGGCGACGTTATACTTAAAGGCTTCTCCAGATTGTTTGAGCATGTTGTCGGTGAAGACGGCTACATCGTGCGATATGGCGGAGACGAGTTCCTGATGATAATGCCCGGACACGGACTTGACGACGGCATAGAAAAAGCCAAAGAGATTTACAAAGAGATAGACAGGAACAATCACTTTGTTGATGATATCGAAGCCGCTGTAAAGGGAAGCGTAAGCATATCCGACGACCATAAGGTATCGTGTTCCATAGGTATCGCGTCTATGGACAGGTATGACCATGAGTCTATGGATATCGCCCTTAAACACGCCGACAGCAAGCTTTACATAGTCAAGAAGAACCAGAAATCTGACTACAGTGTCTGGAGACCCGAAACCGACTCTATGGAAGAAGCACATACCTGATACATTCTGTATTTGAACAAACACAAAAGGTACATTATCCACAAAAAGATAATGTACCTTTATTAGTTCTGAAATTATCGGAAGAAAATGAGTGACACGGAAAACTTTTTGGTGTACAATATACTTAACACTTACAGATATCCGGATAAAGAGGTAAAGGAATATGATGAAGAATTTTGTAGAATTTCAAAATGTATACAAACGCTATAAGATAGGCGAGGTAACTATAACAGCGGCAGACGGTGTGAGCTTCTCTATAGATGAGGGTGAGTTTGCCGTTGTGGTAGGGCTGAGCGGCGCAGGAAAAACAACTGTACTGAATATTCTCGGCGGGATAGACAGCTGTGACGAGGGTAAGATAATGGTAGGCGGCAAGGATATAAGCCGCCTTAACAAGCGTGAGCTTGCTTCCTACAGAAGATATGATATCGGTTTTGTGTTCCAGTTTTACAATCTTGTGCCGAACCTTACCGCGCGTGAAAACGTAGAGCTTGCAACACAGATATGCCGTGACTCTATGGACGCTGATACGGCGCTTGACAGCGTAGGTCTTTCGGAGAGAAAAAACAATTTTCCTGCCCAGCTTTCAGGCGGTGAACAACAGAGAGTTTCCATAGCAAGGGCGCTTGCCAAAAAGCCGAAGCTCCTGCTATGCGATGAGCCTACAGGCGCTCTCGACTACAACACCGGCAAGAACATTCTGAAATTCCTCCAGACAAAGTGTCGTGAGGACGGTATGACGGTAGTGCTCATCACTCACAATTCCGCTATTACACCGATGGCGAACAGAGTCATCCGTATGCGCAGCGGCAAAGTCATCAGCAACGTAGTCAACCCCGAACCCCTACCCATCGAACAAATCGAATGGTAGGTGCGTGACCGCACTGGACAACTTAGCAACGGTGCGTGACCGCACTGAACTACTTAGAACGCATCAGCTTCTTATTGAACCGTCCGCGTCGGTGCGTGACCGCACTGGACTACTTAGAACGCATCTGCTTCTTATCGAACCGTCCGCGTCGCGCTCCTCAGGGAGCGGAAATAGTGAATAGTGAATGGTGAATAGTGAATAGTGAATAGTTGTGGTGCGTTTTCGCTAAAGCGAAAACGAAATATAGTAAGTATAATATAAACTACAACTTCAAACTGCACAGGCGCATAAAGTTCAGGAGGGAAAGAAACTATATGTCCGGAGAAAACAGCCGAAACAGCAGGCTCTTAGCCTGCGCCGGCGGATGGGGAATATTGTCTCACAAGTCTGCGCCGTCAATCGAGGACAATGAAGTTTCGGTTATATTGTCAGAGTGAGCGCAAGCGAACGCCAACGCGAATCGGGAGCGCAAGCCTTGCGCCGCCGTCAATCGCGGGCAGGAAGATGTTCGGTCAGACTAAACAGAGTGAGCGTTAGCGCCCGTAGGAAGTGCCCTTGGGGTACGAACGCCAACGTGAATCGGGTGTGCAAGCCTTGCGCTGGAGCTAAACAAGAACGGCGTTTTCGTCTCCGAGACGCTTTTTAAGCTCCCTTATCATGACATCGTTCGGGTCAATGTAAAGTGATTGCGGAGCGTGCCAGAGCTTGTTGTCCTCCGTGAAATATATATATAGCGGAGTTCCGCCGTCAAATATCTTAACTATCTGCATCGCTCTTTTGTACTCGGTGCAGGTGTTATTCCTTACACGCAGATACAAGCCCTTTGATAAGGGCTTTTTTTGTGCGTCTTTTGGGCTTTTTGAAGCTGAGGACGGTTTATTTTTTGTCCTGCCCTTTGCAATGTCATCATCTGTCAGCAGGGAAAGCTGCTTCGGCGCAGGCTGTACAGAATTGCATATCAGCTTTACATTCTCTTCGTCACGGTTGGTAACAGAAGCATCTATCCTCAGGATATTTCCCTCATGGATTATATTCCCGAACCGTGAAAGAGTTTCCGGAAATACTATCAGCTCTATACTGCCGTATTTGTCCTCAAGGTCAACAAATGCCATAGTACGGCCGTTTTTCGTGGTCTTTGTCTTTACCTTTTCCACTATGGCAAAAAGGTCAATGCGCTTTCCGTCAGGATATGAAGTATCATCATTCCTGATGTCAATTATCTTGTCCGCTCCTGCGGTGCGTATCACGTTATCATACTCCATAAGGGGATGACCGCTGAGATACATTCCGGCAGACTGCTTTTCCATATTCAGAAGCTCTGACTGCGGAAACTCGCTTACCACAGGCAGCGGCGGTTCGGAGATACCATTTTCGTCGGACATACCAAACAAGTCAAGCTGTCCTTCCACACTGCGCCGTCTGTCCTCGCTGATGTGGTCAAGGAATGTTATCACCGCCACGCACATCTGACGTCTGCTTGCACCCAGACCGTCAAGTGCGCCGCAGTATATAAGTCCCTCAACTGCGCGGCGGTTCAATTCAGTGCCGTACATCCTGTAGCAGAAATCATAAAAGGACGTGAACAGTCCCTTCTGCCGCTCCTTTACAATGGCTTCTATAAGCCCTCTTCCAAGATTTTTCACAGCCATAAGTCCGAAGCTTATTTCATTGTTCTGTATGGTAAAGCCTGCATAGCTGGTGTTGACGTGGGGACTTTTTACCTTTATTCCGTACTTGCTGCACTCGTCAATATACACTGCCACCTTTCCGGAATTTTCAAGTACACTTGTAAGCAGCGCCGCTAAATACGCTCCGGTATGATGACATTTCAGATATGCTGTCTGATATGCAAGCAGCGCATAGCTTGCCGCATGGGATTTGTTGAAGGCATAGGAAGCAAAGCTCTCCATCTCAGAGAATATCTCTTCGGCAGTTTTTTTCGGCACACCACGGCGTATACATCCCTCTACCAGAACATTGCCGTTTTCGTCCGTCAGACCCTCAATGAATATCCTGCGTTCCTTTTCCATAACGTCCTTTTTCTTTTTGGACATAGCTCTTCTCACGATATCCGCGCGTCCCAGTGAATAACCTGCAAGTGAACGGAATATCTGCATAACCTGTTCCTGATAGACGATACAGCCGTAGGTGACTTTCAGTATCGGTTTTAAAAGCGGATGCTTATATGTCACTTTTTTCGGGTCATGACGGTTTTCGATATAACGGGGGATAGACTCCATAGGTCCGGGACGATACAAGGATATAACAGCGATAATATCCTCAATGTTTTCCGGTCGTAGCTGTGTGAGCACACGCTTCATGCCTGCCGATTCAAACTGAAAGACACCCTCTGTATCTCCTGCTGAAAACATCTCAAAAACAGCCTTGTCATCCATAGGGATGTTCTCTACAGAAAAATCCGGATACTGCTTTTTTATTTCCTGCTCTGCGTCGTTTATGACAGTCAGGTTTCTCAGACCGAGAAAATCCATTTTCAGCAGACCCAGCTCGTCAAGAGTCGTCATGGTATACTGAGTCACCACAGCGTCATCATTTTTTGACAGCGGAACGATATCACTCACAGGCTTTTCTGTAATTACGATACCTGCCGCATGAGTTGTGGCGTGTCTCGGCATACCCTCTAATTTTGAAGCGGTATCTATAAGCTCTTTGATTTCCGGATCATTGTCATATAAGGCTTTCAGCTCAGAAGAAGCCTTCAGCGCTTTTTCAATTGTTATTCCCAGAGCCATCGGAATAAGCTTAGCCGCCTTGTCACAGGTGGCATAGGGCAGACCCATTACACGTCCTGCGTCACGCACAGCCGCCTTTGCCGCCATTGTTCCAAAGGATATTATCTGCGCTACATGGTCACTGCCGTATTTTCGTTTAACATAGTCTATTACCTCGTGGCGTCTTTCCTTACAGAAGTCTATATCGAAGTCCGGCATACTGACTCTTTCGGGATTAAGAAATCTCTCAAAGAGAAGGTCATATTTTATGGGGTCCACGCCGGTTATTCCGATACAGTAAGCCGCAAGACTTCCTGCGCCCGAACCTCTGCCAAGACCTACAGGGATACCAGACTTCCGTGCAAAGCTCACGTAATCATGCACTATCAGAAAGTAATCCACATATCCCATTGCGGAAATTGTCTTTATTTCATATTCAAGTCTGTCGACAAGTGAATTGTCAGGATTTTCCCCGTAGCGCCTTGCAAGTCCCTTATAGCATTGCTTACGGAAATATTCTGTATGGTCAATACCGTCCGGCACATCAAAATGCGGAAGCTTTAGCTTGCCGAATTCCAGTTCCACATTACATCTTTCAGCGATAGCCTCAGTATTTGATATTGCCTGAGGATACAGCGGAAAAAGCGAGAGCATTTCCTCAGTGCTTTTTACATAGAATTCATTTGTAGGGAAGCGCATAGGATTTTCTTCCTTGAGGGTACGGTTCGTCTGTATACAGAGAAGTATATCCTGTATTTTGCTGTCCTCTTTGGTGATGTAGTGACAGTCGTTAGTTGCGACGAGAGGAATGTCACAGTCTTCGGAAAGCTTTACGATATAGGGGGTTATCATTTTCTGCTGACGTATACCATGATTTTGCAATTCAAGGAAGAAGTTATTTTCACCGAATATTCTTTTATATTTAAGTGCCGCCTGTTTAGCGGCGCCATAGTCATTTTTTGCAAGAGCCTTAGGTATTTCACCGGCAAGGCAGGCGGATAAAGCTATAAGCCCCTCGTGATATTTTTCAAGAAGCTCCATATCAATTCTCGGTTTACTATAGAAGCCCTCTGTCCATGCAAGGGACACAAGCTTGATAAGGTTCTGATAGCCGATATTATTTTCACAAAGCAATACAAGGTGGTGTATATCCCTGTCAAATTCATTTTGCCTGTCAAGCCGGCTTCGTGGAGCGACATACATTTCACAGCCGATAACAGGCTTTACACCCTCAGCCTTTGCCGTCTTATAGAATTCCACAGCCCCATACATAACGCCGTGGTCTGTTATAGCGGCGGCACTTTGCCCCAGAGAGCGCACTCTTTTAACATAATCTTTTATTCTGCATGCCCCATCAAGAAGGCTATATTCCGTATGAACATGAAGATGTACAAATTCCATAATCTCCCTCACTGTACAGCACTGTCATTAATTTAACAATAACAAAAGTTTCGCCAGCCTTTTCAAAGGCTGCGGGTTCCGTGGACGCCCGTAGGAAGTGTCCTTGGGGTACGGCGAAATCCCCTTTTTAATCCCTCGGAATAGGGTGAATTCAAAAACAGTCCTGTAGACTGTTTTTGAAGAGGGGAAGCCCCGGAAGAGGGCTTCCCCTTGTAGCGGTCATGATGAAGTTCCCCTGCTGCCGCAAGGCAGCAACAAAAAACCTTAAGTTAATGACATTGGCGAGCTGTTGGCACTAATTTAGTTTTTGTAATACATATAAAGCTGGCATTTTATCATGCCGTTGTAGAGCTTCCGGCGTTTGTCCGCAGCCCTGCCGAACTGCGCTTCAAAGCTGTCGTCAGGACTTATGATACTGTAGCTCCAGCCGCTTTTCCGGATGAACTTCTGTCCCATTATTCTGTAAAGGTCACGTGCCTGTTCCATATCTAAAAGACGCTCGCCATAAGGCGGATTGCAGATAACAGCTGCACGGTCGTGTTCCTCGCAAAAGTCTTTGATGTCACGCTTTACAACAGTGATACGTTTTTCCACACCGGCTTTCCTTGCGTTTTCAAGAGTAAGCTGTACTGCCTCATCGTCAATATCGCTGCCGTATGCGTGAAACTCCGCATCGTGTCTGATAAGGTCCTGCGCTCTTGTTCTCTCCTCGCTCCAGACCTTTGAGGGTATCACCGCCCATTTTTCTGCGGCAAAGCTTCTTCTCAGACCCGGCGCAATATTCAGTGCCTTGAGAGCCGACTCGATAAGTATTGTACCCGAACCGCAGAACGGGTCAATAACGGTACTGAAGGGACGAACTCTTGATAGGTCAGCCATAGCAGCCGCAAGAGTTTCTTTTATAGGTGCAGCCGCAGCATTGGCGCGATATCCTCTTTTATGCAGACCGACACCTGATGTATCAAGCATGATACTGCACTTGTCCTTAAGTATCAGGAATTGTATCTGATGTATGCTGCCGCTTTCATCCAGCCATGAAGTGCCGTATTTATTTCCTAGTCTTTTGGCAACAGCCTTTTTGATTATCTTCTGACAGTCCGGCACGCTTGAAAGCTTAGAGCTTACGGCGTGACCCTTTACCGGAAAAGCGTCATGTTCAAGGATAAAGCTTTCCCATTGTATTTTGCTTACTCCCTGAAACAGGTCCTCAAAGCTGTACACAGGAAACTCGCCCAGTAATATTTGTATCCTCTCGGCATAGCGTGAGCAGATATTAGCTCTTGCAAGCGTTGAAAAATCTCCTTTAAAAAGCACTCTGCCGTTTTCAGCTCTTACTTCCTGAATATCCGCCCTTTTCAGTTCATCAGCGCATATCCCCTCAACACCCATAAGGCACGGTGCTGCAAATTCCATCATTTTCATAATTCCCTCCATGTAATATAGCTCAAAGCTCAAAGCTCAAAGCCAAAGCTCAAAGCTTAAAGCTCAAAGCTCAAAGCTCAAAGCTCAAAGTCCAAAGCCCTATCTTTCTGAGCTTAAAAATAATCTTGTAAGCTCGTGCTGAATATGTATTGCGAGATCACGGCGGCACCCATGAACGACTTGCTGTGGGTGCCTGCGCTCACGATTCGCGCTGGCGTTCGCAAAAGCTCACTCTGATATCCTGACCGAACATTAACTGTCCGCGTTTGTCCGCCCAACACGCCCCTTACGGTGCGCTTTTGGGCGGTTTTAATTTTGGACGGCAGTCGCAGACGTCTACAGCAATAGCCAAAGTGCTCCCTATGGAGCACGACGCGGACGGTTCAGACAAACGCAGATGCGTTGTTAAATCGTCCTGCGGGGTCACCCGCCGGTCACCCGCTTTTCTTTGAGCCACTTTTCGGCAGCGTCAGCAACCTCAGAAAGAGCTTCTTCGTCAAAGGGCGATTTCAGTCCTGCTGTTTCAATAAGCTCCGTAAAGGTCTGGGTGCCTGCTTTTTTTACAAGACGCATATAACGCTCCCATGCTTCCTTCTGATTTTTCTGCATTATTGTCCAGAACTCCAGAGCCGCAGTCTGAGCAAGACAGTAGTCGATATAGTAGAACGGGCTTTCGTATATGTGAAGCTGTCGCTGCCAGCCCTTGCCCTCGCCGTAAAATGGACTGCCGTCCAGCTTCATCCAGGGCATATAAATACCCATAAGCTCTTTCCAGACATCATGCCGCTGCTGTGCGGACATTTCAGGCTTTTCATATATTATGTGCTGAAAGTGGTCCACCATTGTTCCGTAGGGGATAAAGGTTATCGCTCCGAACAGATGGCTGTGACGGAATTTTTTAGCGTCCTTCCCGAAAAATTCATCGCTCATTTTCCAGCCGAAAAACTCCATTGTCATTGAATGTATCTCGCATGATTCAAGAGTGGGGCTTTGATTATCTGTGGGGCGGATATCCCTTGCGGTATAGAACGCAAAGGCATGACCTGCTTCGTGGGTGATGACTTCCACATCATCCGCTGTACCGTTGAAATTCGCAAATATAAACGGCAGCTTATAATCCCCGAACTGTGTACAGTAGCCGCCGCCTGCTTTTCCTTTTTTGCTCAGTACATCCATAAGCTCATTTTCAAGCATTGTGTCGATAAACTCCGCTGTCTCATCTGAAAGACTGTGATACAGCTTTTTGCCTGTTTCAAGAATTTCCTCAGGCGTACCCTGCGGCTTCGGATTTCCGTCACGGTAATGCAGAGCGGCATCCGCAAAGGTAAAGGGATACGACAGTCCTGTACGCTTTGCCTGTTCACGATACAGTCCGTCTGCCACAGGCACGATATATCTGACTACTGCCTTTCTGAATTTTTCTATATCCTCAGGGGTATAGCAGTTTCTGTTCATTTGCAGATAGCCGAGTCTGACGAAGTTGTCATAGCCCAGCTTCTCTGCCTTTTTATGTCTTAGCTTTACAAGCTTGTCAAAGATATCATCAAGTTCATTTCCGTGTTCCGTATAGAACAATGCTTCCTTCAGCCATGCTTCACGGCGGACTTCATCGTTTTCCGACTGCTTGAAGGGCGCAAGCTGAGAGATGGTGAGTTTTTTACCCTGAAATTCTATCTGCGCAGAAGCGATAAGCTTCTGATATTCTGTTTCAAGCTTATTTGTTTCCTGTGTTTCCGGTATGATATCCGGCGAGAACGCCTTTAAGAATATCTCAGAGTTAATAAACAACAGCTTTCCGAATTTTTCTTCAAGCTCCTTCCGGAACTTGCTTTCACATAAGAGCTTTGTAAAGCCCTGCTGTATCTCAGTAAAGACCGGAGAGCTTTCATCTATATAATCAACTTCATTTTCGTAGAACTCATCTGTTGTATCAATAGAATGTCTTGTATAGGCAAGGCTTGCCATAGTATCAATATGTGATGAAAACTCATCCCATTCCAAAAACGCTTTTTCTGCGGAGTCAGCATCCTCCGCATTTACAAAATCCTGTTTTATTTTTTCAGCCCTGACCTTTATATCTTCAAGCTCAGGGCGAACATACTTCATCTCAGAAAACTTCATAAACTAACCCCCTATAATAAAATTAGTGAATAGTGAATGGTGAATAGTGAATAGTTGTGGTGCGTTTTCGCAAAGGCGAAAACGAAATATAGTAAGTGCTGTAAAGAATTACAACTGCATCCGCCGAGCGGAAACCCCTCCGTCAAATATTTACTTTGTAAATTTTTGACACCTCCCCTAAAGGGGAGGCTTCAGTCTTTGAACTTTAAGCTGATTTTACATACCTATTTTACACTACCATAAATAAAAAATCAATTAATATATTAGTTGAAAATTTTTTAACAATGTGCTATAATGGAACAGCAGCAGACTGCCGCTTCTGTCTGAAGCTTCGTGCTGAATGATCTGAATGCAGAATGTGAATAATACGTTTGTCTGACGCAAAAGAATTTCTGATGCGGAAGGTGTGAACGGAAATATTGCTGAATGTTTCTGTGCGTGCCTTTCGGCACGCATTTTTTTGCTAAACTATTTTTGAAAAGAGGTTTTTATTTATGGAAGAAAGAGTGTCTATCATTGGCATAATCGTTGAAAATGTGGAGTCGACCGATAAGCTGAATGAGCTTCTCCACAGCTACGGAAACTATATAATCGGCAGGATGGGTATACCCTATCAGAAGAAAAATGTCAATGTCATTAGTATTGCCCTCGATGCGCCTGTTGATGTGATCAATACGCTTTCAGGAAAGATAGGACAGCTTGACGGCATAAGCTCTAAGGTAGTCTGTTCAAAGGCGTAACTATGACAGAACATGATAATAATACTGAACTCCTCAGCCTTATAGATAAGCTTGAGGAAAAATCGGTGCTTTCAAAGGATGAATATGCGTACCTTATAGAAAGCTTCACACCGCAGGTGTCTGAGTATCTTTTTGAGAAATCAAGACGTATCAGGGAAAAATACTATGGCAAGGATGTTTTTGTCAGGGGACTTATCGAGTTTACAAACTACTGCAAAAACGACTGTCTGTACTGCGGTATCCGCTGCGGAAATAAAAATGCTCAGCGTTACAGGCTGAGCAAGTCTGAGATACTGGAATGCTGCAAGACCGGTCACGAGCTTGGTTTTCGTACCTTTGTACTGCAAGGGGGAGAGGACCCGTATTTTACAGCGGACAGACTTATTGAGATCATCAGGGAGATAAAAGCAGCTTATCCCGACTGTGCGCTTACTCTTTCGGTGGGTGAGAAAAGCTATGGCGAATATAAGGCTTATTTCGACGCAGGTGCTGACAGATATCTTTTGCGGCACGAAACGGCGGATAATTCCCATTACAGAAAGCTTCACCCTGAGAATATGTCTCCCGAAAACCGCAAGCGCTGTCTCATGGACCTGAAAAAAATAGGCTATCAGACAGGCTGCGGATTTATGGTGGGTTCGCCCTTCCAGACTGCGCAGAACCTTGCAGAGGATATGCTTTTTATAAAGGAGCTTGAACCGCATATGGTGGGTATAGGACCCTTTATCCCTCAGCATGACACACCCTTTGCGGATAAAGCAAGCGGCACTCTGGAGCAGACGCTGTTCATGCTGGGACTTATCAGACTTACACTTCCCGATGTTCTGCTGCCGTCAACAACAGCGCTTGGCACTATACATCCCCTTGGAAGAGAAAAAGGGATACTTGCAGGCGCAAATGTTGTAATGCCGAATTTATCGCCTGTTGCCGTAAGGAAAAAATATATGATCTATGACAACAAAATATGCACCGGAGACGAAGCAGCCGAATGTAAAAACTGTTTGCAGCTGCGCATGAAATCAATAGGCTACAATGTCGTTGTAAACAGAGGAGACCATGCGAAGTATTAATGAATACTGAAAACTTAAAACTTAAAAATGAATAATGGCGGTGCGTTTTCACTGAAGTGAAAACGATTATAGTAAAACTAATATCGAAAAAAAAGTGTAAGAAATATAAAGTTTCGCCTGTCTTTTCAAAGGCTGCGGGGGACGTGGGCGCCCGTAGGAAGTGCCATTGGGGTACGGCGAAATCCCCTTTTTTAATCCCTCGGAATGGGGTGAATTCAAAAACAGTCCTGTGGACTGTTTTTGAAGAGGGCTTCCCTTTGTAGCGGTTATAACGAAACTCCCCGCTGCCGTAAGGCAGCACGAAAAACTTAAGTAAATGACATTGGAGCTTTGCCCTAACCTTTATATTTTCTTATCTACTTGTTTATCGTTTAATAGTATAAAGAATCTTGACCGCTGTATATCATAACGGAGGAAAAACAAAATGAATTATGACCCGAAATCGCTTAAAGCGGAGGAATTTATAAACCACGAGGAAATACTGGAAACTCTTGAATATGCCGAGAAAAACAAGCACAATGTTGAGCTTATCGAGCAGATACTTGAAAAGGCAAAGCCTAAAAAGACAGGCAGAGGCGTTGAATGTGCAGGTCTTTCCCACAGGGAAGCGAGTGTGCTTTTAGCGTGCGATATCCCCGAGCTGAACGAGAAAATGTACTCACTGGCACGAGAGATAAAGGAAGCCTTCTACGGCAACAGAATAGTAATGTTTGCGCCGCTGTATCTTTCAAACTACTGTGTGAATAAATGCGTATACTGTCCGTATCACTACCAGAACAAGGAGATACCCAGAAAGAAGCTCACTCAGGATGAGGTCCGTGAGGAAGTCATAGCTTTGCAGGATATGGGACATAAGCGTCTTGCCATAGAAAGCGGCGAGGACCCTGTAAATAATCCCATAGAATATATTCTGGAATGTATCAAGACCATATATTCCATAAAGCACAAAAACGGTGCGATACGCAGAGTCAATGTAAATATAGCCGCTACCACCGTAGAAAACTACAGAAAGCTCAAAGAAGCCGGTATCGGAACATATATACTGTTTCAGGAGACATATCATAAGGAAAGCTATGAAGCTCTTCATCCCGCAGGACCAAAGCACAATTATGCTTATCATACAGAAGCTATGGACAGAGCTATGGAAGGCGGAATTGATGATGTGGGTCTGGGTGTGCTTTTCGGACTGGAAATGTACAAATACGAGTTTGCAGGCATACTCATGCACGCAGAGCATCTTGAAGCAGTTCATGGAGTAGGTCCCCATACCATAAGCATACCGAGAATAAAACGTGCGTCAGACATTGACCCCAGTGTTTTTGACAACGGTATTGATGACGATACCTTTGCAAAGATAATCGCCTGTATCAGAATAGCAGTACCATATACAGGTATGATAATATCCACAAGAGAAAGCGAAGAGTGCCGTGACAAGGTGATAGGACTGGGCGTGTCCCAGATATCCGGCGGTTCAAGAACTTCCGTAGGCGGATATGCAGGCTACAGCGCTGATGAAAGACCTCACGATACGGAACAGTTTGATGTTTCCGACCAGCGCACACTGGACGAGGTCGTAAGATGGCTGATGAAGCTTGGCTACATTCCTTCATTCTGTACTGCCTGTTATCGTGAGGGCAGGACCGGCGACCGCTTTATGGCACTGTGCAAGGTGGGACAGATACAGAACTGCTGTCACCCGAACGCGCTTATGACCCTTCAGGAATTCCTGACGGACTACGCATCTGAGGAGACAAAGGAAATAGGCGAGAAGCTTATTGCCCGTGAGATACTTAATGTTCCCGATGAAAAACGCCGTCAGCGTGCCATGGACTACCTTAAAGAAATCAAGGAACAGGGCAAGAGAGATTTCAGGTTCTGATTTTAGTGATTAGTGGTTAGTGGTTAGTGGTTAGTGGAAAGTTCAAAGATCAAAGCTCAAAGATCAAAGCCAAAGCCTCCTCTTTCAGTGGAGGCTTTGGTTCACACAGAACTGCGCTGTTAATTCAAGGAGTGAATTAATGACGGAGAGGTTTCCACTCGGCGGATGCAGTTGTAATTCTTTACAACACTTACTATAATTCGTTTTCGCTTAAGCGAAAACGCACCACAACTATTCACTATTCACTAATTTTATATAGGGGGAGGATTATAATGAGCTTGAATAGTACGCCCAGTGCAGACAGAATTCATCTTGCGTTTTTCGGAAAAAGAAATGCAGGAAAATCCAGTGTTGTAAACGCAGTAACAGGGCAGGAGCTTGCCATAGTGTCTGATGTTCTCGGTACTACCACCGACCCTGTACTTAAAGCTATGGAGCTTTTGCCTTTGGGTCCTGTTGTGATAATCGACACACCGGGCATAGATGACGAAGGCGAGCTTGGAGGACTCAGGGTAAAAAAGAGCTATCAGGTGCTGAATAAAACAGATGTTGCCATTCTTGTTGTGGACGCTGTCAAGGGCATTACAGATGAGGATAAGGCATTGCTGGAAAAAATAGTGAAAAAGAATATCCCATATGTAATTGCCTATAACAAGACGGATATAAGCAGTCATGCGGCTGTGTCTGAAAACGAGATATGTGTCAGCGCAAAAACAGGCGAGAATATTCATGAGCTTAAAGAGCTTATCGCAAGGCAGGCAAAGGATATACAGAATGATAAGCATATCGTATCCCATATGCTCAGCGAAAAGGATGTTGTTGTCCTTGTTGCGCCTATTGACAGCGCTGCGCCAAAGGGCAGGCTTATACTTCCGCAGCAGCAGACCATAAGGGATATACTTGACGCTCATGCAGTCTGTATGGTGACTCAGACAACGGAGCTTGAAAGAACCTTAAGCTCACTTAAAGAAAAGCCCCGTCTTGTGATAACCGACAGTCAGGCGTTTGCAGAGGTAAGCAGGCTGACCCCTGAGGATATTATGCTCACATCATTTTCTATTCTCTTTGCAAACTACAAGGGAAATCTGCGTCTTGCGGTATCGGGAGTCACAGCACTTGACAGACTCAATGACGGAGACAAGGTGCTTATTTCGGAGGGCTGTACTCATCACCGCCAGTGTGATGATATCGGCACTGTAAAGCTCCCGAAGCTGATAAAAAAATACACAGGCAAGGATATAGATTTTGTATGGACATCAGGAACGGAATTTTCTGAGGAGCTTAAAAAATACAGTATGATAATACACTGCGGCGGCTGTATGCTGAATGAACGTGAAATGCAGTATCGTCTTAAATGCGCAGAGGACGAAGGAGTGCCCATCACGAACTACGGTACAGCCATTGCATACATGAACGGTATCCTTAAACGCAGTCTCGCGCCATTTCCCGAAATACAACAGTTGTTAAATCAGCCGGAATGATGTATAATGTAAAATGTGCAATTAGCAATGTGTAATGGAAAGCTCAAAGCTCAAAGCCCAAAGCCCAAAGCTCAAAGTCTCCCATGAAAGGGGAGTCGGCTGATGTGCCGGAGGGGTCTGCGTACGGAACCTGCGGCTTGGAGTAAAGCTGAGTACAGGAAAACTTACTATAATTCGTTTTGCTTTAGCAAAACGTACCACTATTATTCATTTTTCAGTTTTAAGTTTTCAGTATTCATTAATTCCATTATATTTCGTTCCGGAGGTGAGGGGGATTATTGAAGGATAAAAATGGGGGTAAAAACAAAAAAGCAAAGGGCGCTTTAAGGAAGAATATTCTGAGGGAGATTTGGAAAACGAAGTCCAGATTTATTTCGATATTTGCTATTATCGGAATAAGCGTCGGTTTCTTTGCGGGACTTAAATCCGTTCTGCCCAGTATGCTAAAAACTGCACAGGAGTATTTCAGTGACAATCATCTTATGGATATAAGGCTCATGTCTACGGTAGGATTTGATGATGAGGATATCGCAGAAATTTCAAAGCTTGACTGCGTTGAAGAGGTCATGCCGGGCTATATGTCAGATCTGCTTGTGAAGCAGGGCGGAAATGACTTTGCTGTCAGGGTGTATTCTGCTCCGGAAAAAACCGATACAAATTCTGTTTTAATAAATGAACCGATGATAGTGGACGGCAGACTGCCCACAAAAGAGGGAGAATGTGCTATCGAAAACTATTACCTGAAAATGTCGGGATATAAGATAGGCGATACCCTCAGCATCGAGCCAAAGGTGGAAAAAAGAGATACCACAGAGTATGTAAAGCATCTGGAGTATAAGATAGTCGGAGTTATTGACTGCCCTATGTATCTTACGTATCAAAGGGGCAATACAAATATCGGCGACGGTTCTATCACATATTATATGATGCTTCCGTCTGATGAATTTGCTATGGAAAGATATACAGCGGTGTATGTCCGGACAAAGGCTTCATCGGCTGGAGTGTCGGATTTTTCTGATGAATACAAGGACATGGTGGATGACCAGAAAAGTGAGTTTGAGGATATTTCCTATAGCTGTATCGACAGGTTCAATTCCACCACACTGTCGGATGCGCAAAAGGAGCTTGCTGACGCCCGCAAGGAATACGAGGACGGAAAGAAGGAAGCTCTTGACAAGATAAGTGACGGCGAAAAAAAGCTCAGTGACGGCGAAAGCGAGTTTTATGAAAAGATAGCCGAAGCTCAGAAAAAGCTTGATGACGGTGAAAAGGAGTTAGCGGACGCTAAGGAAAAGCTGACTGATGGTCAGGAGGAATACAAGACAGGTATCGAGACTGCAAAGCAGAAGCTTACAGATGCGCAGAATGAATATGCCGATGGTCTGACAAAGTATAATTCCGCAAAGGCTGAATATGATACAAAGATAGATGAAGCCGAAAAGAAGCTGAACAGTGCGCAGACAGAGTTCAACACCCAGTATCAGATATTCTACGGTTCCACAAAGCCTCAGGCTGAAACAAAGCTTTCTCTTCTGAAATCTGCAATAGACATATGTAACGAAGGTATCGAAAAAACACAGCAGAGACTTGACGAGCTGAACGTCGGAATAACTATAGAAGCGGACGGACAGACTGAGATGCAGCCGCTTCAGGATAAGCTTGATGAGTACCGTACAAAGCTTAACGAATATCAGCAGCAGTATGACGAGGGCATGAAGCTTCTCTCGGAGGGCGAGGAACAGCTCAACGCTGCAAAAACAGCCCTTGAAGATGCTCAGACAGAGTTCCAGACTCAGAAAACAGATGGAGCGCTTCAGCTCAGCGCCGCAAAAACTCAGCTTGACAATGCGCAGATACAGCTTGATATAGCAAAGCTTGAATATGACACGGCGATGACTACCGGAATGTTTGATATGCAGTCTGCCCAGTCGAAGATAACTGACGGCGAAAAGGAACTGTCTGACGGCAGGGCGGAGCTTGAAAAGCAGAAGCTGATAGGAATGCAGACTCTGAAAGAGTCAAGAGAAAAGCTTGCTGTCGGAAAATATGAAGCCCATGTAAAGCTGACTGACGCTGAAAAGCAGCTGAGGGATGCAGAGGACACCATTGAGCTTTTGGAAAATGCCGAGTGGTATGTCTATGACCGTGATGATAACCCCGGATATTCCGGTCTTGTAGAGGACGCTAACCGTGTGGACAGTATAGCGAATGTATTTCCGGCGTTCTTTTTGCTGGTAGCTGCTCTTGTGTGCTTTACCACAATGACCAGGATGGTGGAGGAGAGACGCACAGAAACAGGTACGCTGAAAGCACTGGGCTATTCAAATTCGGCTATTGCCATGAAGTACTTTGTGTACTCAGCGGCAGCGGCTGCATTGGGAAGTGTTGCAGGCTCGGCTCTGGGAGTGCTTACACTGCCGTACATAATTGTTATGACATACGGTATCATGTACATTCTTCCTGCAACAGTGCTTGTGATAAACTGGGAGATAGTTATTGTATCTTCCGTTGTGGCAGTTATATGTATAAGCATAGTGTCATTTGCCGCCTGCTTCCGTGACCTGAGGATAGCGCCTGCAACTCTTATGAGACCGAAGGCGCCAAAGCCCGGAAAGCGTATTTTCCTTGAGTACATACGTCCTCTCTGGGGACATCTTAACTTTACCTCAAAGGTGACTGCGAGAAATCTGTTCCGCTACAAGGCAAGGTTCTTTATGACGGTAATAGGTGTGGCAGGCTGTACGGCTCTTGTTATTGCAGGCTTTGGACTCAGGGACTCTATTACCGGTATAGCCGACAAGCAGTTTGTGCAGATATCAAGCTATGACCAGATATACGCTCTTTCAGAAGAGGGTACAGCCGATGACAAAGCTTATATCATGTCGCAGTTCCGCAGGGACGACCGTTTTGACGTATCGCTTCTGTCAACTATGGATGTAACAGAGCTTACCACTCCGAAAAGCAGCAAGACCCTGACTGCAAGGACTATAGTAGCAGAAGATATGGACGCCTTCAAAAAGATTTTTGTACTTCGTGACAGGGAGAGCCATGAGGGGTATGAGCTGAGTGACGATGGTATAATAATAAATGAAAGAATGGGTATGGTGTTCAATGTTGGTGTGGGAGACAGCATTGATATAAAGATGAATGAAAAAACCTACACCTGCAAAATAACAGCCCTTACAGAAAACTATGCCAGCAACTTCATCTACATGACGCCCGGATACTACCGCAATATGACCGGCAAGGAAGCAAAGTACGGCATTGTATTTACAAAGCTGACGGAAGAGAACAAGGACGCTGAGCATGACATAGCCAATGAATATATGAAAAATGATGATATCGTAACGGTGTCGTCAGTGTCGGATTCAGTCAATACAATACTTGATATGCTGGATTCGCTCAATGCTATAGTGTTTGTTGTAATTCTGTGTGCAGGACTTCTTGCAGTGGTTGTGCTGTATAACCTTACAAATATAAACATAGCCGAAAGAGTCCGTGAGATAGCCACAATAAAAGTATTGGGCTTCTATGAGCTGGAAACGGCGAACTTCATATACAGAGAGGGAATAGTCCTCACGGTTTTGGGAGCCTTTGCAGGCTTGTTTTTAGGAAACATTTTC
Source organism: uncultured Clostridia bacterium (assembly GCA_946186665.1). Lineage (GTDB taxonomy): Bacteria > Bacillota > Clostridia > Oscillospirales > Acutalibacteraceae > UBA1213. Next base: position 12,685 of record CAMHOE010000016.1, on the reverse strand, counting down.
CTTACGTTTGTAATCGAATCCATACAAATGGACAATGTAATGTTCCCGAAGGAGATATCTTGGCTGACGTATCTTTTAGGCTTTGTAATGACACTTCTGTTTTCGCTTCTTGTGAATTTCCTGATGTACTTCAAGATGAACAAGATAAGTATGGTAGAGTCACTGAAAAGCATTGAATAAGAACGCTCAGGCAGTAAAAAATGAAATATTGTGCCGCCATATCAAGCAGACTTTAAAGTCTGAGATATGGCGGCTTTTTTTATCACGAAAACAGACTGCATAGCTTATAATAATATCTAAAAAAGAGTAGAAAAAATAAAGTTTCGCCAGCCTTTTCAAAGGCTGCGGGGTCCATGGGGCAGAGCCCCTGGTCGCCGTCCGCAGACGGCGAAATCCCCTTTTTAATCCCTCGGAATGGGGTGAATTCAAAAACAGTCCTGTGGACTGTTTTTGAAGAGGGGAAGCCCTGGAAGAGGGCTTCCCCTTGTAGCGGTCATAACGAAGTACCTCTGCTGCCGCAAGGCAGCACGAAAAGACTTTAAGTTAATGACAGGACTTTGCCAATTAAATTATTGCTTCTTATCTACTTGTTTATCGGATATAGTATTAATTTGAAAAAATATAGAAAGTGGATAACAGTGAGATATCATCTAAGTGAAAATGTATATAAATGCTGAAATTTAAGTGGAGAAATATATTTACATTGACTATTGAACCCTGTTGCAAAGATGTGATATAATTTGAACATTGATGAATTACTGACGAGTATTTCGTACAAAAGCAGGTATAAGTGATATATGACAAACACCGGATGTGAAAAGGAGCGTGCTTTATGGATAGTCAGAAGGCTGAGTATTACAGATGTATTTGTGAAAAAATCAGTGAGTATTCACGCGGAAGGGAAATTGTTTTCTATGGAAATATGAGTGATTTTAATGAAGTCTTAAAAGAGAGCCGGAACCTGAAGCCGGCTTTCCATGTTACAGCATTGAAGGAAAAGGTAAATGATGAGACCCGTTTGTTTGATGATATCAACAAAAAATCTGATAAATACTATGTTGTTGTTCTTCTGGAGCCAAGTCCTAAGCTCAGGAAAAAGCTGAGACTCTATGGCTATCGTGACTTTAAGGACTGTATGTTCGTTCAGCGTAAGGATGTCGTACTGAACTCCAAAGTAAAGAACTATGAGGATGGATATGGCAATAAAGTGACCAATAATTGCGGCTTCATAATAGAAATTTCAAAGTATGCTTTTAACAGCGAGGTGACCATTGGAGAAGGCACTATTTGTAAACCGGGAGCAAAGATACATTTGTGGAAGGGCACCAATAAGGTGACTATCGGAGATAATTGCAGATTGCGCAGGGGTCTGCTGTTTTGTACTATGGATTGCGAGATATCATTGGGAAGCGATACGATAATTATGGATGGTTATGAGATCATATGCAGTAAAGGAACAAGGGTTTTCATCGGTGATCACTGTATGTTCTCAGACTACATAAAGATCCGTTCGGGTGACGGACACGCTATATTTGATATGAAAAGCGGCAGGCGTATAAATGATTATTCGCCCGAAGACCCGAAGTCAATAGTTAATATCGGACGCCATGTGTGGCTCGGATGGGGAGCGTCTGTTCTGGGTGGTTCTGAGATCGGAGACTGCTGTATCATAGGCGCGTTCGGTGTGTTCAAGGGATCTATGCCGGGACATTGTATTGCCGCAGGCAATCCTGCAAAAATCATTAAGCGTGATATCAACTGGTCTTCAAGCAACTTTGCTTACAGTCTGGATCAGTGTGAGCCTTATCTGAATGAAATAGATTAACAAAAAGCGACAGTTTGTCCGTGTCCGGATGAGCTGTCGCTTTTGTTAAAAAGGGGCTGTCCCGAAATAATTGATTTCTGTGGATATATTGATAATCTATATTGCCTTTTGCTGTGACTATGTGATATAATTGCAGTATCATTGAACTGTTGACGGCTTGCTGATACGGGAATGATGATAATAAATTGTGCTGAATAATTAATCGTAAGGAGTGTGCTTTATGGAAAGTCAGAATACTGCGTATTATAGATATATCTGTGAGAGAATCAGAGAAAGTGCAGGCGACAGGAAAATAGTATTCTATGGCAGTCAAGCCAGCTTTGAGGCTGTCTTTAAGGAATATCAGGATATGAAGCCGGCGTTCAATCTTACCGCTTTAAAAGAAAAAGTGAGTGATAAGGTCCGCCTTATCGATGATATCAATAATAAGTCGGACGAGTATTACATTGTAATTCTTCTGTCACCGACTGATAATCTGAGAAAAAAAATGAAGCGCCTGGGCTACCGCGACTTTAAGGATTGTATGTTCGTTGAACGTAAAAGAGTCGTGCTTGGACCTAAGGATGTGAGCTATGAGGACGGATACGGCAATAAAGTTGTCAATAACTGCGGCTTTGAAATTACTATCGCAAGCTATGTCTTCAACAGTCAGGTCATAATCGGCAAGGGTACGACGTGCGCTTCGGGCGCAAAAATCAGTGTGTGGAAGGGCAACAGCAAGCTTACTATCGGCGAAGGCTGTAAGCTTCTGAAAGGTGAGTTTCTTCTCTCTCTTAACACTGAGATCTCAATAGGAAATGACGTTGTGATAATGGAGGATTACTCTGTTACGTGCAGCAGGGACACGAAGATAATAGTTGGCGACCACACTATGATGTCCAGAGAGATAAGGCTCCGTTCCGGTGACGGACACGCAATATTCGATATGGTCACCGGCAAGCGCACAAATAACTATGCGCCTGATGATCCGAAGTCCGTAGTTGAGATAGGACGTCATGTGTGGCTCGGATGGGGAGCGGTCGTTCTGGGAGGTTCTAAGATCGGAAACTGCTGTATTATCGGAGCATATGGTGTGTTCAAGGGTACGCTGCCGGATCATTGTGTTGCTGCCGGTAACCCTGCAAAGATCATAAAACGTGATATCAACTGGTCAAAGAGCAACTTTACGGAAAACATTGATGACTGTGAGCCGTATCTGAATGAAGAAGAATAATACAAAGCTTTTCGGTATCTGACTACCGGAAATGGCTCTGCTTATTCCGGTAAGAATTTCCGTTGAATGATGCAGGCTTATGAGTTTATAATATTTTGTGTTATTGTTTTGGAAATAATATTGATTTTTTGTTCAAAATGTAGTAAAATATTCTATATAATAAATACTATTTGTAGGGAGACACTTTGTTTCCCGATAGAGGTGATTAAACTTGGCAAAGGAGTTCAAGATAAGAACAAAAAATCAGGATGTGTTCCTTCGTGTGCAAAAAGGACATTTTGCGACTATGCACAGCCATACCAACTACTATATAGATGTTACAACACAGAAAATGCGTCTGTCAGAGTCTAAGGCTGTAGCAAAGGAGCTTGTGGGCTATTACAGTATGACTACCATTGTTGATACCATTCTTTGTATTGACGGTATGGAAGTGATCGGTACCTGTATAGCAAATGAACTGACTAAAGATGATTATGTCAATATGAACGCACATCAGACTATCTATGTGATATCGCCGGAATATATATCCGGAGGTCAGATGATATTCCGTGACAATCTTGTACCGATGATATCGGGCAAGCACGTTCTTGTGGTAGCAGCGTCTGTTACGACGGGCAAGAGTGCGCTCGCTGCGATAGATGCAGTGAATTATTACGGCGGAAAGGTAGAGGGAGTTGCGGCGATATTTGCAACGGTAGATGAATGTGACGGTCATCCGGTTCATTCTGTATTTGACCCGAACGATCTGGGAGACTTTGAAAGCTATAAGCCTCATAACTGCCCCATATGCGCTAAGGGGGAGAAGATAGAGGCTCTTGTAAACAGCTTTGGAATTTCAGCAATATGATAAAAGGAAGCATACATTATGTGAATTATGGTGTATGCTTCCTTGTTGTGTAATACGATCGTTTTATGAGGAGAATATGAGATGAGCGATAAAGTTAAAAAGAAGTCTAAAGTCCCTTGGGGATTGATATTCAATATTATTATAGTTTGCTTTACAATAGGTCTTATAATCTATTTTATTTTTTCTGAGGACGGTTTTATCGACCTGCTCAACAGCGGATTGAAAATCAATGTTTTCTGGATAATCATGGCGCTTGCTATGCACTTTCTCAATCTGGGTATCGATACCACTATCATTTACCTTTTCGTCAGAGAGACTACTCCGGGCATGACCTTCAGAAAAGCTCTGGTGGCTTCAATGGTCGGACAGTTCTATTGCGCCATAACCCCAAGCTCCACAGGCGGTCAGCCAATGCAGATACTCTATATGTCAAGGATGGGTATAAAAGGAGCTAATGCTACCTCTGTGCTGATACAGAAATTTCTTGTGTGGCAGTTTACACTGACTGTGTGCAGCGTTATCTCTATGGTGCTGCGCTTTCCGCTTTTTGCAGAGAAGCTTGACTTTACAATGTGGATGCTTACAGTGTTGGGCTTCTCGGCTCAGGTATTTATGATATGCGCGCTGCTTTTAGCGTCGTTCAGCAAAAAGTCAACTACATCCCTGCTGACGGGTCTTTTCCGTCTGCTTGCAAAGCTGCATATACTCAAAAATGTTGATGAGAAGATAAAGAAGCTTGATGCTCAGCTCACTACCTTCCATGAGAGCAACAAGGAACTGACAAAGAACAAGGGGCTTGTTATTGAAGCCTATGTACTTACGTTTATTCAGATGATGGCTTTCTTCCTTGTGCCGTATTGTATTTCAATGTCATTCGGCGGAGATTTCAATGTTTTCGATATGCTGTGCGCTCAGTCATATGTTACTATGGTATCCTCACTTGTGCCGATACCGGGTGCGTCCGGTGCAGCTGAATATTGCTTCAGTACATTCTTCAGCGGCTTCTTCGACCCCCAGACTATGAAATCTGCTATCCTTCTCTGGAGAACTATTACATACTATGGAACCATAGTTATAGCTCTGCCCTTTGCAGGTGTAAAGAAAAACAAAACCGTGGTCGAAGTAATAGAAGCAGCGCAGGAAGCAGAAGAAAACGATGCTATACCCGAAGAGGTAAGCAAAGCGTGATATAAAATGTGGAATGTGAAAAGTGGAAAGTGGAAATAGAAATAATGAATACTGAAAACTTAAAACTGAAAAATGAATAATAGTGGTACGTTTTCGTTTCGCGAAAACGAAATATAGTAGGTTTAATGTGAACTTCGGTTCGCATTGAACTTTGGGCTTAACACTGACCACTGACCACTAATCACTGACCACTACAATAAAAGATATCAATGAGGTGGTAGCATGAAGGATGCTCCTAAGATAAGCGTAATAGTACCAATATACAAGGTTGAAAGATATATCGGACGATGCCTTTTGTCGCTGCTCAGACAGAGCTTCAAAGATTTTGAGGTTCTGATGATAAATGACGGTTCTCCGGACAACAGCCGCAGGATAGCCGAAGCCTTCAGCAAAAGGGACAAGAGGTTCATTCTTTTTGACAAGGAGAACGGCGGTCTGTCCGATGCACGAAACTTCGGCATTGAACGTGCAAGGGGAGAGTACATTGCCTGTGTGGACAGCGATGACTTTGTTCACAGGGACTATCTTAAAACTCTGTACGGACTTTGTAAGAAATACGATGCGGAGATGTCGTACTGTAACTTCATGTATTCGTTCTTCAACGGTTCTATGAAATTCACTCACGCTGTACTGCTGGATAACGGCGCTATTGAGAAAAAACCTGCGCTGGACAAGATGATAAGGGATATCACCTTCCAGAGCTATGCGTGGAACAAAATGTACAAAGCATCTCTTTTCAAGGACAACGATATACGTTATCCGGATATGTACTTTGAAGATGTTGCAACAAGCTCCCGTCTGATGTACAATGCAAACCGACTTGCGGTGTGCAGCAAGAAGCTGTATTACTACGAAAAGCGTATCGGCAGCATTATGGGAACTATGGACTCTCAGAAGATACACGACCTGTACCGGGCAGTTCTTGTACTCAGGAACTATTTAGAGAAAAACGGTTCTTATGACGAGTACAAGAAGGCGGTCAAGGCCCTTGCACGCAAGTACCACCTTGTCAACATATACTCTATATCGAGACAGCATATAATAAACTTTGATTTCAGGAACATGAAAAGGAACTTCGCCATAAACAAGTATATCCGTGACTACATCATGTCAGATGACTTTGAGCCTGTTGACGGCACTCCGGAGATACCAATCAAATTCTTCCAGCCGGGAAAGAAAAAGAACAATAAACAATAAACACCCCCTGCAAGCTATTCGCATGAGAACAGCTTGCAGGGGAAAAACATACATATAAATGAATACTGATTGATAATAAAACCGCTTCCGACAGTGTGTGCCGGAAGCGGTTTCTCATGCTTTATACTGTGATAGCTTATCGCATGATTTCTGAGTTATTCAGTTACTGTGAGCTTAAGTGTTTTCTTTACTATTGTTCCGTCATTGTCCTTTACGTATACAACAACAGAGTAGGTTCCTGCTGCTGTGGGCTTGAAGGATACTGTAGCTGTAGAAGAATAGCTCTTGAGTGTGGTGAATTTGCTGTCTGTAGAATTCTTGTAATAGAAAGCATACTGGTAAGGAGCTGTGCCGCCTGTTGCAGAACCTTTGATTTTCACGGAGCTGCCAAGTGCGATAGATGCAGCAGCAAGCTTCGAGGTGTTTGTAAGAGCAGCGTCTTCTACAGTGAGCTTCATTGTTTTCTTTACTGTTGTGCCGTCATTATCCTTTACGTAAACAACAACAGAATATGTTCCTGTCGCTGTGGGCTTGAAGGTTACTGTATCTGTAGCTGAATAGGTTTGCAGTGTGCTGAATTTGCTGTCTGTGGAATTCTTGTAATAAACAGCATACTGATAAGGAGCTGTGCCGCCTGTTGCTTTACCTGTTATTGTAACAGTGCCGCCAAGAGCGATTTTTTCAGAAGAAAGCTCAGAGGTGTTTGTAAGAGCGTTTTCAACAGTGAGCTTCATTGTTTTCTTTACTGTTGCGCCGTTATTATCCTTTACATAAACAACAACAGAATATGTTCCTGTCTCTGTGGGCTGGAAGGTAACTGTATTTGCGGCTGAATAGGTTTGCAGTGTGCTGAATTTGCTGTCTGTGGAATTCTTGTAATAAACAGCATACTGATAAGGAGCTGTACCGCCTGCTGCTTCACCGGTTATAGTAACGGTGCCGCCGAGAGCGATTTTTTCAGAAGAAAGCTCAGAGTTGTTTGCAAGGGCAGCGTTTGCAACTGTAAGAGTATATTCACTTCTTGCAATAGTGCCTGCATTGTCCTTTACCTTAACAACAACAATGTAGCTTCCTGCTTCTGTTGGCTCAAGAGATACTGTGCTTGTTTCGGAGAAGCCCTTAATTGTTGTGTAGCTGCTGTCGGTCGACTTCTTATAGTAGTAAGCGTACTTATAAGGAGCTGTGCCGCCTGCTGCTTCACCGGTAATTGTAACGGTGCCGCCAAGATTGATGGAGTCTGCGGAAAGCTTAGAATTATTTACGAGAGCAACATTTTTAACAGTGAGCTTAAAGGTCTTTTTCATTATTGTACCGTCATTGTCCTTTGTGTAAATAACAACAGAATAAGTACCTGTCTCTGTGGGAGTGAAGGATACCGTGTCTGTGGTGGAATAGCCCTTAAGTGTGGTGTATTTGCTGTCTGTGGAATTCTTGTAATAGTAAGCGTACTTATAAGGAGCTGTGCCGCCTGCTGCTGCGCCTGTAAGCGTTACAGTATCGCCCAGTGTTATTGAGTCTGAGGACATACCTGAGTTGTTTACAAGCTCATCCTTCTGCTCAACGGTTATGTCAAAGGACTTTTCAGAAACATTTCCGTTGCTGTCCTTGACAATGACATAAACTGTGTATTCGCCGGCGTTATTTATACTGAAGGAGATTATATTGTTAGAAGTATAGTTCTGTACAACAACAGAGTTTTGACCTTCGTCAACATATGCTGCACAGTAAGTATAACTGCCCTCACCGCCGGAAGCTGCGGCATTAACTGTGATCTCTTCACCGACTTTTACTGTGGTCGCAGAGATAGTAGAGTTATTTGTAAGAGGTTCTTTGACTGTTACGTCAAAGTACTTTGAAGTTACGGTGCTATTGCCGTCAGTAACATCAACGCAAACTGTATATTCGCCTGCTGTATCAATGCTGAAGGAAACGCTGTTGTTTGAAGAGTAGGACTGTACGATATTCCAGTAAAGCGCGTCCTTCTTCTGGTATGTTACCTTGTAGGAATAGCTTCCCTCGCCGCCGGTAGCCTTGCCGGTAACTGTGATGTTATCACCGGTATTGACTGTTGCTGCGGAGATAGTAGAATTGTTTACAAGCTCAGGTGCTGTTACTGTAACAGTAAAGGTCTTGGAGGTCGTTACGTTTCTGTAATCAGAAGCTGTAACCATGATGGTATATGTACCTGAGGATGTGGGGGTAAAGTTAACGCTTGTGTTGGAGCTGAAGCTCTGGAGCGTTGTATAAGAGCCTGAACCCTTCTTGTAGTATACAGCGAATTCATAAGGCTTCTTGCCGCCTGTTGCGCCTGCGGTAACCTTTACTGTGCCGCCGAGTGTGATAGAAGTCTTGTCAACAGTAGATGTGTTGGTGAGAGTCTCATACTGCGGCTTGAAGGTTATGTGTGTGTTATTGTTTGCGTATGTCTCTGCCGCTGTGTCAACATAGCCTGTCATAGTGAAGCCGCTGACAGCAGTATAGGTGGAGTTTGCATAATTGTAAGCAAAAGCGTACTCATTGATTGTGGTTACAGTCTTTGGAACAGTAACAGAAGTCAGAGCAACGTTTGTAAACGCATACTTGCCGATGGTCTGTAAGCCGCTGTTGAGCGTCAGGCTTGAAAGAGACGTACAGCCGTAGAATGCGCCGTTTCCGATACTCTTGACAGTAGCCGGAATATTGATGGATGTAAGGCTTGTACAGAACTCAAAGGCATAGCTGCCGATACTTGTTACGCTGGATGGGATGTATATGCTCTTGAGCTTGCTTGCGCCGTAGAAAGCGTAGCCGTCTATCTGTGTCATGCTGCTCGGAAGTGTCACGCTTGTGACATTAGAGCCGTTAAAGGCATAACTCTTTATCTTTGTTACAGGGTATCCGCCGATAGTGCTCGGGATAACTACACTGGTGTCTGAACCGGTGTACTTGTCGATAGTGACACTGCCGTTGCTTACACTGTACTCGATAAAGCTCTTGAAGGTGATGTCATTATCATTAGCATACACCTCTGCTTCTGTATCAGGATAGCCGCTGATATATTCAAAAGAAGAGTTGAGTGTATGAGCGTTGCTGCTGTATTTATATCCGAAAGCATTATCACCTATGAATGTTACATTCTTTGGAATATACTGAGAAGTAAGACCGGTGTTCTCAAATGAGTATGCACCGATGTTTTTAAGGCCTGTACCGATATTAAGGCTTGTCAGGTTAGTACATCCGTAGAATGAACCGTAGTTAAGCTGTGTTACGCTGTTCGGAATAGTAACATCTGTCAGTGATGAACAGTATCCGAAAGCATAGGTGCCGATTTTTTGCAGACTGCTCGGCAGAGAAAGTGTATCCATGCTTGAGCAGTTATAGAAAGCACGATCGCCTATCTGGGTAACTGCACTTGGCATGGTGACTCTTTTCAGATTTGTACAGCCATAGAAAGCGGAGCTGCCGATTGTGCTTATCGGGCTGTACAGATAAACGTAGGTTACAGATGTATTGCCCTTGAAGGCTTCATCACCTATAGCGATAACGCTCTTGCCGTTGATGGATGTGGGCACACCGGGAGAGGTGTACGGACCGCTGTACTTTGTTATAGTTACGCCGTCGCTTGCTGTGGTGTACTCATAAGCGTATGTATAGGAGATGCTCTTGTTCTTCACGAAAGTCTCGGTGGGAGTATCCTTCAGGCAATATACCTTGAAGTTTGACTTTACGCCGCTGAAAGCATAGGTGTTGATAGTCTTTACCTGATCGTAAATAACAGGACCGTTTGCGTTGGAATGATAGAACGCATAGTCGCCGATCTCCGTACAGGTAGACGCTACATTGAAAGCAGAAGTTCTGCCCTGAGGAACAAGTATCAGCTTAGTCAAGTCCTTATTATAGAGGTTGCCGTAACTATCGGTGTTATAGTTTCCGCCCGTGCCTTTGATCGTTATCTTATAAAGGCTTGAAGCTCATTCAAAGGTGCCGTGATCCGGTATTGTGGAGCTTGGCAGGAAACGGAAGGTGGGAGCGTTGCCCTCAAATGTAACAGAGGTGATACTGGAGCCTGTGAACAGTCTGTCGCCTGCATATGTAACTGTAGACGGAAGAGTAACTGTATAGAGCTTGCTGCCTGCAAAAGCCTGATCTTCAACCCTTGTAAGAGTAGAGGGGAAGCCTTTGGTTGCAGTGCCGAAGCCGCTGACATACAGTGACGGATTTGACGGATACGCATAAAGAGTGGTATTGCCCTTGTTGTAAAGAGCATATGCACCTCCGCTGTAAGTACTGCTGAAATAGGTGTTGCTGCTGTCGATGAAGAAGCTGCCGATCTCAGCGCCGGTAAAGCCTCCTGTAATAGCCTGTAGTTTGCTTGGCAGTGACAGGGTTTGAACTTACAGCCGCTGAATATACTTGCCTGCATCTGTGTGACGTTGTAGCTGCTGATATACTCGTTGTACGACCAAGTGGTGTCGATATCCTTTGAGTAGATAACAGACGGCATACCGACGCTTGTTGTGGAAAGATCCTTTGTGCCGGTATAGCCAACTACTTTGGCTGTGCTGTCGCTGTAGAGGATATACTGATAGTTGCCTACAGTAACTACCGGCGAAGATGAAGCGGCACTTGCGGTGATGTTAGCGCCGATCATCGAGCCAACGGGCGTTGCAACAGCCGTACCGCCGACCATTGCTACAGCTAAAGCTGCCGCAAAAACCTTACGCATTAGTTTACGCTTTTTCATAACAATCGTTCTCCTTTCTTGTTACAAGAAATTGTACAATGTACATCAAAAATATACACAATTGTAGATTTTCAAGTAAAAACAAAAAGACAACCTGATACCGAAAAGAACCGATAAAAACAACCAAATCAAAGAAAACACGGATAAACAGCCGACTTTCAAGCGTTACAATTAGTGACGATTTGAAAAGCCGGCTGTTTTTTTGTTTTTGGTTGCAAGAGAAAATTATGCTGTTTTGATGAGTTTGTGACTAATATTGAATTTGGCTATTTTTCAGCATCGAAATGTTTAAGAATGTTTAAAAGTTGATTAAACGGCGGTTTTGCGGTTTTTAAGTGCTGTTTATTTAAATCTAAATGTGATTTATTTAATCGCAACAATCGCAACTTAATTTGAATTTAATCGCAACTGGTTGCAATTAGGATAAACAGCGACTTTCAGAGCTTTTTAACAAAATTTTGTGATTTCAACAGGCTTTCAACATGGCGTATAAATATACGATAACATTGTATATTTATACGCATATTTTTCTTATTCAGCAATATAAATGGGTGTTTTAGGCACAAAAAGGTACATTACTCCTTCGGATCGCAAGGTTTATCAATCATCAGGAAACATTTTTATTATCTTCGCTGTCCGCTTTTAAATATGTAGGATTGCCGGCTATTATGTCAGACAATCCTACAAGCTCGTTCTTTCCTGCTTCATTAAGTTTATCATAATTATCCATCAATTTTTGTTGCCGCTCATCCAAGTCTGATGTTTTAGGATCAGACAACACCTGCACTGTTTGAGTGGAATTATTAAATCCATCAAACAAAAATCCCACAGTTACATTAAAGTAATCAGCAATAAATTGTAGAATTTCGTATTTCGGAATTGATCCGTTTTTCCATGCAGTTACTTTTGAAGAACTTAACTTTAGAGTATCCTTGGTAAATTTTGTTGGTGTAGTGTTATTTTTCTTACACAAACATTCAAATTGTTCATAAAACACAAAAAACAACTCCTTAATTTGTATAAATAAGATAAGTTCTAAATATCGGAATTATTTTATTTACAATTCCGAAAATCAGAATTATAATATGACTATGGTATCTCTAAATTAAATAATACCATAGTCATAAAGCAAGAACAAGGAGGAATTCGTATGAAATTAGGCGAAAGCGTAAAAAAACTGCGTGATGACAAGCACATGACACAGGAAAACCTTGCCAAAGAAGTGGGTACAACCACTTCAATGATCGGACACATCGAAACTGGAATGAAAATCCCATCATTAGCGGTAGCTCTTAAACTTGCCGAAGTGCTGGACAGCACTGTGGACGAAATGTGCAAGGGGGTTGCGTAAAATGGAAGAACTCACGAAGGTATTCAACAACAGAGAGTTCGGACCGTTGGAAGTGGTATTAATCAATGGAAAGGAACATTTTCCGGCAACAGAAGTTGCAAAGATGTTGGGGTATGCAGATCCACATAAAGCTATTGCTCAGCATTGTAAGACCCCCGGGTGGGTAAATCGCCCAGTAGGGGTAGAAACAGGGACCAAAGCGGATGGCACTCCGGCAATTCAGATCGTACAGAAGAAGTACATAACCGAAGGAAACCTCTATCGGCTCATCACCCACAGCAAGCTTCCGGCAGCGGAAAAGTTTGAAAGCTGGGTGTTTGATGAAGTGATACCCGACATCA
>CAMHOE010000015.1 GCA_946186665.1 uncultured Clostridia bacterium | reverse complement strand
CAGCATGATAAATTGGAAGGAGTTTTTGAAATGAAAAAAGGAATATCTGTTTTATTGGTGGCGTTAACATTATTGGCTTCAGCAGGAGCTATGTCCGGCTGTATGCCTAACCCTATTGCTGACTCTGCCGCAGGAATTATGAAAAATGCCAACAATTCTGATAAAGAGGCTAATGCAACGGAACTCGCCTCTGCCTGCAAGACGCTTTATGCTGAAGTTGCATCAGGCGTACTTAATGCTGACACACCCGCTGATGAATTGAATGACCTGAGTAGCTATAAGCTGCCGAGTGCCGGTGCTACAATAGAAGAACGTAAAGAGATAGCAGGATCACTTACTGTGGCCGACGCCATAGCATATCAGGGTATGACATCAAAGTTTAACAGCATGAATATAAGCGAATATGTTTATGAAAAAAAATACGGTTCCATTTATTTTAAAGGAACATATACGGGTGAACCCGACGGCGTTCTTACACTGGATATGACGCTGAATGAACTCAGAGGATCATGATCAGTGCTGGGAAAGCGTTTTATAATAAAGCGAAGATGGAGGAATGTATTATGAAAAAAAGAATAATGCTCCTGCTTCTTGCAGGAATGATGACAGCTTCGGCAAGCGCTATGTCGGGCTGTGCGACAATAGCTGCACCGGCTGTAATAGGAATTGTGAATAACGCCAATGAATCTACAAATCAATCCAACGCATCAGAGCTTGATGCGTCAGCAAAGACACTTTACTCAAGTGTTGTATCCGGTGTTCTGACGAGTGATACTCCTTCGGATGAGTTGAACAAACTCAGCTCGTACAAACTTCCTGATAAAGGCTCATCTGTTCAGGAATGTAAGGACGCAGCTGCATATCTTACCATACAGGACGCGATTGACTACAACGGATTATACAATAAGTTTGACAGTTCAAATATAAGTGATTACGGATATGATTCAGTAGGAACAATATATTACATAGCTTCAGCTGCCGATACGGAACTCACTGTGCTTTCCCTCGACACTACATTTGGCGAGATGTACAACAGATAAAAACAGATACGAACAGTCGGATCATATACCCGGCTGTTCGTTTTATTTTGACTGTTTATCTCTCCATAGTTGGGGGCAAAAACACGGGAATTATTTTTTTATCCAAATGTATGAATGCTTGATATTTTAACACATTGAAATCTCTTATCGAAAAAGAAGAAATTCAGCGGTTTTAGGAAAGGGGTTTTCCCCATGCAGCTGCCTCTGCAAAATTGATTTTCGCAGAGCATAAACGAATTATATTGAATACCCGAACTATAGATGATATAATATCAATAGTAACTAATGGGAAGTGGGTTTAAATGAAAACTAAGATTTTGGCTATGCTCCGAGAAACGTCAGATCATATCTCCGGAGAAGAACTTAGTGAAAGATTAGGAATAACACGCAGTGCAGTATGGAAACACATCAATACCCTTAAAGCAGAAGGCTATACAATAGATTCCGTCCGCAACAAAGGCTACAAGCTTATAGACTCTCCCGACCTGCTTGACTTCGATCGGATATCATCACAGCTTGACACACAATACATCGGCAGCAAAATAATACTTCTCCGCAGCACAGACTCTACCAACGAAGAAGCCAAAAGAATAGCCCAAAAAAGCAGAGACGACGGAACCATTATCGCAGCGGAAGAACAGATAGCTGGCAAGGGACGGCTGGGCAGAAGCTGGAGCTCCGGAGCGGACGGGGGATTATACTTTTCCCTTCTTATACGACCGGAGCTGCCGCCGGGAGATATTTCCTCGATAACCCTTGCCTCAGGATACGCAGTGTGTCTGGCAATACGCAGCTTCACAGGTCTTGATGCAAGAATAAAGTGGCCGAACGACATTATCATCGGCAATAAGAAGCTTTGCGGTATACTTACAGAAATGGCAGCCCAGAGCGACTGTATAGATTATGTTGTAACGGGTATCGGTATTAATGTAAACAACGTTTCTTTTCCTGAAGAGATATCGCAAAAATCGACCTCGCTTTATCTGGAAACCGGAACAAAAATAAACCGCAGCGATCTTTTAGCAGAAGTTATAAAGCGGCTTGACAGCGTTATAAGTTCATTTCTTGTCAGCCTGTCTATTGACGATATTGAAAATTTCAAAAGCCTATGCGCCACCATCGGCAGACAGGTATCCGTAAAGCGCGGTAACACAGAGTTGACCGGCACGGCCTGTGATATCACACCTACAGGTGAGCTTATAATAAAAACCGACAGCGGAGAGGTGACCGTAAACTCCGGCGAAGTCACCGTACAGGGCATATACTAATGGATCCCCTCGAACTCATCATCCAGAGTATCATCTATATTTGCATGGAAAAAACGGAATGCTGCTAACGAATGTCTTATAAATAAACCATCTGTTAAAGCTTGCCGCAAATGGAATTTAACTTGCCGAAGTCGGAAACAACAACAGAACATAAAGAATTAATTTGCTACGAAAGCCGTGCAGATCTGAAAAGGATCTGCACGGCTTTCAGAATTAAGCTTTAGTATAAAGCAGAACTTCCGATCCAGACAGGCTTATAGCTATATTTATTTTGAAAAAGCCTTGACAAGTTAGACGTATCTAATTATAATGATTGGTGTAAATCAACCGGCACCATTGTATTTTTGAAATCAATGAAGCTGTCATGTATACAAAAGCAGATCAGAACCTGCATAAATAAAAAGAGGAGGCTGTATAATGTTCAGAACAACAGTAAAAATCGACGGGATGATGTGTTCGATGTGTGAAAGCCATGTCAATGATGTTGTCCGTCAGCATTTTAAAGTAAAGAAGGTTAGCTCGTCACATAGTAAGGGCGTGACCGAGATCATCAGCGAAGAACAGCTTGATGAAAATACCCTTTGTGATGAGATATACAAAACAGGGTATAAGGTTATTGATGTGAAAACAGAGCCTTATGAAAAAAAGGTTTTTTCGCTGAAAGGCTTGTTTAATAAGTAATGCTTTGCGGTGATAAAGCTGATGACAGAAACAAACGATCGTAAAGCGGCTTCAGCGGCTTGCCGAAAAGAAAAAAGGAGAGATCAGAAATGTCGATCGTAAAATTCGATAACGTAACAAGAGTGTATAAAACGGGAGAACATGAACTCAAAGCACTCGACAAGGTCAGCTTTACTCTTGATGAGAGTAAATTTGTTGTAATACTCGGTCCGTCCGGAGCGGGAAAAAGTACGCTTCTGAATATGCTGGGCGGTCTGGACAGCCCTACAAGCGGCACGATAACCGTAAATGACAGGGATATATCCAGACTCAGCAATGATGAACTGGCGGATTTTCGTGCGTCAACGGTGGGCTTTGTCTTTCAGTTCTATAACCTGATACCCACTCTGACAGTCTATGAAAACGTGGAACTGGTATCGGAAATTTCAAAGGACCATCTTGACGCCAAGCAGATGATCGAGGAAGTAGAACTTACAGACCATCTGAACAATTTTCCGTCCGAGCTTTCCGGCGGCGAACAGCAGAGAGTCTCCATTGCAAGAGCGCTGTGCAAGAATCCTCAGATTCTCCTTTGTGACGAACCAACAGGTGCTCTCGATTCAGAGACCGGTGTCATGGTGCTCAAGCTTCTTCTTAAAATGGCAAAAAGCTACGGCAAGACTATTGTAATAGTTACGCATAACCAAAGCATCGCAAAAATGGCTGATGTTGTTATCCGTGTAAAAAACGGTAAAATACGCTCCATTGAGGAACAGAATGACCCCATGAGCGCAGACGAGGTGGAATGGTAATGCTGACACGCAAATTATTTCGTACTGCATGGGGTTATAAATCTCAGTTTATCTCTATGATAATTATGATAACCTTAGGCATAGGTATTTTTCTGGGCTTCAATATGGAATGGTACACCATTGAATATGATACATCACAATTCTTTGCTGATACCAATTATGCAGATTATCGTTTATATTCTCAGGACGGCTTTACTGCTGACGATCTTGAAAAAATAGCCGGGATCAAAGGGGTAGAAGCAGCGACAAGATTTTTATCCGTAAATCTTGATCTGAAAGGAACGAGCAACAAATCCCTTGCTCTTGATGTCAGCGAAAACTATACCGTCTCTACTTTTGTCGTTATGGACGGAGAGGACTATGACAAAAACAGCGATGGCTTCTGGCTTTCAGATAAATTTGCTGCCGCTAATAATTATAAGATCGGTGATGAACTGACTCTTGAATATCAGGGACTTGACATCAGCGGAAAAATTGTCGGTCTTATAAAATCTGGTGAGCACATGATCTGTGTTGCTGATAAAAATCAGCTGATGCCTGATTATAATTCATTCGGATATGCGTATATCTCCCCCAAAAAGCTGCGTTCGATAATACAAGAAAAAATCGATAATATGATAAGCGAAGATCTGCCTGCGTTTTTTGTTAATGACGATGCTGTCAGCGAAGCGGAAAACAAGATCTATGCACAAGTAAATATCCTGTCCGGTATGGAGAAGGAAGAGCTTGAGGATGCTGTCAAGAACGCTCTTGGAAAAACAATTATGGTAACGCCAAAGACAGATCATGTAGTATATAAAGAAGCTATGGGAGAATCGGAAGAAGGCAAGACAATGGGCTCTGTGCTTCCTGTTCTGTTTCTTGCTATTGCTATACTGACGATGGTAACGACTATGCACAGGATCGCAACCAAAGAGAAAATTCAGATAGGAACACTGAAGGCACTTGGTTTCAAGGACCGGCGGATACTTCGGCATTATACCTCATACGGATTGTTTATCGGAGTTGTCGGAACGGCTTTCGGAATGGGACTGGGCTATCTCGTGTGCAAATCAGTAATGAGCGAAAACGGTATGATGGGAACCTATTTTGATATGCCTGACTGGACAGCGGCAACACCCTTTTTCTGCTATCCCGTTATGATCGGCACAATAGTTCTGCTGACGCTTATAAGCTTTCTGTCCGTTCACCGTCAGCTCAGAGGAACAGCAGCAGAAGCCCTCCGTCCTTACTCACCAAAGAAAATGCGAAAAACATTGCTTGAGCATACAAAGCTATGGAACAAAATGCGCTTTGGAACAAAATGGAACCTGCGTGACCTGAGCCGCCATAAAAGCCGTTCAGCAATGACACTATTTGGTATAGTGGGCTGTATGGTGCTGATGGTTGGCGGTCTTGGTATGCGCGACACAATGTCGGGTTTCCTTGATCTGCTTGACAAAGATATCTCCAATTATGCAACAAAGGTCAGCCTTGCTGATAATGCGGACAGCGAGAAAGCAAAGCAGCTCGCTTCCGAATTGGATGGCGACTGGGAAAGTCTCATGGGCATCAGTCTTGACGGCGATACGGTGACCCTTGATATCGTTCACAACCCGAAGAGTATATACAATGTTATCAACGAGGACAACCGCCGTATAGAACTGAGTGATGAGGGAGTTTATCTTTGCTTAAGGCTGAAGGATAAGGCAAATATCGGAGATAATATCACATTTTCTCCTTACGGCTCAAATGATACTTATACTGCAAAGGTCATCGGCTATAACCGTTCGATCATGACCGAAAGCGTTACAATGTCTGATACATTGGCTGATAAGCTGGGGATTGATCATACTCCGACAGATATCTACACAAACATGAAAACAGGCGATATTCCCTCTTCCGATCTGATTGCCGGCAAGCAGAACAAGGTGCAGCTTATGAATACCTTTAACAGTTTTGTTTCTATCATGGACGGAATGGTGATAATCCTCGTTATAGCGGCAGCTGTACTCGGCATTGTAGTTCTTTACAATCTCGGCATTATGAGTTATGTGGAACGCTCCCGTGAGCTTGCAACATTGAAGGTGCTCGGTTTCCGGAATAAACAGATTGGTCGTCTGCTGATCTCACAGAATTTATGGCTTACGGTCATAGGAGTTATTATCGGTCTTCCGGCTGGTGTGGGCGTCCTTGAATGGCTGCTTGTTAGTCTTGCGGGCGAATATGAAATGAAGCTTATGCTTGGTCCTTTGACATATTGCGTTTCGATATTCCTGACCTTCGGTGTTTCACTGCTTGTGGGTCTGATGGTTGCAGGAAAGAACAAGAAGATAGATATGGTAGAAGCGCTCAAAGAAGCAGATTAAAAAGGCAAAAACAATATCGGGAAACCTCTAAAAAATCCTTGACAAAACATAGTTAAATATGTTAAACTATTATCGGTTAGATAACTTTAATTATCTGACCGATAATTTTTAAGCAGCAGTTAGCTTTGTCTAATCTTAAAGTAATAAGAGCGCGGAAACTGTCAGCGGGAATAAATAAACAGGAAATATGCGGTGCTTTGCAAGATGTATAAACGCAAATTGAAAGTTTATCCTAAAATATATATGGTTTTGCAGAATATCTCAGTGGAGCGTTTACTTGCCTTGTGCAGAAAAGGCTCGCTGATGGCTATATCGAAAAAAGGAGTGAGGAGCTATGTCAGAGGAAATATTATTACGGCACTGTTCGCCCACTATAATCGGACTGAAAACCGGAAATATGTTTGTTTGCAGTTTTGAAAGCAAAGAACAGGAACGCTGTACTCTTAAAAGACTGAACCGCAGTCTCTACGTTAAAGGACTGCGTATCATTCCTTTGCGGCATAAAAATAACAAGGTACTCTTGTATCTTTACAGACCGTCAAAGCTGAAGAAAGATCTGAAGAACACACAGGCAAACAGCCTTCTGCAAAGCTTCGGTTACCGCTGCGGAAGTGCAGATCTGTGTGTGGCACAGCTGATAAAAAGGCTCAAAGAGAGCGAGGACTTTCCGCATGAGATAGGTTTGTTTTTAGGTTATCCTCCTGAGGATGTCTGCGGTTTTATTAAAAACAAAGCTCAGTGCTGTAAATGTGTGGGATGCTGGAAGGTTTACGGCGATGCAGAAAAAGCACAGGCGACCTTTGAAAAATACAAGCGTTGTACAGAGCTTTGCTGTTCATTGGCAGCAAAGGGATATAGTGTAGAGCGTATGGCAGTATCATGTTAAGGCTATAAAGCGTAAAGCTTATAGAATATATCATTAATTGAAAGGAAAATGTAATATGAGTAAGGCAGCAGTAATTTATTGGAGCGGAACAGGCAACACCGAAGCTATGGCGAACGCCGTTCTGAAGGGCGCAAAGGACGCAGGTGCAGATGCGGAGCTTTTCACCGCCGGCAGCTTTGACGCAGAACAGATCGATAATTTTGATGCAGTAGCTCTTGGTTGTCCGGCTATGGGCGCAGAGGAGCTTGAGGACGGCGAGTTTCTTCCCATGTACGAAAGCATCAAGGGAAAGCTCAGCGGTAAGAAGGTAGTTCTTTTCGGCTCCTATGGTTGGGGCGATGGAGAATGGATGAGAAGCTGGGACCAGGAAGTAAAAGAACTTGGTGCAAATGTTGCAGCAGATTTTGTTATCGCTAATGAAGCCCCCGATGATGAGGCTGTTGCTGCTTGCGAAAAGCTTGGAGCATCATTGGCATAACAGTAAAACACAGGCAATAACTATAAGGTACAGCCTTGAAAAAATAATATCACAACAAATGACGCCCGACATTCGTAATGAAGTCGGGCGTTGATTTTTTAGTTTTATTTATGAGATCAAATCATCACATGAATTCTATATCAATGATATTCGCATTTAACTCTGCTTTTACTTCCGTTATATCAGAATGTCGGTGCCGCATCCAATACTTTTGTAGCGGCAGGTATAGCTACACCATAGCCGGAGTTGCCTCCCTCAACTATTACAGCAAAGGCAAGCGGACAGTCCTCGTCCTTGCAGAAGCCCGTTACCCATGCGTGTGCTACGCCGTCTCCTATTTCAGCAGTTCCGGTCTTTGCACATACATCATACTTACTGCTGAAATAGTATTTGCCGTAGTTGACCTCTACAGTATGATCCATCATTTCATACAGCTTGTCTGCCGTATCCTTATCCATCATACGATCTCCTAAAGTCGTACTGTTTTTCTTGCTGCCGCCTATGCTTTCTATAAAATACGGCATTACAGGCGTTCCGCCGTTTGCTATGGCTGCCGAGATTACCGCCATGTTTATCGGAGTTTCAAGAACCGTGTACTGTCCCACGCCTGACCATGCAAGATCGTTGTCGCTTGCACCTGAAACGTCATATACGCTTTCCGCTGTTTCAATGCCGTCTATTTTCAGCGTAGAATTGAAGCCCGCTTTTTCAGCATACTTTGTCATCTTGTCTCCGCCAATATCTAAAGCAAGCTGAGCAAAGAATACATTACATGACTGCGCCAGTGCTTCCCTTAAGTCTACTTCTCCGTTTGGCTCAAAACAGGTTATCTCACGGCCGCCAACTTCGTCCTCGCCAGTACAATAATAGCTTCTTGTCTCTGCGTCATCAAGCTCATTCAGGGCGGCACTTGCCGTAATAAGCTTAAACGTCGAGCCGGGAGTATATGCGGATGACAGCACACGGTTCAGATATGCGCCATCGTATTCATCGTTGGTTTCAATATCCTCCGGAATATTTTCAGGATCATATGTGGGCGTGCTTACCATGCAGACAATTTCTCCCGTTTTATAGTTATAGAAAACAATAGCTCCTTTGTTATAGCCAAGAGCTTCCAGTGCCGCTCTTTGCATCTCGCTGTCAATGGTCAGCTTTATATCGTTTCCCTGCTTCATAGATTCGGGCAGTCCAAGACCAAACACAAAATTATATTCTGTCAGTTCAGAACGATAAACTGTCTGTACTGCCGTTGCTATATTTGTGGAATCGTCTCCTACAACGTGCAGACAAGCTCTTCTCAGCTCTTCATCGTCGCTGTACACACGCTCTTTGTCAATAGTCTGGGCAAGTACGACCCCGTTCCTGTCATATATCTTGCCTGCATATTCCAGACCCTCACTGTCAGATATGTGAGCATTGTACGGAGCTGATACCCATTGCGCAGAGTGCATTACAAGATTTACGGTATGATATATAAGACCTGCAAAAAATGCAAGAGTCAACAGAAAAACCATTACAGATCTTTTTTCAACATTTCTCATCCTTCATCACCTCTCAAAGAGCACACTAAAGGCTTATATCTCTACATATTCTTCGTCATCTTCATAGTCGTCTTCATCGAAGTCGTGATCATCAGTTTCATCTGTCTGCGGCGCGTAAGACGTTATCTTTCCGGCTTTGAGCTTCCTGTTGGAATATGTACGCTCATCGGCTGCTTTTATAAAGGCGAGCAGTCCCCAACATGACAGCATACTGGAACCGCCGTAGCTGAGGAACGGCAATGTAACACCCGTAAGAGGAAGAATATCCGTCACTCCGAATATATTCAGCATTGCCTGAAAAACAAGAAGTCCCGCCGCCGCACAAGCAGATATCGAGTAAAATGTAGATCTGCTTCTTGTGGACACAGCCCTTGCATATATCATAAAGCCGCCTATTATTATTGCAAAGAGCAAAGCCATGATAAGTCCCATTTCCTCACTGACAAGACCAAAAACAAGGTCATTTTCCGATGCAAACAGATTTTGCAGATAACCCTTTGAAAGACCTACACCAAACAATCCTCCGCTGGCGCTGTATACAAAAGAGTTCACCTGCTGGTATCCTGTGGAGTCTGCATACTCCCATACATGACCCCATGCCTGAAAGCGGTCTGCGATATATGGCTTTATGGACAATATAAGCATAAGTCCAAGCACCGCCGCAGTAACAGCAAATATTACCGTCTTGAAATCTCCCGAACGCATAAATGCTATTAAAAGAAATGTTACAAAGAAGATAAGTGCCGTACCAAAGTCACTCATCAAAAACAAAAGCATGACACAAAGACCCGTCACTATAATAAATCCGAAAAGGTTTTTCTTTGTTTGCAGCTGATCCAGTGTAGCTGCGCCTACAAATATATACGCAAGCTTTGCAAACTCTGAGGGCTGTACCATTACAGGACCCAGCACTATCCAGTTTTTAGCGCCGTTCAGCGCACTGCCAAGAACAAGCGTAGACCCAAGCAAACCTATTGTCAGGATATAAATCGTTATGCGCCACTTCATAACTTTGTCAGGTATCTCTATAAACCACAGCATAAAGCAGAAAACACAATATCCAAGTATAGTGGAAATAAGCTGGATAAATGCCTGTCTCTGGTCATGAACAGCATTAAGTATTATTCCGGAACCGCACAGAAACAGCGCCAGCGCTTCAAGCTCAAAGTTTTTTCTTTGAAATATAAATCTTGAGATCAGCGGAAGTATCCACAGGGCACACACAAAGATCACTGCATGTGGAAGAATATCAAGGCTGCCCATATTTATCATGGCTTCAGCTGATATTATTGACATATATATTGTAAGTAAAAAAAGAATAACTCCGATAGGTACTGTTTTATGTACCTTCGGGGGGGTAGTGCGCCTGCGGTCGTTGGCGTCTGTAGGATCGTCCGCACGCCTCAGGGTAAGCACTGTAGTACCTAAGGAAATATTATCTCCGACATATACCGGATGACGTCCTTCGGTTTTTTCTCCGTTGACAAGAACTCCTGCTTTGGAACCCGTATCGGCAATAAACCAACCGTCATCTCGTCTCAAAAGCACTGCGTGATCTCTTGAGACTGTAGGATCCGATATTCTGATATCCGACCCTCTGCTTCTGCCTATGGAATTTTCCCAGTACAAAACCGGATATCTTACGTTTCTGTCCGGATCGTCCAGTGCTATCAACGCTCTTTTTTCTCTTCTGCCATGTCTCAGCGAAAAAAAACAGACCGTAATTATTATCAATGCCATAACAGGCGTACTTAGCCTCAGAACAAAAGACACAATATCGAGAACTTCGTTCATAAAACATCACCTCTTAAAAATCCCTTGTTTCAAGTTCAGGTATTCTGAATTACCGGCGGTTTTCACTGTGGGGCACAGAACAACACTTTCAGATTTAAGTGAACCCCATGGCCCAAATCGTTTCATAATAATAATATAATTCGACTAATATCAATAAATTATATCGTGTCTGAATATTAACTATATAATAAGCTCCAAAGCCCACTTTGTCAACTACAATTCTGTAACAGATATTACGTATGTGTTGAAAAAGACATAGAACGCCGAAATCACTCATCAGCGCGAATCGGGTGTGCAAGCCTTGCACCGCGAATTGTAAGCGGCGGCGGTGGGTTGCCGGAAAGGTAATTATCTGATATAATGATGGTACGATAAAATTTAAAGGAGCATAAAAAATGACTGGAATTATCGGCGCAATGGATATTGAAGTAAATGGCATACTGGAACGTATGACAGACAAACATTCCGAAACTATAAGCGGAACTTTATACACAACCGGTAAACTCGGCACTGAGGATTGTGTCGTTGCAAAATGCGGTATCGGTAAGGTCAACGCCGCTGTTGCCGCTCAGACAATGATACTCAGATATTCTCCGGACAGGATAATCAATACGGGAATAGGGGGGAGTACCTGTAAAAAAACTCATATCGGCTATGTGGTAATCGCTGAAAACGTAGTTCAGCATGATATGGATACTACTGCTATCGGTGACCCTGCGGCAGAATTGTATCTGCCTGATGAAAAAATAACCTATATCCCATGCAGCAAGGAGCTTGTGGATAAGCTTTCAGAAGCCTGTGAAAAAACAGGAGAGAACAACTATGTCATCGGTACGGTGGCAACAGGAGACTGCTTCATCAGCGGCAATGATAAACGTGCCCTTCTCAATGAACGCTTCGGTGCCATCGCCTGTGAAATGGAGGGCGGAAGTATCGGTCAGGTCTGCCGTATCAATAATGTTCCCTTCGCAGTCCTTCGCTCTATATCAGACAGCATGAGCGAAGAGGATGACGCCGTAGAATATGCTGTTTTCAGCAAAGCTGCCGCTAAAAAATCTATAGATATAATTACAGCTCTCCTTTTTCAATAAAACTGCATAACAAGTAAAGTTACCAATAATATAAGCGGTGGGACTGAGATTTCTTTCACAGTTCCACCGCTTTTCAGCATTTGTTATATTTTATAATGCAGAGACTGATGTCATTTCATTTCCTGCTTTCTGAATACTATCAGACCTAAAGTGCAACACAGTATCATATATATTCCTGCAACCAAAAAGGGTATATATGCTTCTCCGTCCCTGCAAAGTCCCTGAGTCGCCATTACCGTATTGAAAAGCCAATAACGTGATATCTGTCCGAAATCCTTGAATGCCATAGACAGAAGTGTGACCGCTGACTGTACAACAATGGGTATAATAATCGACAGTGCAATAGCTGTACCTGTCTTTTTTGATATTACGGCTATCATAAGATAGAAGGAAGCTATAGCTATAAACAAACATATATATGCCCCTATTTGCAAAAGCATCTGACCTGCTTCTGTATCCGAACCAAAACCAAACATTATTACAGCAGAAACAGCTCCGCCAAGTACATATACGAACAGTGTTATAAGTGTGCCAATAACACAAAGAATAAACTTTGACAGATATACCTGAGTTCTTGAAAATCCTCTGGAAAGCGTATTTCTGAATGTACCCATTGAATATTCAGAAGCTGCTAACACTCCTATAAGAACCGCAATTATGTAAACCACATTCGTATCTGCAAGACAGGTGTTTATATATGACCAAAGATTATTGCTCGGCACTACCGAAAGCGTATCGCTTACAGTCTCCTGAGGCATTCCCATACTAAGCATCATCTGCTCTGTCATTTCAATGGACTCCCCAAGATTCATCCACACTACATAGTACAGCACCGACATCAGCGCACCTAAAAGCAGTGATACAATACAGCAGACCCAGAATGCACGGCTGCTTTTCATCTTCATAAGATCAGATCTTAACAGTCGTCCCATTACACACCCTCCTCCATTTTTTTGATGAAGTAATCTTCCATACCGTTGTCGTCCTCATTTATTCCGGACACGACGATCCCCTCTTTGAACAGTGCGTTCGTAAGTTCTCCTATGTCCGGTATTTCTCCGGATATGAACAGGCGCTTACCTTCGATCTCAAGCTTGTCGGTTTTCCGAAGTCCGGAAATAATGTCTTTGGCTTTCACGGGATCGTTGACTTTTATGACAGTCCTTTTACCGCATTTTTTCTTCAGCTCATCCGCGCTGATCTCCTCAACCAGACGGCCTGATGATATTATTCCGTAACAGGTGGCTGTTTTTTCAAGCTCGCCCAATATATGACTGGAAATGAATATGGTCTTACCCTTGTCTTTCAGAGTTGTAAGAAGTTCTCTTATCTCAACGATACCCTTAGGGTCAAGTCCGTTTATCGGCTCGTCCAGTATCAGAAATTCCGGATCACCTACCAATGCCATCGCGATACCGAGACGCTGCTTCATGCCCAGAGAAAAATCCGCTGTACGTTTCTTTCCGGTATCGGACAATCCGACAGTTTCAAGTATTTCATCTATGTTTTTGGTGTCCGTGCCCAGAAGTGTACTGTAGATCTCCAGATTTCTCCTTGCACTCATGTTCTTATACAGAGCAGGACCCTCTATCAGACTTCCGATTTTTCTTTGCGCCTTTATCCTGTCCTCACCGCCAAAAAATATACAGCTGCCCCTTGTCGCTTTTGTCAGTCCCAGCACCATACGGATGAAGGTCGTTTTTCCTGCGCCGTTTTTTCCTACAAATCCGTATATCTCGCCTTTCTTTACTTTTATTGAAACATCATTGACCACAGCTGTTCTGGAATATTCCTTTGTAAGTCCGTTTGTTTCCAGTACGTATTCCATTGTTCTGCCTCCTTCTTTACAATTTGTATATTTTATATTATGTATACTTTTTGTATATTATCTACGTTTTGTATTTATTTTAGCTTTTATACAATGTGTATAATATTGCAATTTGTATATTTTTCGGAAGATATACATTATGTATATTTTATTACTACAGGTCACCATGATTTGTATGAGATGTTTTTGTAGAAATCTGAGCTTCTTTTGTCAGAACTTTTTTCTGACAGCTTCTTTTTTTGCATTCGGGACATTTCATATATCTTGTCCTGCCTATATGCGGCGCAAGATTTGTTTGATAATAGGTAGGTACATACCTATGATGACATTTTCTGCACTCATAAAACCCTGCTTTCTGTTCAATGCGTACCGCAATAAATGCAACTGCAAGAATCATTACAAAAGCAAATACTATAAATGCTGCCCGAAGCCAGACAGACATTTCTACAAACGAAGCTATAAAAAGTATAACAAGTCCGGAAATGACTGATGGAAACGCGATCCAGTACTCCATTCTCAGCATCATCCTGTTCTGATCTTCCATTTCCTTTCTCATTGCGATCAGATTATCTTCTGCACGTTTATCATACTTTTCTGCCATGATTTTTTCGCCCGACAGGAGCTCGTTGACGTTGATCTTCAGAAGTTCACACAGCTCCAGCATGATACCGGAATCCGGCAAAGACTTGCCAGTTTCCCATTTTGATACTGCCCGGTTGCTTATTCCGAGCTTTTCTGCAAGGACTGCCTGAGTCATGCCTTGTTCTTTCCGGCAGGATGCTATAAACTTGCCTGTTTTGATTTGATCCATATCGGGCACCTCCTTTCATGACTTAAGTATATCAGGAATAAATGCAGTTCAAAACGAACCGGAGGTTGATTTTTACGGATTCTACCGTCGGTTGAGTTCTTTAAGGTGTGTTTATCTAAGATTATCTCACGAGTTCCATCTTCGATAAGCCCTATTCCTTGCTCACCATCTGACAGCAAACGGTCATTGGCTTCCGGACAAATCGATATTATACCATTAGTATATTATACTATTTGTATATTCTATCGATAATTATTGGTCATCACGTTCTTCTATCTCCAGAATTATCCTTGATTTCTCAAGATACATAATTGTAAAGACCTCACCACGTTCAGCAGCATCATGCAGCTTTACAAAATCATCAAGACTAAGCGCCTTTCCATATATGTAACCATCTTCAAGTTTTATTTTATAATTGACTGTCATCTGATAATACCCGTGTTCCATCTCGAAAACAGGCACACATTCCGTTGTTATATAGGCACGATTGTCAATATCCTCTTTGGCAATTGCCTGGAGCTTATAGGGGAAACCCTTTATCTTTTTTTGGGCTGTCTCTCTTGTCATGATACCACCTCACATATCTTATACTATCTGTATATTATACTCTTTGTATTCATAGCTTTTTGAATTATACTTTTTGTATATTATACTTTTTGTATATTGATTTTCAAGGCTTTTAGTCTTTCCTTGTCCTCTTTTGTTACTCTATATGAATCGCAAAGCTTGCTTATAGCACGGTCATGAGTCTGGGCTTCAAATACCTTACCTCTTATATACGGCTCCGCTTTATCGGGGTATTTTATATAGGCTTCTGCCAATGCCCATGCAACAGCCATTGAAGAATAGTATTTATCTGTATTAATTACTTTTAGCTGCTCAAGAGTTCTGTCTATGTATTCTTCGTTTATAAAATGGTCCAGAAGCATAACCGCTGCAAATCTCTGTTCAAATTCCTTTTGTGAATGAATGTATGGCTGTAAAAACTCAAATACACGCGCATGATCCTTTTTGCCTATTTTCAATGTACTGCAAAATGTATCACACACCGCCCAGTTATCTATCATGGGAACATAATCGCTTATATACTTTAAATGCTTTTCTATCTCCGGCTTTATATAGCCTATTATCATCCCCCGCAAAAGTATCTCCTCATAATAATGATCGTCACTGTTGTCAAGCGCATCTTCGCCATATTGCTTTGACAGTTCCTTTGCATAGGCACGTAAAATGGGCGTTCTTATCCCAAGAATATTCCTTGCACCGGGAATGATCTTGCTTGAAAATTCTGAATATTTTTTCTCACTCATGGATTCAAGCTTTTCTCTTATCTCTTTATTCATTCTTAACACATCCATTATTGCAATAATTATACAAATCGTATATTTGTTTAAGATTATACATTCAGTAATTCTATTATAGTATTTCTACTATTTGTATATTTTATTAATAATATACAAATCGGATATATTTTTCAGAGCATAATCATTTTACTAATAGTATAATTTTACCATTTGTATAATCAACTTAAAAATCCGCTTCATCCTCATAATGTATTATTACATCTAAAAAGCCCTGACCATATTTGCCGATCTTCGCTTCACCAAATCCGCTTATATTTCTTAGATCTTTTATACTTCTCGGTTTTATTGCCGCAAGCTGTTTGAGTGTAGTGTCATTCAGCACCACAAATACCGGTACGGAAGAACGGTCTGCAACATTTTTTCTATAAACACGGAGTCTTTCAAAAAGTGCTTCATCAATAAGCAGTTCCTTGCCGCTGTCGGAATGTACACGTTTGTCAATGCGTATTCTTCCGGAGTCGCCCTTGCACACACTGCAATTATCACACGGAGGAGAAAATGTCTCTCCGAAATAGGACAGCATCCTTTTTCTCAGGCATACTGTGGACGAGGTTGAATAAAACGTCATCAGCTTCAACTTCTCGAGACCTTCTTCAATGAGTATATCGCGTTCCTCTTCTGATAGGCTATCATTGTCTCCGCCCTTTTTTATCAGGTACTCATTCAGCTTTACGTCTCTACCGCTGTACAGCAATATACACTCGGCAGGTTCTCCGTCACGGCCCGCACGTCCTGCCTGCTGATAATACTCCTCCATATTCTGCGGCATATTATAGTGCAGTACATATCTTACATTCGGCTTGTCTATTCCCATGCCGAACGCCGTTGTCGCTACCATTATAGGCACCCGGTCATATATAAATTCATTCTGGTTATTTGTTCTGTCAAAGTCACTCATACCTGCATGATAGGGCAGGGCTGAATAACCATGTTCATTCAGAGAATTTGTCAGCTCGTCAACGGTCTTTCTCGTTCCGCAGTAAATAATACCGGACTTTTCCTTGTTTTGTTCTACATAGTCAAGTGTATAGCTGAGCTTATCCATAGGCTTATATGCACCAAAGTACAAATTCTCTCTGTCAAATCCCCTTGTTAAAACAAAGGGTGACCGCAGACCGAGATTACTCACAATGTCCCTGCGGACCTTTTCGGTAGCTGTGGCTGTAAATGCTGCAACAACAGGACGGCGGGGAAGAGATGAAATAAAGCCGGATATCTGAGTATAGCTTGGGCGGAAATCATGTCCCCACTGAGATATACAATGCGACTCATCTACAGCTATAATTGAAATATTGCTGTTCTGCGCAAAGTCCCTGAAGCTCTGAGTTTCAAGTCTTTCAGGGGCAACATAGATTATTTTGTAAATTCCTTTTTTAGCATTTTCTGTCGCAAGCTCCATCTGTCTCGGAGTCAGTGAGCTGTTCAGAAAAGCCGCGCGGACTCCCATAGCGATAAGGGCACGAACCTGATCCTGCATTAGTGAGATAAGCGGCGAAATGACAAGTGTTATCCCGTCCATTGCAAGGGCAGGTATCTGATAGCAAATAGATTTTCCTGCACCTGTGGGCATTATTGCAACTGTATCTCTTCCCGTCAGAATGGCATTTATTATATCCTCCTGTCCCTTACGGAAGCCTGAATAGCCATAGTATTTTTTCAGGATATTATATATATCGCCTGCCAAAACTTCTCACTCTCCGAATGATATTCTTTCATAATCCTCTACGTTTATCTTATCTTTTATAACACTGAGGTCTCCGTCACAAACAAGCTTTTCTTTCTGCCGCTTTGACAGACTCTTTATCCTGTATTCAAGCTTTGAAGCCCGTGAACGGTCGCTGCTTTTCCATAGTGCGGCAACTTTGCAGACATCATGTACACGAGTATACTTTGCCGCCTTTGACTTTCCGCTCTTATGCTCCATGAGACGTCTTTCCATATCTGTAGTGATACCGGTATATATGGAACCGTCACCACATCTTAACATATATGTAAAATACATTACTATCACCAACAACAGAATATTCAGCGGTTTTAGGAAAGGGGTATGGGGAATAACCCTTTTTCCGCCGGAAAAGGGTTTTCCCCATGTAACTGCCCCAACAAAATCAATTACCGCTTCATTGCCTGATGCTCGGCTTCTATAGCACTGTGGAGCTGTGAGCTTGTCCAGCCTATATTTGTTTCTGTAACGACCGCTTTCAATGCCACCCTGCCTGCTCCATGCTTTTTCAGGCTGAATATGAGCATATCAATATCACTGCCCGTAAAGCCGCTCATTACAAGCATCTCATCTTTAAAAGCTACACTCTGAGGATTTTCCTCCTGCAAATATCCTTCCTCGCCTATCAGGTATCCTAACTTCTGTCCGTACTCATCAGGTCCTACCACCTTTGGTACGGCTTTCAGCGGAAGGATCGCTCTCTTTACCTTTGATAAACGCTCTTCACTGAAATTATATAACAAAACTATCTTTTTCATTTCCGGCTCCTTTTCAATGCGGATATTCAAGTATCAAGCTTCAGTACAGCCATGAATGCTTCCTGCGGAACCTCTACCGTACCCAGCTGGCGCATACGCTTTTTGCCTTCCTTCTGCTTTTCCAGAAGCTTTTTCTTTCTTGTAATATCACCGCCATAGCACTTTGCAAGTACATCCTTGCGCATTGCCTTTACTGTTTCTCTTGCTATGATCTTGCCGCCTATGCACGCCTGTATAGGCACTTCAAACAACTGACGCGGTATTTTCTCCTTAAGCTTCTCCGCCATCTTTCTGGCTCTGCTGTATGCCTTATCAGCATGGATAATAAATGACAGCGCATCGACTACGTCTCCGTTGAGCATAATATCAAGCTTCACAAGCTTGCTTTCTTCGTAGCCCGAAACCTCATAATCAAAGGAAGCATATCCTTTTGTACGGGATTTCAGCGTATCGAAGAAATCATATACTATTTCCGCAAGGGGGAGAATGTAGTGTATATCAACCCTGTCAGAGTCGATGTATGTCATGTCCTTGAATACACCTCGTCTGTCCTGACAAAGCTCCATTATGTTTCCTACATATTCAGACGGTGCATATATATGCGCCTCTGTAACCGGTTCTTCCGACTTCGCTATAAGACCGGGGTCTGGATAGTTTGTGGGGTTATCTATCATCTCAACTGTCCCGTCCGTCTTAGTGATTCTAAAAATAACACTTGGCGCTGTTGTTATCAGGTCAAGATTATACTCACGTTCCAGACGCTCCTGTATTATTTCCATGTGCAAAAGCCCTAAAAATCCGCATCTGAAACCAAAGCCCAGAGCTACCGAAGTCTCCGGCTCAAATGATAGTGCGGCATCGTTCAGCTCAAGCTTTTCAAGAGCCTCACGAAGATCAGGATACTTTGCGCCATCGGCAGGATAAATTCCGCAGAATACCATAGGCTGAACTGCACGATATCCCGGAAGCGGCTCAGGCGCAGGTCTGTCCCTCAGCGTCACTGTATCACCTACACGGGCATCACTCACTGTTTTTATGGACGCCGCAATATAACCAACCTCTCCGGCATACAAAGCCTGTGCCGGTTCAAGGTTTGTTGCACGCATAAAACCGCACTCTACCACATTGAACTCCTTACCGGTAGCCATAAGCTTTATGGTATCGCCGATATGCACCTCGCCCTCTTTTACTCGAACATATATGATCACACCCTTATAGCTGTCATAGTATGAGTCGAATATAAGTGCCTGAAGCGGTTTGCTGTCGTCTCCCTGAGGAGGCGGCACAAGCCTGACTATCTGTTCCATAACGTCATGTATATTGATACCCACCTTTGCAGAGATACAGGGTGCATCCTCTGCCGGCAGTCCGATAACATCTTCTATTTCATTTTTCACCCTGTCAGGGTCAGCACTGGGTAAATCGATTTTATTGATAACCGGTACAATTTCAAGTCCGGCGTCAAGTGCAAGGTAGGTATTTGCCAGTGTCTGAGCTTCTATTCCCTGAGAAGCATCCACAACAAGCACGGCACCCTCGCAGGCGGCAAGCGACCTTGATACTTCATAGTTAAAATCCACATGACCGGGCGTATCAATCAGATTAAAAATATATTCCTCTCCGTCATCCGCATTATATACCAATGTCACCGCATGAGCCTTTATTGTAATGCCTCTCTCACGCTCCAGATCCATATTGTCAAGTAATTGGTCTTCCATATCCCTTATGGCAACAGACTTTGTCTGCTCCAATATCCTATCCGCAAGTGTTGACTTACCGTGGTCAATATGCGCAATTATACTAAAATTTCTTATTTTACTCTTATCCGCAGACATTCTCTATCCACTCCTATTTTCTTGTCAGTATAATAATTCTGTTGGTCGCAGGGAAATAAATTTTGCAGGGGCAACTGCATGGGAAAAACCCTTTCCTGAAACCGCTGTGTATTTTCTATCACAGAAAGCTCTACCCCTTATTTATCATAACGACTTATATGCTTCTAATTATACCACACTACGCATCAACATTCAAACAAATAAAGACTCATATAAGATAAAATAACAGACGCATTATCCTTCGATGAACAATGCGTCTGCTATTGTAATTCTGATATATCAATATTTACGTTATTTCAGAACAATAACGCTGTGTGCAGGCATAGTCACTTTCTGTGCCTTTACAGATATTGTATCGTCATATTCAACACCCGGCTCGTCATCAGCAGTGCAGTGAGCAAGCAGATATCCTCTGACCTCGCTGATCTTGAAGGTATCCTCAGGTATGTCTACAGTCTGGGACTTATCATCCAGATTGTACAGTACCAGTACACTTGAATCATTATATGTGGAAACAAATCCTGCGGTTGAATCATCTTCAAGCTCCACAGCTTTTATTGTACCTCTTGCTATTTCCGGATTCTGATTTCTCAGAGCAATAACTCTCTTATAGAAATTAAGCAGAGAGTCATCGTCCTTCTGAGCTTCCTCTACAGACTGATCAGGAACGTCCTTGTTTGTAGCACCAGGTATATTCTCTACATATCCTGTTGTGTCTGTAGCTGACCAGTACATACCCTTACGCTTGTCAGGGTCGTTGAGAGAACCTTTCATCTCTATTTCTTCGCCGTAGTAGATGAAAGGATTAGACGGTGTAAGAATGTAGAGCGCAGCATTAAGACGCTTTCTTGTATCTGTTGCAATATATCCTGCGCTTCTTGCCTGGTCATGGTTGCAAATAAATATTGCATCAATGGCATTTTCATTGTTTTCCCTTATCTGACCCTGCCACTTTTCAAGATACTGAACATATGACAAAGCATTCTTTCTGCTGACAGCACTGTTTACATTACCTGTCGCGCCCTGAGCCTGGAAGTTGAACAGACTGTCAAGTCCTGATTTATAGAATTCCTGTATAGTAACACTGTCTGACCAGCACTCACCGACCATATAGATATCCTCTTTTTTGGTCTTAGCATAGTCATAGAGCCATTTCAGGTCCTCTATTGAATATTCATTTCCTGTTTCACTCTCAAACCAGAGTACAGCGTCCAGTCTGAAACCGTCAACGCCCATATCGATCCAGAAATCTACTATCTTTTCAACTTCCTTGCGGACTTCTTCATTCTGAAGATTAAGATCCGGCATATCACTGTCAAACTGACACTCATAATACCAGTTATCTACTGATGACTTCGCCCAGCCCGAACCAGTGTGATCCTGTTCAAAATGGTAATACTGAGCATAGCCGTCTGTCTTGCCTTCTTTCAGTTCCTCAATTGCTTTCTGGTACCATTCACAGGTACGTGAGGTATGATTGAGCACAAGGTCGATTATTACATTTATACCGCGCTTATGTGACTCATCCAGAAGATTTTTAAAGTCATCGTTTGTACCAAATACATCGTCTACCGTGTAGTAGTCAGTGACATTGTATTTGTGATAGGAGGGAGACTCCATTATAGGTGTAAGCCAGATAGCATCTACGCCAAGATCGTCTCTTGTTGCCGGATCGCCGTCATTAAGATAGTCAAGCTTTGATGTTATACCGTTGATGTCTCCCACGCCGTCTCCGTTGGAGTCACAGAAGGAATATGAGAATATCTCATAATATGTTCTGTACTTATCATCTGACATGGTATATGTCTGCAAATATCCTCCGTCCTCCGGCAGAGCAAGTGAACCGTCAGCAGCTGCTTCGGACTTGCTTTCTGTAGACGCCGTTTCTGTTCCTGAGCTTGTTTCGGATGTATTGCTACAGCCGCACAATGCAGCAGAACCCAACATGCTTGCTGTCAGCAAGATGGATAGAAGTTTGTTTTTCTTCATATATACATCTCCTTGTATGTAATAATAAAGCAGGGAGCATACGCGTCCCTGCTTTTGTTTTTTGATCAGCCCTTAACGGCACCGCCTGTAACACCCTCAACGTAGAAACGCTGCATGATGATAAACAGTATCGTGATCGGTATTGCTATCAGAACTGCACCTGCACAGAAGGTTGTGAAGTGGGTGCTGATTGCTTCCTTGTCAAGCATCTTATAAAGACCAAGAGCAACTGTCCAGTTGGACTCATTATCCTTCATGAAGTAGCTTACAAAGATGTAGTCCGCCCACGGACCTGTAAATGTTGTAAGTGCGGTATAAACTATGATAGGCTTTGAAAGCGGCAGGATGATCTGCCAGAAGATCTGGTTTCTGGTCGCACCGTCAATCTTTGCTGCCTCGTCAAGTGAACGGGGGATAGTATCAAAGAAGCCCTTTGCTACCTGATAACCAAGACCTGCACCTGCGGAGTACACGATAACAAGAGCAAAAAGCTGCTGCTTGAGACCGAATATATCCATGATGTTGTATGTAGCTGCCATGGACATGAAGCCCGGGAACATACCAAGGATAAGACCGAGGTTCAGGAAAGTCTTACGAACCTTAAAACGGAGACGTGAAAGCGCATAGCTCACCATGAGGATGAACAGTGTGGATATTACGCATGACAATGCTGCAACCATGAAGGTGTTGAGTATCCATTTTCCGTAAGGATACTGTTCATCTGTGAACAACGCAATATAGTGGTCAAAGGTAAAGCTTGAGGGGAAGAACTTTGTCGTAACACCCATCTCGGTGTTAAACGACTGAAGGATCAGCCAGATTATCGGGACTATCCAGATAACGACCATGACAGAAAGTATGATATAAACAATAGTATTTATTGCTTTTCTTTTCTGCGCATATCCTGTTTTCATTGAATCGTTTGTATTCGTCATGAGAATTCCTCCTCATTCTTTGATGCTTTGGACATGTTAAAGGCAATAAGTGAGCCGATAGCACAGATAATAAATACCATAATACCGATAACAGCTGCCAGGTTATAGTCCTTGGTATCAACTGTCAACTTATACAGCCATGTAACAAGCAAGTCGGTCTTACCTGCACGGTAATACTCCGAAACTGCCGGTCCGCCTCCTGTAAGGAAGTAGATAACGTTAAAGTTATTGATATTTCCAACGAAGGTAGTGATAAGATAAGGTGTTGTTACGAAAAGAATGTACGGGAAGGTGATTTTGGTGAACTGCTGTACTGCGTTTGCACCGTCGATACGAGCACTCTCGTACAGATCCTCCGGGATGTTCATCAACAGACCGGATGTAATAAGCATGGTATAAGGGATACCAACCCACATATTTACTACGATTACTGTAATTCTCGCCCATGTAGCATTTGTGAGGAACGGTACTGCAGGAATACCTACACTTGTCAGCAAGCTGTTTACTGCGCCCTTGTCGTCAAGCATAAGCTTCATAACCAGAAGTGTTACGAACTG
Source organism: uncultured Clostridia bacterium (assembly GCA_946186665.1). Lineage (GTDB taxonomy): Bacteria > Bacillota > Clostridia > Oscillospirales > Acutalibacteraceae > UBA1213. The sequence continues at coordinate 25,021 of CAMHOE010000015.1, read as the reverse complement.
AGGAACGGCTGCTGTAACAACGAACATTGTTCTCCAGAAGCCCTTTGCCTTGATGCCCTTCTTGTTGATGAGAAGAGCAAGGATAATACCAAAGATATAGTTTGTGAATGTTGCGAATACTGCCCAGATAAGTGTCCATATAAGTATCTTTCCGAATGTCTCGGACTTCATGGGGTTCGAATAGAATACGTCTGCAAAGTTTTTGACGCCTACCCACTGATACAGGTTTGCAGGCGGCTGATGCTTCTCGTCGTAGTTCGTAAATGCCATGAATATCGTGAAGATAATCGGCAGGATATTGAATGTGATAAGAAGTACGATAGGGAGAGTAAGAAGCGTTACATGGAAGCGCTCATCAAGGAAAGTTTTCATTTCCTGTAAGAAGTTAAGCGGCTTCTTGCCTTCTCTTTTGAGCTGCTGAGATGCGTATGCACTCTTTGTGTTTGCAATATATACTGCAATAAATGCTATTGTTACGATACAGGTGAGAACGAAGAAAAGTAATACCTTATTCGAGTCATCGTATGTATCAGGGTTTTTAAGTTCTGAACCGAATGTGCCGGTATGGTGTACAGCAACTTCCTTACCGAGAGCACCGGTACCCCACTGCTCGTATCCCTGTGCGGTTTTTGTCGTGGTCAGCAAGATCATATTTGAATTATATATTCTTGCCAGATAATAAGAGCCGAAGGTTATCATAAAGTATATGTATGCCACTTCTGTTGCAAGGAAAATCAGACCCTTCATGATCTGTCCGTGCAGCATACTTCCGGCACCCATTATAACATATGACAGCTTTGTACCTATATCACCCTTTACAAATCTTCCTCCATAATTCTGGAAGAAATGTCCCAAACCAAGAAAGATTTTTTTGACAATTGCACCAACAATTGCAAAAAACTTCTTGATAGCTCCCGGTATTCCGGTAAAGAATGATTTAATCCTGTAGGCAAAGCGCTGTCCTTTGGTCATCTGGACGTAATCAAGATAATCCATCCATATACAACTCCTTTGTCTTTTAATTTATCAATCGGATAAATATGAGCAACCGCATGCACGGTCGCTCATACTATATGACCGACTAATTCATTGATTTGTCAGGCTTCAGATGACACCTGATTATGACATCTGATCCTCGATCTGCTTCAGCTTTGTCTTGAGCTGATCGTCTGTAAGCTTACCCTTCTCAGTAACGATCTCACCGCCGAAGCCGCCGATGTTGGATGCCCAGTACTTACCGCTTACGCTTGCGCCCTGTGCATGAGCATAAGGCTTCTGAGCCTCGATTGCAAGCAGAGCCGGATCAGCCTTCAGCTTATCATCTTCAAGTGCCTTTGTGCTTGTTGCGATAAGACCTCTTGTCTGATATCTCTTAAGCTGTGAATCCGGGCAGCCAAGATAGTATGCAAGAACCTGTGAGCTGAATGAATATGTGGAGAACTTGTTAACACCGATAAGCTTGTAGCCGCCGAAGGAATCAAGCTGCTTCTGCTCGCCGTCCATAAGAACTGTGGGGAGCTTAGCTGCGCCAACATTTTCCTCGCCTATAGCTGCCTTGATATCAGGACCTACCCATGTACCGATAACAGCTGCAACCAGTGAACCATCTTCAAAACCGGCCTTAACGTACGCGTTGTCACCCATTGTTCCGGGGGTGCCTTCAAAACCGTTGCCTGTGTTCTCTGCTATATGGCACATTGCCTTTGCAGCACTGAGACCTTCATCAGAGTTATAGGTAGCTGTCTGCTTGCCGTCCTTATAGGATACTGTGCATCCTGCTGTGAAGAAGAAGCCTGTGCTGTACCAGCCGTTACCCATATCAAAGAATACTGATTTGCCGCTCTGTCCTGCCTTGGATACCATTGCGTCAAAATCTGCTACATCAGACTCATCAAAGAAGCGCTTGTCATAATACAGGAAGTAACCGTTATCTGATGTCTTAGGATAAGCATAAACCTCATCATTTACAGTACAGATATCAATAGAGTCCTCTGTATTTTCTGATTTAACGTTACCGAGGAAATATCCTGCTACCGGAGCAATATCACCTGCTTCAACAAGTGAAGAGAGCTGGTCATCCGCAAAGTTGAATACGTCTGCGCCGTCCTCAGGACCCTCGATGATCTTACTGCCTGATGCGTCCTCACCGATAGCGCCTGATACTCTTATCTTGAGCTCATAGCCCGAATCTGCGAATTTCTCTTCAAATTCCTTAGCCAGTGACTGCTCAAATGCCAGGTCAGTAGATGCGCACCATACTTTAAGTGATACCTTACCCTTCTTATCACCTGTCTGAGCATCTGCTTCCTCTTTCATCTTGTTCTTGATGGTTGTGAGTACTTCTTCGTCATCAAGATTGATAACAGTAAGCTCTTCTTCGCCAGACTCTGTTGCAGTGGTGCTTGTAACGGTTGTTGCAGGAGCTGAACTGTCACCGCATCCAGCCATAGCAGCTGCTGCCATCATTGCCGTCAGGAGAAGTGCGACCGCTTTTTTGGATTTACTTGCCATAATGATGATCCCTCTTTCATAAAAAATTTTAAAAGATTTTGTTTTGCACGTCAGTGCCAAAGGCGTAAAATGCCAACTGTAAGTTTTTGCACAGCACAAAAACCGGACATTACTCCGCCGCTGTATTAATAATATCATAGGAAATAACCAATTTCAACGGCTTATTGTCATTTTTATTAGTATTCATAAAACCAGACATTTGATTTTGTTGGTTTTAACACTGGATTTTGCGATATTTGGATATTTAGTATATTATTAACTATATTTTTTGTTTATTTTAACTATTTTCTTTTTATGCAAATTTCACATATCATTTTTTAAGTGTTTTTTAATATTATTTCAAAACTGTAAATTTTCTGTCAAACCATCCGCTAAATGCTGCTATTCGGTCACATTTTCTGATACTCTTGTCAATTTACACAAAGTATAATTTTTTTGCTTTTTCATTTTATTGTCTAATAATTCACATAGTATTTTGTGCAATAAAATTAAAAATTATTGAAGCAAGCTTGAATTGTTCACGCCTGTAAATGTTTCTTCCATATTCTTATCAATATTTATACACTGAGAAAAATTCTACTATTTGTATAATTTCAGAGTATTATTCTGTACAACCCTGTCAGGACAAGGACCGCTCCGGCAATAACACCGAAAATCCTTTTATCTTTTGCCGCAGCGCCAGATATAAAGCCTGCTAATTTTTCCCCTGCGTAAAAGAGTATCAGCTGAAAAAACGCACACATCAGCGGAATAAGCACTGCCATTCCACCGCTGATACCGGCTCCAAGTCCCGCCGCAAAAGAGTCCGCCGACAATGCAAGCCCCAGAACCAACGCTTCCTTTATGTCAATAGTTCTGGACTCATCTATGTCACATTCCTCCGGCGACTCCAGTATTCTCGCAGACCTTACGAGTATTCCTCCCGAAGCTTTTTTCCTTTCAGGCTTCTTTTTCTTTACCGCGCCGATCATCATATATATCCCCAGCATAATCAACAACCCTGAACCCACAGCCTTGCCGATGTACTCCGACATAACTTCACGGAACAATTCACCGCACAGCACCGCCGCTCCTGTAACAATTACAGACACTAAAAAAATTATCGTCCTTGACAGTTTCGATATCCTTATTTTCCCGAAGCCGCAGGACACCCCTATCCCGAAGGCATCTATACTAAGCACCGCCGCCAGCAGCACTATCTCCCATGATCCCATATTACGACCCCCAAAAGCATACTGTTACATAATATGCTTTTGGGGTCAAGGTGGGGAGGTGGTACGCTTACTTATTGTGGTTTTTATTTTTTGCCTACAAATCCATACTCACTATTAACATTATACAGTGCATATGTATCCGAAGGCAGGGTATCTGGTGTCGATGCTCCTAAATGTAACCATGAAATAAGTATTTTCGGAAGCGAATCCAGCGAGGAACCCGGCAAGTATATCATAAATTCTTCTGCATTATCAAAACCATACGGATTTGAATAAATATATTTCCATCCATCTTCAATATACGAGTCCCCTTCTGTACTTGACGTATTAATGTAATCTAACCGCATTGAATATGTATGATCATCAATTTTATTAACATCAGTAAACTTGCCGTTGAAGTTGCATATATAAACCGTCCCTTTGGGATAATCTTCTCCAGTAAAAACAACTTCATAATCATAAAATTCGCCGGTAAAAGTACCATCCTCATTTAATTCTATTACAGTTTGCCATCCACCTACACCACTGGAAAATGAAAATGAATCAGGTAAGGTTTTGAATATATCAGAATATTGAGTATCAGATTTTGAACTGGTTGACTCTGTATTCTTAAAAACAGCAATGCTATGTAATTGGGGGTTTAGTGATTTCATATCCTCTTTAGAAACAACACCATTATTAATTCTTTTGTTAACTTCTTGTGAGAATACCTCATCATTACTTGTAGTAAAACAAAAAGTAACATTATTACCATCAACATCTGTATTGAACATCAATGTCTCCGAAGCCGCAGCTTTACAATCAAAATAACCTATAATATCACAGACTTCATTATATGTCATGTTTGCTGAAATGTTTTGATTAAGCTTGCCTTCATCATACAAAGCTATTCCATCGTAATAATATTTTCCTTCTTTTATATTATTTTTGACATCCTCACCTTCATCATAATCTTGTGACATACCTGATTTACTTGCAGGATGGAATGCCATTCCCGGTAAGGAAGAAACATCATATATCATCAATGTTCCTCCGCCTGTTCCAAAAGCAGGAGAAAAATCTTTTCTTTCACATATAAAATCATCTCCCATTATTTCGGCTATTTCTGAAAGACTTTTATCTATAAGATCTTCAGCTGTCAGTTTTACTGTATCATCTTCAAGATATGCGGAATATCTGCCTGTATCTGATGAACTATCTTCTTGGCTTTCTTCTGAAATTTCTTTCTGACTTTCTTCTGAAATTTCTTTCTGACTTTCTTCAGAACTTTCCTCCACACTTTCTTCCGAATCTTCTTCCAGACTCTCCTCTGTACTCTCTTCTTTACTCTGCTGTTCCGAACTCTCCTGCACACTCTGCCCTGAATCCTGCTCTGAATTTACAAATGGCTTTAGTTTATCTGTTTCTCCGTTTGATCCGGCGGAGCAAGCAGATAAACATACCATACTTGCACATAAGATGATCGAATATAACTTTATTGCCAATTTTTTCATATCGCTGATTCAGTCCTTTCCTGATAAACAAAACAATTTCCGCATTTCTGTAATGGTCTGTTGATAAATTTTGTGCTTATTATATCAATTATTTATAATTATGTCAATTGTTTCATTAAAAATACAAAAAAGTTTTTTCATTTAATTCACTCTTCATATTTCATTCCTGCAAACTATATACTTTATCAAGTAACGCCTACAGGAGGAAACACCTATGGACTGGCATAACAAAACGATAACACAAACAGCCGATATATTAAAAACAGATCTGAACAGCGGACTCAGCGCCGGCGAAGCCAAAAAAAGACTTGCACATTACGGAAAAAACGAACTCACCGCACAGAAAAAAACAAGTGTTGTCAGAAAGTTCATTTCACAATTTGCGGATTTTATGGTGCTCATACTGCTTGCTGCGGCGGCGGTGTCCTTTGTTACGGCGATAACAGGGGACGGGGACTACACCGAACCTGTAATGATAATCCTTATCGTTGTCCTGAATGCTGCAATCGGAACAGTTCAGGAATGTCGGGCAGAAAACGCTATTGACGCACTTAAAAAACTCTCCGCACCACATTCAAAGGTCATCCGAAGCGGACGCCTTATGACCATACCCTCAGATGAAATAGTCCCCGGTGATATCATGCCTGTGGAAAGCGGAGATCTTGTATGCGCAGATGCACGGCTGATAGAAAGCACCGCCCTGAAAGCCGAAGAATCCTCACTTACAGGTGAATCTGTACCCGCCGATAAAAACTGCAATTCTATTCTGCCCTCTTCTGCGACAGCAGCCGACAGAGCTAATATGATATTTTCATCCACATTCATAACCGGCGGTCACGGTAAAGCCATTGTAACCGAAACAGGTATGAACACCAATGTGGGAAAAATTGCCGGAATGATAGATAATGAAGAAAGTCCTCAGACGCCCCTGCGCATTAGCCTTGCAAAAACCGGAAAGATACTTGGAATATCCGCCCTTTGCATTTGTGGATTGATTTTTCTGCTTGGCACACTGCAAAACATTCCTCCGCTGGAGATGTTCATGATATCAATAAGCCTTGCAGTGGCAGCCATACCTGAGGGACTTCCTGCGGTAGTGACTATCGTTCTTGCTCTCGGCGTACGGAAAATGGCACTTCACAGAGCTATAGTACGTCATCTTTCCGCCGTGGAAACTCTGGGCGGCGCAGGTGTAATATGTTCCGACAAGACCGGAACTCTTACACAGAACAGAATGACCGTAACCGATCTGTCATCTCTGAACGGCACTGTAAGCGCACATTCTCCCACAGGCAGCCTGCTTCTGAAGCTTGGTACACTTTGCAACAACAGCAGCTTTACACGGACTAACTCATCGCACAAGGTAAGCGGAGATCCCACTGAAACAGCTATTGTATCAGCCGCCGCAGCAGCCGGATATTTCAAAGACCAGTTGGAAAGGGAGTCAAAACGGATAAACGAAATACCCTTTGACTCCTCACGAAAACGTATGCTCACTGTCCACTCTCTGCCCACCGGCGGATACAGGATAATCGCCAAGGGCGCTCCCGATATCCTTCTGTCTCTTTGTACACATATCCGCACCGGTTCTTCGGCAACACCCATAAGCAGCACTGATAAAAACAAGATACTATCACACAATAATTTCCTTGCTCAAAAAGCTATCCGTGTACTCGCCGTTGCCTACCGTGACTGCACAGTCCTTCCCGCATCCGATGCTGACCTTGAAAAAGACCTTGTTTTCTGCGGACTTATCGGCATGACTGACCCGCCCCGTCCACAGGCTAAACCGGCAGTTGCAAGATGTATAAAGGCAGGCATCCGCCCTGTGATGATAACAGGCGACCACATTACAACTGCAAAAGCGGTTGCGCAGGAACTTGGAATTTTCAGACATGACAGCAAAGCCATTACAGGCGAAGAGCTTGACAAGCTGTCCCAGACAGACCTTGAAAAAAACATATACAAATATTCGGTATTTGCGCGGGTATCTCCTGAGCACAAAATGCGCATTGTCAAAGCCTTCCAGAAGAGGGGAGAGGTAGTTGCCATGACCGGTGACGGAGTAAATGATGCTCCGGCACTTCGCTGTGCAGATATAGGCTGCGCTATGGGAATAAGCGGTACAGATGTTGCAAAAAATGCGGCGGACATGATACTGACAGACGACAACTTTTCCACCATAGTTGAAGCTGTAGAACAGGGAAGAGGTATCTACGAAAACATATGCAGGACAGTTCATTTCCTGCTGTCAAGCAATATCGGAGAAATACTCACCGTACTTGCAGCCTTTTTGTTAAAGCTTCCGTCTCCTTTGCTTGCCATGCAGCTTTTATGGGTAAATCTTGTAACGGACTCCATGCCTGCCCTTGCACTGGGTGTAGAGCCTGCATCAGAGGACATCATGGAACAAAAGCCCTCTTCCTCCAAAAAAGGCATCTTCACCGCCGGCAGAGTAAGAAGTATTATAACAGAGGGATGCTTTATCGGCGCACTGTCATTTCTTGCATTCACTATCGGAAGAGTGTTCTTTGACACAGGCACAGAGCCGGTCATTGCACGAACCATGACCTTTGCCGTTCTGAGTCTCAGTCAGCTTGTACACGCCTTTAACCTGAGAAGCAGTCATTCTCTGCTGAAAACCGGTTTTCTGGGAAACCCAAAGCTAACAGGCGCATTTATATTGGGTGTGATAATGCAGGTGTCTGTAATATCCATACCATTACTGTCCGGACTTTTCTCCGCAGTTCCGCTTACTGCCCTTCAATGGCTCATCGTATCAGCTCTGTCTCTCGCTCCTCTGCTAATAGTAGAAATAGAAAAATCACTTTCTCATCAGCTAAAGCCATGATAAAAGTTTTTCAGGGTCATCTCATTGAGTTATACAATGAAATGACCCTGAGCTTATCAGTGAATGTGCATTTACTGTCTGTCTCTCTTTCAGCAAATTTCCATTCAAAACAATTCCATACAGCTATGAATTATCTTTGAGGTATTTTATAAATTCATCTGTCTTGCTCCAGTACTTTATTCCCCAGTTTTCAAAATTCCACTCTTCGGAATAATCATTACATTCATAGTCGATATAGTATAGCCTTCCATTTCTTACGACAAAGTTTGTGGGAAAGTAATCTATATTAAGTCCTGCTTTTTTAGCCTGTTCTGCCATTTCACGTACCTGATGAATATAGACATCTGCCGATATATCATTTTTGACCATATCAAAGATAGTTTCCCCTTCGATATACTCCTTGATTATCCGTTCCTTTTCAATATCTATATCATACATTTCCGGTATTCTGATACCTGCTTTCAGAAGTCTTTGATAGTCATTCCTTTCCGCTTCTATCTTATTGCCGAAGGTATAATAAGCGCATGGCTCGTGGTGTATCTGCTTAAGAACATAATACCTGCCCTCAGCTTCAGCAAGATAAGAATATCCGCCCTTGCCTTTACCCAGCAGCTTTATGATAGTGTATTCTTTTCCGTTCACACTTGCTCTTTCATCCATATCAAACACTCCATTATTTTTTATATATACAAAAAAGGCGCATCATCCATAAACAGAACGATACACCAATGCTCCAGTATCATCCTCCATAAGCCGGTCGGACAGGATAGTTATCGAGAGTCAGTCTCAGCATCCAAATCAGAAATGGTAGAGATATCCGAAGAAGCAGAATTTTCAGTTTTCCTTTTTTCCAGAAAATATGTTACTGCAAGTACAGCCAGCATCAAAACAGAAACAGCCCTGAAAACAGAACCGAAAACGCCCGGTTCAAGCTTTGTCATCTCATTCAGCAGCCACCATACTCCTGCAAACACAAAATATGCGCTGAGCACATATACTATTTTACTCTCTTTTCTGAACTTAAAAAACAACAGCACCGCTATCATAAACCAGAGAGCAGAATAAACATATCCCATATACATATCTCCTTAAAAATTACTTGCTGTCCTTACCGCCCTTGCTCTTCACTTTTTCCTTTGATTCAAGCAGTATTCTTATCATAAAATACGCTCCGAGCGCGATAAGACCAACATAGTGTACTATCATAGTGAAGCTGCTGTCCGGCGAGATCTGTCTGAAAATATAATCGAACAATAACCATATACCCTCAAACAAAAGCAGCAATGCCACAGGCCGATAAAACCTGAATGTCCTCATTTTTGGTGTATACATCAATGTTGCTGCCGCCAGGCAGAAAACTGCCGCAATTATTGCCAGAAACATGATCCAACCTCCTCACTTCAACTATTTAACACACATATATCCCTATTATATAATGTCTCCGCACAAATTTCAAGTCCAATGTTCAATGTGTAATTTAAGCTCAGAAACAGGCAGGTCATAAAACATCTTACTATTATTCGTTTTCGTGTTGGAACGCTATCAAATATTTGTTTTTTCATAAGCTGATATATTTTTATTGAGACTTTCGACTTAATATGATATAATATCGATAACATATTTCCTTAATAATCGAAAAGTGGTGATGTTATGAAAACAGAAAGAGTTAGTTCTCCTTATAGATCGGAAAATGAAGGAAACAAGCAAATCTCAAAAAACAGTGCTGACACGCCTGAACAGTCAAAAACTTCCGGTACACCTCCGAAAAAGACGCTGTTCAAATGTAAGATATGTGGGGCAACCGTATCTACAGACGGCACCAGTAAACTATATTCCTGCAAAAAGTGCGGTTCAGAACAGCCTGTTTCTGATTTTCGCAGTGAACACGTATCTTTTCTATATGGAAGAGCCAATCATTATTTCAGAACAAAAAGGTTTGACAAAGCGCTGAATATATATCAGCAGATCGCCGCCGAATCTCCGGATGACTGCGAAGCCTACAGATCAATAGTCCTGAGCAGATATGGTATTTCCTATAACTCTGAAAACGGGACTTATAATCGCGAACCTCAGATCAACAGGGTACATTCGGACTCCATCCTTGATGACGCCGACTACTTACACGCTGTGTCGCTTGCAGACGATGAACGGCGGTCATTTTACATCAAAGAGGCTGAAATGATAGATAGGATCAGTCAGGAAATACTGGAACTGTCACAGATCGTACCGACCTTCGATGCGGTGATAGTCTATCGCGGCCACGATTCAAAAAACCGTTATACCCCTGAAAAAGCAATGGCAGAGGAACTGTACCGTCAGCTTGAGGAGTCCGGCTTCCGCGTATACAACAGACAAATTACAGCTCCTGTTATGGCAGGTCATAATTATGATGCGTATCTTTACAAAGCCCTTTACTCTGCAAAAATCATGTTTGTTTTGGCTTCGAAGCAGGAGTATTTCAATGATACAAAACTCGTCAATGAATGGAGTATTTTTTCCGAGAGAATGAGAAACAAGGAAAAGAAAGTGATCGTAAACTGTATCGGCGAAATGGAGGAGGATGATATTCCGGAAGAGCTGCGCAAAAATATGGTATATAACTTTACGGAAATAGCATTTATCCGTAAAATGATCGAGCTAACAGAACAGGTGGTAAACGGCACATTGTTTCTTCAGGCAGGCAGGATAGACTCAGACAATGAGGATTCTATCTCCGAACGCTTAGGTGAGATATTCCGCCTGATAGAAAACGAGAGTTACTATGATGCGGAGAACAAATGCCACACATTTCTTTCAAGCTATCCGGACAACTCATCCGCTTACCTTGCCCTGCTTCTCTGTGATATGAAGGTAAGAAGAAAAGAAGAGCTTGCAGACTGCAAGGAAACCTTTGTACGAAATAAGAACTACCGTAAGATACTCCTGCTTGACAAGGAGATGTCTGACGAGCTTCAGAAGTATCTTGATACGATCAACGACAGATATTTGCAGGGAGTATATGAAAGAAAATACGAATATGCACTTGATTTGTATTTGAATGGACAGTCCAACAAAAATAGTATGCTGAAGGCAAAAAACACCTTTGAGCTTCTTAATGAATACAAAGACTCAACGGAGCTTGCCGAAAAATGCTCGCTTATCATAAAGGAGCTTGAAACACAGGAAGCAATAGCAAGAGCAGATGAGCTTATCGACAAAGCTTCAATATTTCTGAAAAGGGCAGAAGAGCTCCAGCAGTATCATTATGTAAAACTCGCTTTTGAATGTCTTGATAATGCAGAGAGCATTTGTCAGAGTATTCAAGGAGCTGAACAGCTAATGCTCCGCGCTCAGAAGGTACGCAATAATTTTTTACCACCTGTTGTAAATTCACTTATCGACAGAGCATTAAAAAATCTGATCAAAGCAGAAGATACACATAAGTTTCATTATGCAAAACTCGCCTTTGAAGATCTTGATAACGCAGAGCGTATCTGTCAGTATATTGAAGGTCCTGAACAATTAATGCTCCGTTCTCAGGAGGTACGCAAAAAATACTCGCCACTTTATGATAAATTAGAAAAGAAATATTTAGAGCAGGAAAGAAAACAAATAACAAAAGAAAAAATCAAAAATTTCCTGACAAAAAAGCTTTGATTTACAGCAATACAGCTTAAGGCTAATAAAGAGGAGACATCCGAAGATGTCTCCTCTTAGTATTTGTGTATATATTCAAACTGACCTGCGGACGGTTCAATAAGAAGCAGATGCGTTCTAAGCCGTCCTGCGGGGTCACCCGCTTACTGGTATGTTGCGTCCTCTGATACACCTTCAAGAACATAGATAGTTACATCACGGCGACCAAATTCGCAGCACTCTTCATATGTGTTGTAGTAAAGGTCAACTATAGCGCTGCCGTCCATGAGAGCTCCGCCTGTATCACCTGCAACAGCATAGCCGTAAACGACCTCACCGTCATTGGAAACGATGTAAAGGATAGAACCATAGGGGATTATGTCAGGGTTTACTGCAACAACACCGTAACGTGCAAGACGGCCTGTTGCTGTACCTGCGCCTGCGGGTGCATAGTATGCTGTACCTGAACCTGTAAGAACCTGTGTATAAGCTATTTCATTGCCATAAGTATCAGTAATTGTCTGTGTGGACTCGCTTACAGTAACATCACCGGAATTCATGTATACCATATCTGTATACTCTATTACTTCTTCTTCCTCTACAGCTGTACCTGTAAGTATTACCTCGTCAACAGCCTTCTTAGTAACCTTATTGCTGACTGTCTCTGAAGACTCCTCTTCGCCGTTAACATACTTTACTTTCTTTACGATAGTGCGTTCGCCTTCAACGCCCTCTGTCTTTACAGAAGTCTCGCCTACATAAAGCTCATCTGTCTCTTCGTATGTTGTCTTATAGTCTATTGTCTCTTTCTCTGTAACGTTCTTGTACTCGACCTTCTTGATCTCTATCTCAAGACCTTCTTCAACATCAGACTTGATATCAACATTTATTATGTCATTCTTACCAAGCTTTATGTTAAGATACTCAAGTGCTTCCTTTACTGTACCTGTGGGAACTTCCTTTGTTATCTCTTTGCCTCTGAGGTCTATTGTAATGTTCACACGCTCAAGCTTGATATCTGTCTCTGTGTTTGAAGCTTCAAGAGCTGCAAGAGATACTGACTCATTTTCTGTAAGTGTCAGACCTGCTGTAAGAAAAGCATCTGCAACTGAGCTTTCATTGAATACTGCTTCCTTTGCGCTGCTGCCGGAAGCATCAACATTTGCTGCTCTGAGGATAGAAATATTTGTGCTGTTCTCGCCGTCATCTGTACGAACGAGCTTATCATCTTTGCCAAGCTCAACGCCAGCCTTGCTGAGAACTGCCTCTGTATCGGGATTTGTTGTATTGATTGTCATGGTGCTCTCGCCATCAGTAACTGTAACTGTTTTAGAAGTTGCTGCTACAGAAACCGCTGCTGTAAGACATATAGTACCCATAAGAGCTACAGATAAAATCTTTTTAAAGCCTGAACGGTTTTTATTCTGACTGTCCATAATTAATCTCCTTAAATTAAACCGGCGTTAAAATTTTGTAACCAACATCTCAACGCAGGCGTTTTTTTATTTGATGGTGCTATTATAACGCTCTCCTTCGTTATTGTCAAAAAAAAAATTACAATTTTTTTGTTCACCTTGCACAAGCGTTCGACATCTTACCCTCAATAAAATGCAGTTTGGTTGCACTTTTCCTTGAATTTTTTTTCCATTTAAGCAAATTTTTAAAAGTGAATTGTGCAAATCGCAAAAATCTGTTACAACTTTGTAACAAAGTTTCGATTCAGAGAAAAACGCCATATATTATTTTCACAATTATTTATATTTACCCATGATATTCCGCTTATCATCAGGCTTTTAAAATGTTACTTTATGTGCAATACTTTCTCATTTGTATTAATGAATTTATTCATGTTACATTACATTTGCTTTTTATTATCAGAAGTCTAAAGGGGCTGCCGCTGAGAAATCCGCTTTTTATCGGCATTTTTCAAATATAACTAATTATTATATTATCAATGTATTATACAAAGTGTATAACAACTTTGCAGGCAGGAAAATTTCAAATAGTTACAACTTTGATATAAACATCGCTCAAAAAAAGGAACAGGCACGAGCTGACGCACCTGTTCCTTTTAATATAATCTTTTTGTTCAGACTCCGGCTGAACTATGCTGTACTATAATGTAACCATCAGGAATTTGCCGATTCCGCAAGGTCTGCATCATCTGCGATACCATTTTCTATAATAGTATCCACAGCTTTAAGAAGCTCTCTGTACTTTCCCAGCATAAACTTCAGATACTCTTTACCAGTATCAGTTATCGTATAGTAATTTCTTGTGCGATGACTCTCTGTTATTTCCTGAGAGTACTCACTCACATAGCCCTGTTCCTGAAGCCGGTAAAGAACCGGATACAAGAAATTCATCTTATACGTGCTGTTGCTTCTTTTTTCCAGCTCCTGCGAAAGATTATAAACATACATAGGCTTTTCGTTAAGAAGAAGCAAAGTCATCATAGGACTGGTTGCTCTTTTGAAATAATCTTCAAAGGAGCTTTTTGAATCTTTGTTTGATGTTCTACCCATATAATTCACCACCTGAATATATATATTTCCCACTGTACATATAGTACCAGATTAAATTATCTCTTTCAAGCTATATTAAGAAAACTTGTTGTTAAATAAATGTAAATAATATATGTAAATAACATTGAAAATTTTTAAGGTTAAAAAACAGGTGTGTTATTCATTAAGAACAACACACCTGTTGATATTGAATATCATCCTGAAACTATCAGAAATTTGAACCGTTCATTCCCCATGTCTGTATCTCGTCATACTTTACATATATGCGGTCGGGGAGGATGCCAAGAGTATCTGACAGTATTTCTGTAAGCTTTGCAGTCAGAGCGTCATAATCGGATGCAGATGCTCTGCCATAGAGCTTGACCTCAGCAATTGCAGCAGGACTGTCCTCTCCACGGAAGTACAATCTGCAATTATCCTCAAAATTCAACATCAGCCATGCTTCACTCTTCCTTATAAGAGATATTGCTTTGCCGAACTCGGTCTTTAAAGTAAGCTCCTGTTCCTTTGTTATCGCGGTATTTACCTTTGTGTTGATAAACGGCATTGTTATCACTCCTTGTATTTTTTTATACTGCAAGCTTGTCTATGTTCTCTGTTGCTTTATAGCAGCATAACAGATAACTTATAGTTGTAAGCAGCATAAGCAGTATCAGCAGTACTATTATTATCATAATGGAACCTATATCTGTATATCTGAAAGCAAAGTATGCGCCTGCGCAGGTGGCACCTTCAAGTAATATTGCAAGAGCCATATTAAAGAATATATTGTAGTTTCCTCTCAGGGCGTTCAGCTCATTATCCCATACAAGCTTGGGATTTACCGAATCCATGAATATACCGAAGTAAGATGCAAACATAACGGAGAGCAGACTTACCAGACAGCAGAGCAGCATAAGCTTTAAGCCTATATTAAGGTAGACAGAAGCTGCCACTACATATATTATCATTCCTGTACCGCTTACTATAATGCTTATCAGAGCCTTTATATTAAGCTGTGTCATATAGGGGAGAGGTATGTACTTCATGAAAGCAAAATGCTTGCCCTCTCTTGTTATTGCCGAAGAAGCAATACTGTTTGCCGCTGTTACAAGCACCGACACCGCCGATACTCCAAGCACAAACAACAGCACCATTTCCTCATTTCCGGAATGTATACCATATATAAAGGAGTCAAGGAAATTCGTCTGACCCTGCAATACATAAAGCAGATAAAGAAATACAGGCCATATAAGGTTTATAAGCACACAGTTCATAAAATATGCAGGTGTCCTGAAAAGTATCCTGAACTCCTTTTTAAGGTAAGACACTGTAGGACGATGAAACCTCAGGGAGTCCAGATCTTTTTTAACGGAGCGTTTTTTTGCGCCTGTTCCGCCGTTAACACTTGCCGCTGTCCTGAAGTACACTGCCTGAGCTATAAGCATGAATGCAGCTATAGAGGCGCCGTTTATACCAATATAGTATAAAAGGTTTATTACTGTATTATTCACCATAGAGCTTACAAGAAAATGTATCTGGGGGAATATCATATTCATTGTACTGATAAGTGCGTTTGAGGGGTCTGAAAGCGCGCTTACAAAATGCTCTGTGTCGAAGCCGCCGGTCTGAGAAACAAAATACGCGATACCGATAATAACAGCAAAGGTAAGAAATCCCGTTATCTTATTTACTGTATCCTTATTTTTGATAAAGCTTGTCATCAGTATTATAAGCATACATATAACAGCACAGTAGGCAAGAGGGACAACAGGCAGGGTAAACATTCCGAATACCGCAATTATCCACGCATAAAAGGGCAGACCTGATGCAATGATATATCCGGCAAACACCGCTATTATAATTATAAATTCCATAATACTCTCGCTGATAAGAGCGGCTGTAAATTTAGAACCTATTATCTGATAAGGCTTCAGCGGAAGCGGAAGAAGGTTCTCCACATCTCCCGAAAAATAAAACACATTAAAAATAACATTCAGACCAAAAACAAAGGAGAACACCGACACTAACTGTAGAAAAAGCTCCACAGCATTCTGACCGGAACCCACCTTCAGCAGCTCTGATGTCAGGGAATATATTATAACCCCCACAAAAAACGCCATCGGCAGCATTATTCCGAAAACGGCAATGAAGCCCATCACCATATAGAATATCCTGTTATATTTTTTCTCTTGTTTACTCGGCTCTACAGAGGCAATAAGAGCCTTAACAAGCTTCAGATAGATACTCATTTTTCTGTCAGCTCCAGGAATATTTCTTCCAGAGACTCACTCTTACTCTTTGCCTCAAGAGCTTCAAGAGTTCCGTCAAACAGCAGCTTGCCCTTTTTAATGATTATAACTTTATCGCACAGCTTTTCCGCAACCTCCAGAACGTGTGTTGAGAAGAACACAGAATTTCCTGCCTTTGCGTGTTCACGCATCATTTGTTTAAGCTCGAACGCAGATTTGGGGTCAAGTCCCACCATAGGCTCATCAAGTATCCATACAGGGGGATTGTGCATCAAAGCTGCAACTATCATGATTTTCTGTCTCATACCGTGGGAATAATTCATCATAGAAGAAGAGAGAGCGTCTGTCAGCTCAAAGCGTGATGCAAACTCCTCTATTTTTTCACGGCGCTTTTTTGTAGGCACATGATAAATATCGCCTATCAGATCAAGAAATTCATTACCCTTCAATCTCAGAAACATATCCGGATTATCGGCAATATAACCTATTGACTCCTTAGCTTTTATAGGATCTCTCCTTACGTTAAATCCATTTACGGTAATTTTTCCCACATCTGCTTTTATAATACCAGTGATCATCTTCATCGTAGTGGTTTTGCCGGAGCCGTTCGGACCTATAAAGCCAACTATTTCTCCGCCCTTCACGCTGAAGCTGATATCATCTACAGCGCGCACAGATTTGTTATATGTTTTAGTAACATTTTCAAGCTTTATCATAATATCACCTTCTCATCCTATTCTACCATACCACTTATTTTTTTACAAGCTGACACAACAGGGAATTTCAATTTTATCGGGGCAGCTACATGGGGAAAACCCTTTTCCAGCGGAAAAAGGGCTTTCCCCATACCCCTTTCCTAAAACCGCTGAATAATTACTATCCTCCAAAGCTTAATCCACCCATAAGTACACCGTAAAGGGCATGTTGTATGGAGAAACGCGGACGGAAAACTTTCGGTAAGAATATCAGATGAAGTGAAAATAGTAAATAATAATGGTGCGTTTTCGTACCCCAAGAGCACTTCCTACGGGCATACAGCGAAAACGAAATAAATATAGCAAGTATAATATAAACTATAGCTTCATACTGTACAGGCGCATAAAGTTGAATAGAGGAATAAACTATATGTATTGAAAGACCAGCCGAAACAGCAGCCCTCAGGCTGCGCCGGCGGATGGTGATCATTGTCTGACAGTTCAGTGCCGTCAATCGCGGACAGGAAGATGTTCGGTTATACTATCAGAGTGAGCTTTAGCGAACGCCAGCGCGAATTGGGTGTGCAAGCCTTGCACCGGAGCTTGACTTTTGGGGATAAAGTGTTATTATTGTGTTTGAGGAGATGAGGATGTGAAAAAGAATGGTGTTGTTAAATTTTTATCATTAATGCTCGTTTTGATACTGATGCTTGGTTTTACAGCTTGCGGAGAGCAGGATGACAGTCAGACTTCCTCAAGCTCAGGGGTGGCGTCCGGAAAAAACAATACAGATGTAAACAGTTCCGCAGTGCCGCAGGAAAAAGAAAACTCAGAAGAACCGGAAGTTGACCTGACAGCAAATTTTGAGGTCATACCAAAGCTCGATGAACTTCCGGACTATATGCTTACAAATAAAACATTGTATGCAAAGCTTCTGGAAAAAATAATAAAAATATATTACTCCGGTATAGTAAACGGCAGGATAAATGCTTCGGTATATCAGCACAGATATTCTGAGGATAAGCTGCCGGATAAGGATGCAGATTCTCAGAAGAGAATTGAAGCAGCAAAGCTTTGTACAGTCGGCGGTGCGCTCGAATATTATGGCTATGATAACGATAATTATATGAAATACTATGAAATGTTCAATGGCTGTTTGCCGTACTTCAGTTATGACCGTGATGCTAATGTATACCTCAGCTCCGAGATAAACGCAGATAATATACTCAGTATGACAGGCTTCAGACAGAGACTTAACTATATGTTCAAGTACATTGGTGAAGATGCTGTAGAGCGTGATGCGATGACCTACCTTGCTGAAGAGATAAATACTGCTGTTAAAAAATATTACAATGATATCAAGGCAGGAAAAGCAACTGCAAGCTCCTTTAAGCAGAAATATACCGATGATGTACTGCCCGATGACAGTTTAAATTCCGAACAGTGCGAAGCTCTTGCAAAAAAGGCTACTCTTGCGGGTGCATTTGAATATGCAGGCTTCTATACTCCCTACAGCGTGTGTATAGACAGTCTTGGATATAATAAAAAATCGGAAATATTTACACTTCCCGATTTTTCCAATCCTGACATTATTTCCATAAGCTATGTTGATACGGAGCTTGGTGAATTGTATAAAAATTAAATATTTTTCATGTATGATATCTCTTTCCTTACACATAATAATAGTGCTATGTCATACAGAAAAAAGATATTTCCGGCGGATAAAAAATTGCCGGTTTTGTCTGAGGCAGCTCCCAAAAAGGGTATGCCGGTTCTGTTGATAATACTACTATCAGGAGGGCAATTATGACAAATAAAGAATTGCTTTATGTAGAGGACGCACTTGGTCATGAACAGTATTTTCAGACTCAGTGCTGTGAAACCATCAATAAGCTTCAGGATGGCGAGCTGAAAAGCTTTGTGCAGCAGCTTGAACAGGCACACAAAACTATCTTTCAAAGCTTTTACGGTTTACTGTAAGGGAGGAGACACACATGGACGACAGAAATCTTATGGAAAATATACTTTTGCTTGAAAAAGGTGTATGCGACCTTTTCATGCACGGTGCGATAGAGTCCTCCAGCAAGGACGTTCATCAGGCATTTTCAAGCTCTCTTAACTCTTCGCTGAATATGCAGTCACAGATCTATGATAAGATGAAAAACAGAGGTTGGTATACGACCGACAACGCAGAACAGCAGAAGATGGATTCCCTCAGAATGAAGTACAGCCGCAGCGCAGGCTGATAAAAAAATTTATCACAGCAATATATCCCTGACAAGAAGCTTCACTTGCTTGTCAGGGATATATTTTAGGAGGGTATGGGTTAATGATCTTATTACTGAGACACCGGAGAGTATTTTGTTATCATCACGAGCAGTGCGCCTGTATCAGTAGTGGTGTCGTAAACTATATGGATAAATCGTGCTGATACACAAACGTTATCTTCAATAATATCTGTGATAGTTTCCACTGTACCGGAGGTAAGGCATTTCTTTGCGGCGGCGACAAATTCCTCTGACGCTGTGCATTTCCAGTCGTAATAATCGCCATATATCCTATCTTTATCAACACCCATAGCTTCAAGGAATGCTTTATAGGAATTGTTTGCTTTTAAAATACTGAAGGTATCGCCGCATAATTCTATAACTGCACTTGGAGTTCCGCTTGAATCACCGAAGAAGCCGCTAAACTCTTCTGAGAAGATAGGCAGCTCAAGATTTGTATTACCGATGGTATCGTAGTAGAATGACTTATTGGTATTGTCGTATTCAAGAAGATTTGCTACCTTGTTCTTGCTGTAGAAGTACTCGCAGGGCATAGGCTTGCTGAAAAGATAACCCTGTACCTTATCGCAGCCTGCGTCCCTGAGAAAACGCAGCTGTTCCTTAGTCTGAACGCCCTCTGCAAGTGTATTGACGCCGAGCCTTGATATCATACTGATAACATCGGAGAGTATCAGGTGGTTTTTTCCTGAGAGACTGAAATTCTTCATGAAACGCATATCAAGCTTTATCAGATCAAAGCTGTACTCCTGTAGTGTATTCAGAGAGGAATACTCGCTTCCGAAATCGTCCATCCAAACGCCGAAGCCTGCTTTTCTCAGACGGTCTATCTGATTGCGCAGGAAGCTCTGGTTTTTGATGAATGCGCTTTCTGTTATCTCTATGGTGATTAGATAGCTTGGAATATCGTATTCATTTACTATCGACATTATTTCATCATATACATCACAGACCTCGAAGTTAACTCTTGATATGTTGACTGATACAGGAACGAGTGGTATCTCAAGTCTGCGCTGTTCTGACAGGCTTTCGCATATTCTTCTGAGCATATAGAAATCCAGCTTGTTGATAAGACGGTTATCTTCCAGCACGGAGATAAACTGTCCGGGAGGCAGCATACCCTTTTCGGGATCTATCCAGCGTGCAAGTGCTTCCATATCGCATATCTTACCTGTAATGGTACGGATTATAGGCTGATAGTAAAGCTTGATATATCCGTTTTCGAGAGCTTTTTCAAAATGTGTGAGTACATGGCGGTGCTGATGGTACTCAGTATACATATCACGGTCAAACAGCTTATAGCGCATATTATAATCACGCTTGATATTTTTGCAGGCAAGACGAGCTCTGTCACAGGCGGAATAGATATCGACATCTATCTTGTCATCTATATAGATTCCGGCACATATCTGAACAGGTATGCCTGTCGGGTTGCGGAGTATCTGATCGTTCACCTGCTCTATCTTCTGTTCAAGATGACGTCTGTTTGTAAGTACAACAAAGTGGTCGTCAGAAAATCTTGCGATAGCATCCTGTACAAAAACATCCTTGAGCACGAATGCCGTACCTGAAAGAATACCGTTGCCCTTTGAAAATCCGTGTTTTTCATTAATGGCTTTCATATCTCTGATATCGAAATATACAAAAGCAGGAACAGAGCCTTTCTCTTTCAAGCGTTCCCTTTCCTGTTCCGCAAAAATACTGAATGCAGACATATTCGGCAGACCGGTAAGCTTATCATAATAATTACTTATTTTCTCAGCGTTTACGATATCTGTTACATCTCCGCACCAGATTATATAAAGTCTCTCTCCTGTGTCGGTGAGGTGGCTGCTGCCCTGAGTCCTTATAGAGCGGAACTCATTTCCTATCTGGCGGCGGAAAACCGTGTCATAGTCATTGCAGGAGCTGAGAAATTTCTTCCAGTTTGTGTTGAGTTTTTCAGCTTCCTCCGGATGTACGCTTGTCATTATATTGTTTTCAATAAGATAAGCTAATTCCTGACGTGACTCCCCGAAAAGCCTGCACATTCCCTCCGATATCAGGATCATACGGATATCGCCGTTTACCATCTGAAAAACGGCAAAGGGAATAACCGACGCTTCCATATCATTTTTTTGTCTTCCATAGTACTCATATATTATTGTGTCGGTGTTCACTATACCCTCTCCTTTATACATCACCGGTCGTAAGATCGGATCAGCTTTGTCTATATAGAATTACTGAATATATGAATCTTTCTCATTATCATCTATCAGATGAATATATAAATTTCTGCCCTATAAGGCAATATAAAAAATTCTCTCTATTATAGAAGCCTGATATGAAAATGATAATGTTTTTACCCTTTTTTGTCAACTTGTAAACTGTATAATTTAACAATAAAATAATTAAAATTATGTATAAAACATATAAGAAGCATCAGTGACAGAAATTCAATTTAATTATGCTGATCATCACTGTTTTTCTCCTGGAACATCGGCATATCCTTAAACATTTCACGGTATTTTTCCGCAAGCTTCGGATTGCTTTTGCTGAGCACATCAAGATGCTTTTTACCTTGCTGATGAACAAGTCTGTAGGTCTCGGGGTCGGCAGAATAAAGCTGCCTTGCGCGTTCGATACGCTTATTCTTCAATCTCTTAAAGATCTCCGGATCCATACGCAGCATTTTCTGTTCTATAAGCTTACGGCGCTCCTCAATAACTATTTCTATCTTTTCGGCTTCATCAGGGTGCCTTACAGCTCTGTTCAACAATCTTGTTTCCAGTCTGTCAAGAAGCTCATCCTCATCAAACAGATTGAGCCTTCCCCAACGGTTCAGGCTTTCCAGTTTCTTTATAGTATCAGCATTAAGAACTTCCTGACTTTTTATTGCCTGATATACATTTTCTGTCAGATGCTTTTTGAAGCTTTCTGCATCATCACCGAACGCCCATTCAATTTCGGCTTGTATTCCTCTTGCGGAGCGGAGCACATAAGTACCGCTTTTTTTGCGTGCTGATATGTCTGCGCTGTTTTTGCTTTTATCATCAGGATGTTCTGTCTGATAAGGTTTTTTTACTCCTGCTGCTCTCAGCGCAAGCGGCACAGTCATACGGACAGCACCGTTTTCAATAAGCTCGTCTGTGCCATAGCGTCTCAGCTTGTCATTGACCTCTCCTATGTGTTCAGTGATATAGAGCTTTATGCTTTTCTCTTTAAGGCTGTTATATAACATAAGCAGATGTTCTGCGGCAGCGGTATCAATACTGCCCACAGCACTTGCGTTTATTATTACCTGTTTTGTGTTTTCGTCAATTGCCTGTTCAAGGTCGTTTTCAAGGGTGTTTATATTTGCAAAGAACAGGTTCCCGCCGAAACGGTAAATGACAGTATTCTTTATGGGCAGAGCCTCGCTGTTTCTGCCAAGACTGTAAAAGCCGTCCTTGCCCGGTATTATTCCCATAAGAGCGCGGGGCGGAGTAACTGCCTTTATAACAACTGCGGTGAAGGAGAGCACTATGCCAATAATAACGCCGTACACAGTACCGAATACAAGCACTCCCAGAAAAGCAGCTAAAAAGATATAAAATTCCTGTTTGCTTGTTTTCAGCAGGTGTATTGCCATTTTGAATTCACACGCACCCATAAGCGCACTTATGACTATTGCAGTCAATATGGGAACGGGCAGCATACCTATGAATTGTGTTCCCAGATACAGCACCCCCAGCATGGTAAGAGCTGCGGAAACTGAAAGCCACTGAGAGCCTGCTCCGAACTGACGCACTATTCCTGTCCTTGATACACTGCCGTTGACAGGACAGCAGCCTGACAAAGCAGAAGCAAGATTTGCAAGAGAATAGGACAAGATCTCTCTGTTCGGGTCAAGTTTGTAGCCGTCCTTCATTGCATTGCTTTTAGAAGCCAGCAGGGATTCGGAAAGAATGACCGCTGCGATACTCAATGAGCTGAAAAGCATATCGCTGAAAATATCGGCATCGAACTGCACCTCAGATAATTTTATTCCAGGGAAACCGCTCTCGACCTCAGGCAGGAGCTTAACGCCATATTCGCTGATATTAAAGATCAATGTAACAAGTACACCCACAACTATCATAATAACAGACATAGGTACCTTTGGTATAAGATGTCTGCATAGTGTAATAATAATTATCATGGATATGCCAAGTATAAATGAATATATGTTAAAATCGGAAAGCTGTGATATCATGTGTCCTATAAGCTCAGGAGCCTCACCTATACCGGAGGTGCCGCCATAGAGCTTTGGTATCTGCATAAGTATTATGGTACAGCATATTCCGGAAACAAATCCTCCCATCACAGATTCAGAGATATACTGTACGATCCTGCCGGCTTTAATCAGGTAGAAAAGCAGCAGCCAGCATGATACTAAAAGTGCCATAAGAGGAACAATATTTGCAGCCTCATCAGAACCTGATGTAATGCCGAAGGAGGCTATTGCTGTTCCAACAAGAGCCGCAGGCGCTGCGTCAACACCAAAAACAAAATCTTTGGAGCTTGTAAGAAGTCCGAATAAGAATATCGGTATCACTGATCCATACAGACCGTACTGCATAGGCAGACCGGCTATCTGTGCATAACCCATTGAAATCGGTATGGATACAAGTGCGACGATAATACCTCCAAGTATGTCTTTTATATAGTCCACAGGCTTACGCTTTGAAAAGAACCGCTTCGTAAAGCTTGCGGCGGTGGTTGATGACATATCGCTTCACCTGACTTTATTGTCTGTTCTGTTTTCCGGAAAACGGATTTCCTGTATCAAATACTGTCAGAAATAGACTTACATAATTTTGTTCATTACTTCCCCTATAATATAATAAAATAAAAATCCACTTATTGCAATGGATTTTTAAAATATTTTACATATTTTTTTAAATATGTTATAGTATTATTGACGTAACAATATAAGAGAACCCCATAAAACATGGAGGAATGATTTTTATGAAAAGAATTCTATTGATCAATTCTTGTGTTCGTGATGAGTCAAGAACCAAAAAGCTTGCAATGTATCTTGCACAGAGAATAGGAGGTTTACTTGAAGAAGTTGATCTGAAAAGCTGCGGTCTTATGCCGATCAGTAATAATGCACTCAAAATGCGTGATGAAGCCGCAGCAGCCGGAGATTACTCGGATGAATATTTCAAATATGCAAAGCAGTTTGCGTCAGCGGATATTATCATAGTTGCAGCACCCTATTGGGATCTTTCATTTCCGTCGTCCTTAAAGGTATATACAGAGAATATATGCGTTTCAGGACTGACATTCCGATACAATGAAAAAGGAGTGCCTGAAGGTCTGTGCCGTGCCGAAAAATGGTTTTATGTTACAACAGCAGGCGGCTTTATAGGCGAGAATAATTTTGGCTATGAGTATATCAATGCTCTGTTTACAGGATTGTTTGGTATGGATAAGGGAATTTTTATCAAGGCTGAGGGACTTGATATTATCGGCGCTGATATACAAGATATCATGAATGAGGCTATAAATAATACAGATAAAATTTATGATAGACTTTTTGGTAAATAGTGTCTGCTCAATGATCAAGCAATTTCAAAGCGTTCATTATCCCGACTT
>CAMHOE010000014.1 GCA_946186665.1 uncultured Clostridia bacterium | reverse complement strand
TGATGCCGTTTTGTGCCTTGCCGCGCAGCGGAAAGGAATGGTCATAAAAATGAAAGACTATCCATTCAGATCGTTCAGACACTTGCCAGCGCATTGGATGCCAAAGATAGCTATACCAAGGGTCATTCCAGCCGTGTTGCATTATATTCGTTGGAAATTGCAAGACGATACGGTTATTCGGAAAAAGCACAGATAGAAATTTATATGATGGCACTTTTCATGATATCGGAAAAATTGGCATACCGGATAAGGTCCTCAGAAAAAAGTCACAATTAACCGATAAAGAATATGATCTGATAAAGACACATCCTGTAGTGGGATATGAGATACTAACAATATCACTGATATGCCTCGT
This sequence comes from uncultured Clostridia bacterium, assembly GCA_946186665.1. Lineage (GTDB taxonomy): Bacteria > Bacillota > Clostridia > Oscillospirales > Acutalibacteraceae > UBA1213. The sequence goes on along the minus strand of CAMHOE010000014.1, from coordinate 52,220 downwards.
CTAGGTATAGGTGCAAGGTGGCACCATGAAAGATATGACGGAAATGGTTATCCGGACGGACTGAGCGGAACTGATATTCCGGAGGAAGTGAGGATAATATCTGTGGCGGATGCGTATGATGCAATGTCATCGTGCAGGTGCTACAACGAGAATTTTACGCAGAAGTATATCACTAACGAATTGATAGCCGGAAAAGGAAGTCAGTTTGATCCGGTTTTCACTGATATTATGCTTTCAATCGTAAATGATGGCAAAACATATTCAAATCAGTAAAAACATAAAATAGCTATCTTTGACGAAAGTGAATAATAATTCAGCCGTGTTTCCCGTTTTGATGTTCGGGAGACACGGCTTTTTTGTGCTTATGTGGGACTTGAAGTCCCAATTACTTGGATGACTGTTTGTTTTTCCACACACGAGCTTCTGCAAGCAGCTTGTCTATAACTTCCTGCTTGCCGTCTGTGTAGGCTATCCTGTCATCGGGATACTGCTCTGCAAGCCTGAGCTTGACTTGCTCATAATCTTTTGCTGCTGCAATATGAGAGTTCAGATAGTCACGGAAGTTAATGTAATTATTCCATTCATCAGAGCCATAAATCACCACATGGATATGGTGTGAGCGTGTGTCTTTTTCAAAATCTCCCATGATAAACAAAAGCTGTTCCGGTCTTTCATCAAATCGGAAAACAATATCTGCTTTTTCAAGTTCATCACATTTACTCAGAATAAGCTCATAATCGTTTACGGCAACAGCAATGTCAATAATCGGCTTTGCACTTATCGTTCTGATAGAAGTGCTGCCGATGTGCTGAATATCTACTGCAACGCTGCCAAGTATTCTTTTGAGTGTCTGTATCGTTTCTTCGGCAGCTCTTTCCCACTCTGCCTGATGCGGTTCAAGATACACCGTTCCTCGCTTCATTCCTATGCTCATAATATTTTACATCACTTCCTGTTCGGTCTTTGACAGCCATTCTTCAAAATAATCAAGCGTTATCTCTCCGCTGATACATCTGTCCTTTAAAGGACGAGCTTCCTTAGACCATTCTTTATTTTTCTTCTGCTGTTCCTTTGTTCTTCTTACTCTATGACGGACACGCTCATAAGTACGCTTGAACAACTCCATAACATCTGCTTTATGCTTGACATTATCCGTATTCCGGAAGCGTTTCAAGTTTTATCTCACGGCAGGTTTTGTCCAATGCAGCATCAACTCTGTCACAGAACTGAATATTCTTATTATAAGACACGGAAAGTACTTGTCACAGCGTTTGGAGATCTTAAATACAATATCCTTGTCAACTATCTCAAACAAGAAGAAATAAAAAATATCATATATGCTTTTGGAATAAAGTACTTTCTTCATACCTTTCATCATAACCCAGCACTCCATCTATATATATTATCCGATCCTCCACGTACATCTATGCCCTCGCCGTCATATTCGCTTCCGGGTAGTTTAAGAAAACCATTCGGATAACTTCTTTGTCCGTCTGTGATAAGATATCCGGATACGCTTTGAAATATTGCCCCATTGCTTATCATTACTGTATGGTCATCCAAAAATCTGATACTGCTGAAGTCTGAAAATAATACAGCGATATAAACATCGGAATCTTTATTTCGATCAATATATTCTGAAAGTTCCTTTTTTCTGAATGAAGTATTATTATCAAAATTTCCTTCGTGTAGCCTGTCGAACATATATTCACCGATCGTCGTCAGCTTTTGGCTTCTGAAATCCACAGTATTCTGAGAATAGTCATATGATACTATGCTATATACATTAAATACAGTAAAAGCTATCATAAATACTGATATAAAAACAGTAAAGACCTTTCTTATTTTTCCCGAAGGTATCGCCGGTCTTTTTCTTCTGTAAAGATAAATAACAATCATTGTTATCAGCGAAGTCAGAAAACCGTATATACCTGCAATGAACTCAATCACTCCATTTGTCCAATCGTTATTATAATCACTGTAATACACGATAATACGACTGCTCCGCAAGTATCCGTATATTGTCAACACGCCGAAAAACAGCAACGGCACAAAATGCCATGTCTTATGCGGCAGCTTCATTACAAGCTTTTGTAGATATACATATAAGAGCGTAATCAAAAGCAGAAAACCAAACAGTATTAACCACTCCATCATTCGTCACCCTTGCGGAATTCAAGGATATCACCCGGCTGACAGTCGAGTGCTGCACAGAGCTTTGTGAGAGTGGATATTTTTATAGCCTTTGCCTTGCCGTTTTTTAGTACAGAAATATTCGACATTGTAATACCCACCTTTTCCGAAAGTTCTGTGACACTCATTTTTCTTTTAGCAAGCATAACATCTATATTTATTATAATTTCGTCTTCCATATCTGCACCTCATTATATAGTCAGGTCGTTCTCTTCCTTCATGTCGGCTGCTTTGAAAATAAGATGCGATATAGCTGCAGCCGCAACGGAAAATGAAACGCCAAGAAATACAATAACAAATGAAGCAAGCAGAATTGACGGATGGTTGAAACCAATAAGCCAGTACACAATGTTGCCAACGAAGAAAAACGCACTGTCAATTGCTGCAAGTAAGAATATGTTTTTCATCATAACAGCATTATCCTTGCAGAATGAATTATCCCTGCCGATATTTCCGGCTGTTTTCCACACAAATATCAATACGATATAACAGGGTACTGCCGTCAGCCAGAGGAAAATCAGCCACGGATAAAAGCAATGTGCATACTCAGGGTACCGTTCTGCCATTTCATTTCCTATAACAGGAAATACAGCAAAATACAGAACGGCACCGATAATAGCCATTCCGATTGTGATGATCTTAAGCCACCTGGATAAGCTTTTCTGTTTCATAAAACTACCTCCGATTTATTTAAACTGCTATTGATTATACACCGCAAATACATAGAAGTCAATATATTTTTATCGTATTACAATAAAAATATATTTTAACGCCTGTAGTCAATGCAACAAAAAGAACTACCGAAGCACACATGACAGTTTCAAAATACATTCTGTATTTGTCCCAAAGCAAAAGAGTTTTGCTGAAAGACGATATTGCAGAACTGACTTTAGAGATTTCAAGGATAGGAAATAATATCAATCAGATTGCCCATGTCGGAAACACTCAGAGGTTTGTGTACAAAGCATAACTCAACGATGTAATGAAGTATATGCAGGAGATTGAGGAGCTGCAAAGAAAAGTAAAAGTTAATAGTATCGCAGTCAATACGAGAACTCCGTTTTATAGGAATAAATCGGCTTGTAAAGCGTTACATATATGCAGAAATAAGCTCCCGACAATGAAAAGTTTAGAGAAATAAACTCAGTATTCATGCGGGTCTCAGGCTATTAAGCATAGAATTTGCGACCAGATTGAGACCAAATAAAGAGAACAAGCAAACAAAATCAGGACTTCCAAAATGAAATGGAAGTTCTGATTTTTGGGACAACATTTAGATTATATGATATTTCGTTCTAATCTGGAATAAAGATGATCGTTGTAATTTTATTCCGGATGCAAATTGACATGAAGATTATCATGTCTTAATATTTCAAGTATGTTTTTATTGTAATAACATCAAAAAAAAGGCAGGAAATAAAAGATAAAACCTTTTTCTATATTTCTGTAAACTCCCTCGGTTTATTCCAGAAAATATTCCGTCAAGCTCCTTAGGCATAAGTAACGATATGTAGTTGGGGTGGTAGGAGAAAGAAATGCCGGGAAATGCTTTTGAGGTTAACGCTTTCAAAATAGGAGTTGATAAATTGTAAGTTCTGCTCTGCAAGAATGTTTGTCAGTGTTTTGTTTTTCTATCCTGTAATGTCTTTTTATTTGCATGGACAATGCAAGCACCATAAGCTTAAAAACGAATTGAGTATGGTGAGATTTATGTGCAGCATATTCAAAATAACAGTTTAAATACCGGACGCACCATTCTGTCAACATTGTTTTTGGCAGGTGGTGCTATCTTTTTTCGTGGTTATAATATATAATGAAGTAAAATAAAAAATGAAAGGGAGAATGATAAACTTGGCTGAATTCGGAGAAAACATAAAAAAAGCAAGGGAAGAAAAGGGCTTCACTCAACAGACGCTTGCGGATAAATTGTATGTGTCACGTCAGGCAGTCTCCCGCTGGGAAAACGGCTCCCGTTACCCTGACCTGCTGACGGCGAAGTCACTCGCCGCGGCGCTCGATACCACTTTAGATAAGCTGTTAAATGATGACGATTTGCAAAACTATCCAGAGGTCAACCCGATAATCGAATATCCCTTATACAAAAGAGTACAAACAGCTATGTTTGCCGCTGCGTTCGTTACAAATCTGGTACAGCTGTTATGGTACATTTTTTTCAATCTTTCTGAAAACCGTGCCCTCCAGACAAACTATGAGACTGCTATACAGATCGCTGCCGCAATCAGCTCAGGTCTGACCTCAGCCGTTCTGCTTTTTGGTACAGTAAAGTCGATAAAGGACACGATCAACTCTCGTGCAGCAGCTGAAATTGCGATAATGCTCATAGGAGTGGAGGGGCTCTATGCTTACGTTGACCAATATCTGAATTGGCGGAATAACGACCCGGTTTCTATATGGAGTACAGTACTCAATATAGTGGTATATCCGGCGTTTATCATCTCGGTCTTGTTGTTTTTTATCAGAAAAAAAACATACAGACCGATTGCAGTGTATTTCTGTGCAGGTCTGGTAATTATCAGGATCTTCGGGGCTTACATCAGCAGTTTGATTTCAGTATTCGGAACACCCAGACTAACAAAATATCTTATAACCTCTTCACTTCGCTTATTCGCACTTTCGCTGATACCTGTCCTCATTATCTACATGGCGGCAACGTTATACCGCAAAAGACGGCTTGCCAAAAGCGGTATTGGCGGAGGTGGTGATTCTCAAAGCGAGTAAAAGCATGAGTCGGACATATAAACTGACAGGATTGTGCGGTGCAGAGAAACACTAATTGCTTGAGAAAAAACTATAAGGAGTGTACATAATATGAAAAAATTGTTAGCAATCAGCCTTTTAGCTGTGATGGCATTATCATTTGTCGGATGTCAGAATAGCAGTTCTGATAATAATAGTTCTGAGTCCTCAGAAGTAAGTAATACATCTGTTGCTGCAAGCTCGGATAATAGCACGACAGATGAAGCCGGTGAAAGCTCTCTCCAAAGCTCTTTGGGAAATTCAGAATCAGATGGCAGACTTGACTTTACCTCTTACGAAAGCGATGATGTGTTTTATATTGAAAAGGTTGATTACTCAGACGGAGACGCAAGTTACCAAAGCGAGCTGGAAAGTAAATGTGAAACATATGAATTCTATTTCAACTCTGATGATTATCAGATAAAGGCATATATTTCCATTCCGACTGCTGTTATTGAATCTCAGGAGCCTTGTAAGTGTTTGCTTTACAATAGAGGCGGACACTGGAATTATGGTTCTTTGAGTGCAGATATGCTGGCATATATGTGTGCTGTTACCGGTCGTGTTGTTGTTGCCTGTGAGATCAGAGGAGGCAATGATTCCGGGGGTATCGATCAATTTGGCGGCGATGAGTTGAACGATGTGTTCAGGCTGATAGATCTGTGCGAAAATAAGTTCTCTTTTGTTGATATGGATGACTTCTGCGTTCTTGGAGTATCCAGAGGCGGCATTGAGACATATATGACAGCACGTGAGGACAAAAGGGTAAAGAAGATCATTGTAGCCGGCGGAGCCAGCGATCTGATCTCTCTATATAACGAAAGGGAGGATATGCAGGAAATGCTCCGCGGCTGTATTGGAGGTACCCCAGAAGAAAAACCGGAGGAGTATGAAAAGAGGTCTGCTGTGTACTGGGCTGATGAGATAGAAATTCCTGTTCTGATTATTCATAGCAAAGGCGATCCAAAAGTAAAGTATGAAACGAATGCAGAAGCTTTATATGAAAAACTTAAGGACTCAACAGACTGTACATTTATTTCTCACGATGATGATTACCACGGTATCAATCCCAGCGCAGACTCCGAGGATATTCCCCAAATTTTGAGGTTCCTTAATGACTGACGAAATATTGTAAAGCAGTAGTACGTATACGGTCTGTTCTCCAATGGATGAAAAGCTGCATACGATTTTGGGAAAAACTGTATTAGTATTGCATACTTCACATCATTTTAGCGATCATGGTCTTTATAAAGCGTTTTTCAAGCGAAAGGATTCATTGCAGCGGATATCCGTATAATTTCAGCCGTGTTTCCCGTTCTGATGTTTGGGAGACACGGATTTTTGGAGAAAGTGTCTTTGCAGCACTTATTGTTTTTATGCTGATAAAAAACCATATACCGGTAGTGGCTGCCGTCAGCAAAAGAACATTAAAAGAATTCACGAATGAAAACGGTCAGACAATCAAAAGCAGTATATTTGAATTTGCAGGTTTCAGAATATATATCCTTGACTATCCATAACGAGTATCAGACTGTTGCGCCAAACTTACTCCAAAGGGCAAAAATATATGGCGTATGATATAGTATATGAACTCAAACTATAAACATTCAAAAGCCCCACCGCAATAATAAAATGCGGTGGGGCTTCATTTCATTTTTCCTGTAAACCGATAGAAAAGCTTATCAGATAGATGTTATGTCCTTTTCCTCAATAAGCTTGATGCCGTTTTCGGTAAGGATCTTTTCAGCAGCTGCGTTGTCAGCTACACGGAGTACCACGTAAGCGAATTTTTTGGAAACAGTTATGAATGCGTACATATACTCGATGTTGATGTTGTGTCGTGCCAGAATGTTGACGACCTTGGAAAGTGAACCGGGTTCGTCAGCGATGGCAACACCTACAATGTTTGTTATTGAAACAAAGCAGCCTGAGGATTCAAGAGCAGCCTTTGCTTTTTCAGGGTCGGTCACGATGAGTCTGAATATGCCGAACTCCTGAGTATCAGCAACGCTCAGTGCACGGATGTCGATGTTCGCTTTGGCAATGGTGTCAGTGATCGTGACAAGCTTGCCTTCCTTGTTCTCTACGAAGATGGATAACTGCTTGATAGCCATGGTTTGTTCCTCCTTGTATTATACATTTATGCCGAGTCTCTTGCGGTTGTCGATAACTCTGACAGCCTTGCCTTCGGAACGTGTTATGCTCTTTGGCGCTACAAGATGTACCTTCGGGCTTATGCCAAGCATGGTTTTAATAGAACCTGCAAGGCTTTTTTCTTTGTTCATGATGTCCTTAGGAGTATCCGAGAAATCCTCAGGCATCATTTCTACGTTGATGTCAAGAGTGTCCGTATTGTTAACTCTGTCAACAACTATCTGGTAGTTCGGAGCGTATCCGCTGTTAAGAAGCACTGCCTCTATCTGGCTCGGGAATACGTTGACGCCGCGGATTATCATCATGTCGTCGGAACGTCCCATAGGCTTTGTCATTTTTACAAATGTTCTGCCGCAGGAGCATTTTTCACGGGAGAGAACGCATATATCCCTTGTGCGGTAACGAATAAGCGGAAAAGCTTCTTTGTCAAGAGATGTGAAAACAAGCTCGCCTTTTGAACCGATCGGGAGAACCTCTCCTGTTTCGGGATCGATGATCTCTGCAAGGAAGTGATCCTCGTTTATGTGCATACCTGTCTGTTCCTGACACTCAAATGCAACACCGGGACCGCTTGTCTCTGTAAGACCGTAGATATCATATGCCTTGATACCCAGAGACTTTTCTATATCTCTGCGCATTTCCTCAGTCCATGGCTCTGCGCCAAATATGCCTGCCTTGAGCTTGTTGTCCTCCGGCTTATAACCTCTTTCCTTGAGACTTTCACCGATATATGCAGCGTATGATGGAGTACAGCAAAGGATAGTTGCGTTAAGATCCATCATAAACTGTATCTGTCTTTCTGTGTTGCCGCTGGACATGGGCAGAGTAAGACAGCCTACCTTGTGAGAACCGCCGTTAAGTCCGGGACCGCCTGTGAACAGTCCGTAGCCGTAGCATACCTGACACACATCCTCGTTGGTGCCGCCGACAGCGGTAATAGCACGTGCGCAGCATTCCTCCCACATATCAACGTCATTCTGTGTGTAGAAGGCTACAACACGCTTGCCTGTTGTTCCTGATGTGGATTGTATGCGCACACAGTCTTTAAGGTCAGTGGCAAGCATACCGTAAGGATAAGCTTCGCGAAGGTCGTCCTTTTTAAGGAACGGAAGCTTATGAAGATCCTCAATACCTTTGATATCCTCCGGCTTAACGCCTTTCTCGTCCATAAGGTCACGATAGTATTTTACGTTATCGTAAACGTGCTTTACCTGCTTTACGAGTTTTTCGCTCTGGAGCTTTTTTATCTCCTCGTATGGCATTGTTTCATAATAGGGCTGATAATAATTGTTCTGCATTTCGGGTCACTCTTTCTGTTGATTTATGCTTTATAACCAAGGCTGAACGCCTTTTTGTTTATCTCTACAAAATTGGGCTTTACACACTTTTCAATAGCTGCTTCCCATTTCTCATAGGGAATATCAAAGTACTTTGCAAGTCTGCCCATAAGTACGATATTGCATGCCTTTGCTGATCCTGCCTCAGATGCAAGGGACAGAGCGTCGATAGCGTCTACATCTGCACCCTTTTCTTTCATTTCATCAAGCACGGCTTCGGGATATGTCTCTGCGCCGATAATAACGGGCATAGGATCTATCTGCTGCGTGTTTACTATGACAGTGCCGCCGCTTCTGAGATTTCCGATGTATCTTGCTGCTTCTATTTTTTCAAAGCTGACAATGAAGTCTGCTTCGCCTTTTTCTATGACAGGAGAATAAACTCTGTCACCGAATTTGACATAAGTTACTACGGAACCGCCGCGCTGGCTCATGCCGTGTACTTCGCTTACCTTTACGTCATAGCCTTCATCTACAAGAAGCCTGCCAAGGAGCTTTGAAGCAAGCAGAGAACCCTGACCGCCTACTCCTACGATCATAATATTTTTAGTTGCCATTTTACTCTACCTCGCTTTCAAATGCTTCAAAGGGACAAAGGCTTGCACATACGCCGCAGCCGATGCACAGAGTGTTGTCCACAACGGCGTGACCGTCTCTGAAGGATATTGCAGGACAGCCGAACTTCATGCAGCGTTTGCATCCGCGGCACTTGTCCTTGTTTACAGAGAGGGGCTTTTTGGGTTTTACGTATTTGAGAAGAACGCATGGACGGCGTGAGATAATAACAGACGGTTCGTCCTTTGCAAGCTCTTCTTTGAGTACAGTTTCACACTGCTCAAGATCGTACGGGTCAACAACCCTTACAGAGTTTATTCCGACAGAACGGCAAAGGCTTTCAAGGTCTACTTTTCCGGCAGGGTCGCCCTTTATGTTTTTGCCTGTTGTGGGGTTCTGCTGATGTCCGGTCATGCCGGTGATGGAGTTATCAAGAATGATAACAGTGGAATTTGACTGGTTGTAAGCTATATTTATAAGGCCGGTAACGCCTGAGTGCATAAAGGTAGAGTCACCTATAACACACACGGTTTTGTTTTCAGTCTCACCCTCGCCGGCTTTGTTGAAGCCATGAAGACCTGATACGGAGGCACCCATACAGAGTGTCATATCAAGGGCGTTGAGGGGCGGCATGGAGCCGAGAGTGTAACAGCCGATATCTCCTAAAACAGTGATCTTGTTCTTTGCAAGAACATAGTACATACCTCTGTGAGGACAGCCTGCACACATCATAGGAGGTCTTACGGGAATCTTTGTGTCGAGACAGACACTCTGCTTATCCTCAAGACCAAAAGCTTCTGCAATAGTTCTCTGTGAAAACTCGCCAAGAATGGAGAATTTGTCCTTTCCTATGGCGTCGATACCAATAGTCTTGCAATGTGTTTCGATTATCGGATCAAGCTCCTCGATAACATATACCTTGCCGACTTTTGAAGCAAAATCCTTTATAAGCTTTACCGGCAGAGGATTTACCATACCGAGCTTCAGAACAGAGACTTTATCTCCGAATACCTCTTTTACATACTGGTAGGATGTGGAAGAGGTGATTATTCCGAAGTCATAGCTGCCGTCTCCCTCTTCTATCCTGTTGATGGGGGAAGTCTCAGCATATTCTGTGAGCTTCTTTGTTCTTTCTTCTACGATGGGATGCTTGCGTATAGCGTTTGCAGGAGCCATGATGTACTTCTGGGGTTCCTTTACATAAGGCTTTGTATGCTCTTCTCTCTCGCCTTTTTCCACGATGCTCTGGGAATGAGCGACTCTTGTACACATTTTCAGGAATACAGGTGTATCGAACTGCTCGGATATCTCATATGCTAACTTTGCAAAATCCAGCGCTTCCTGAGAGTCTGACGGCTCCAGCATAGGAACCTTGGCAGCGACGGCATAATGTCTTGAATCCTGTTCGTTCTGTGAAGAGTGCATACCTGGGTCATCGGCTACACAGATGACCATACCTGCATTCACGCCTGTATATGACATCGTAAAAAGCGGGTCGGCAGCGACATTGAGTCCTACGTGCTTCATGCAGCAGGCAGAACGCTTTCCTTTCAGAGAAGCACCAAATGCCGCTTCCATAGCTACTTTTTCGTTGGGCGCCCACTCGCAGTAGGTGTCGTTATATTTTGCGAATTCTTCGGTTATCTCCGTACTGGGTGTGCCGGGGTAGCTGGAGATAACAGCGCAGCCTGCTTCATAAAGACCCCTTGCGATAGCTGCATTTCCTATCATCAGTTCTTTCATGGTCTATTACCACCTTATTTTTATATTTTTAAGTGTCTCAGCACAGTATCATTGGTTTCTCAGATCAACTATCCTCTTTGCCTTGCCCTGGAACCTTTCAATCGTCTTGGGTGCTACAAGAGTAACTTTAGTGCGCAGTCCTAAGATAGACTGCATTTTAGCTTCGATCTTCTTTTTCAGATCTGTAAGCAGCTGATAGTTTTCAAGCAGTGCAGCGTTTTCAAGCTCTACCTTTATCTCAAGGCTGTCTCTGTAGTTCTCTCTTGTGATTATCAGCATATAATGAGGGGCAATATCCTTTATCTGGATAAGTATATTTTCTATCTGTGTCGGGAAAACATTTACGCCCTTTATTATAAGCATATCGTCTGTTCTTCCCATAGTTTTTGCCATTCTTGCATGAGTTCTGCCGCAGGAGCAGGGCTCATAATTCAGCTTTGTAATATCCTTTGTTCTGTAGCGCAGAACAGGCATACCCTTTCTTGTGAGGGTCGTTACAACAAGCTCTCCGACTTCGTTTTCACCCAGACGCTTTCCGGTATCTGGGTCGATTATCTCCGGCAGGAAGTGGTCCTCTGCAAAGTGCATACCGTCTCTTGCTTCGCAGTCTCCGGAAACACCGGGACCTCCCAGCTCTGTCATGCCATAGTTGTCGGATACACGGATGTTGAAGTTTGACTCTATCTGGGAGCGCATTGCAGGCGTACATGGCTCTGAACCCAGTATTCCCAGTCTGAGAGAATAGTCAGACAGCGGATAGCCTGCTTCTTTAGCGGCTTCGGAAAGATACAGCGCATATGACGGTGTAGCCACAAGACCTGTAACTCCGTAGTCGCGCATCATCATAAGCTGCTTTTCGGTATTGCCTGAGGATGCAGGGATAACAGTTGCGCCGATGTTTTCAAGTCCGTAATGCAGTCCAAGAGCGCCTGTGAACAGACCATAGCCAAAGCTTACCTGTATGATATCGTCTGAGGTGACGCCGCCTGCCACTGCAACACGGGATACACAGTCAGCCCAGATCTTTATATCCTCTTTGGTGTACAGACCTACAGTTGGCTTGCCTGTCGTTCCTGAAGATGCGTGAATTCTGACAACGTCTTTCATAGGTACGGCTTTCAGTCCGAAGGGATAATTGTCACGGAAATCGTCTTTTGTGGTGAAAGGGATATACTCAATATCTGAGAGAGTTTTTATCTTCTCACCGTCATATACACCCGCTTCACTCAGACGCTTGTTGTACAGCGGAACATTGTCGTAGCAGTATTTGACTGTCTCTTTGAGGCGGCTTAGCTGAAGCGCCTCTATCTCACTTCTTTTGAGTGTTTCTATTTCCTTCTGAAACATCATGACTTATCATTTCCTTTTTTTGGATTTTGATTTATTTTTTGCTTTGGGGCTTGTTTTTGATTTTTGCGGCTTGGGGCTTTCAGGCTCCTCGCCCTCTTCTATAGCGAGCTTTGAGGAAACTGTGACCTTTTTGCTGTAGCATTCAAATATTTTATCCACCCTGTCCTTGTCCTTTGCAGGAGCGATGAAGGTTATTATCGGAGTCAATACGATACCAACAAGCATTGCGAGCATACCTGCGTTTATAGGCGACTTGAAGTATTCAAGCACGGGATTGTCAAAGCTTATTCCGCTCATGTTGCAGATGAACGAAGCAAGAGATATGCCTATACCCAGTACAAAGTTTATCCATACTGCGATCTTCGGCACACGCTTCATATACAAGCCGTACATAAACGGCGCAAGGAATGCACCGGCAAGAGCGCCCCACGATACACCCATCATCTGGGAAATGAACATTACAGGAGAGCTTGCCTGTATTATTGCGATGACAGCGGATATAGTAATGAAGAATACTATAAAGACTCTCATCCACAATACCTTTTTCTTGTCGTCCAACCCCTTCTTTGAGCAGAACACAGGGTCGATGAAGTCAATGGTAAGTACAGAGCTTGATGTAAGCACAAGGCTTGAAAGCGTACTCATAGATGCTGAAAGTACAAGGATAACAACGATACCTATAAGTATCGGAGAGAGATTTTCAAGCATGGTGGGGATAACGGAATCATAGCCGTCAATGGGCTTTCCGTCTTTGCCGGCATCTTCGAAGAGTCTGCCGAAGCCGCCGAGGAAGTAACAGCCGCCAGCAACTATTATTGCGAATATGGTGGAAACTATTGTACCTGTGCTGATAGACTTCTCGGATTTGATGGCATAGAATTTCTGGACCATCTGAGGGAGTCCCCATGTACCGAGAGAAGTAAGTATGACAACGCCAATAAGTCCGAAGATATCCGGTCCGAAGAAAGAGGTGAATGCGCCGTTGAAATTATTTCCGCCGGCAGTTTTTATGCTATCCTTTGAAAGCAGTGCAATAGTTTCTGTCAATCCTCCGTTGACATTCATAACTGCGGCAATGACTGCGATTATACCGAAGATCATTATGATGCCCTGTATGAAGTCGTTTATGGCTGTTGCCATATAGCCGCCAAGCACAACATAGACAGCCGTAAGAAGTGCCATTGCTATAACGCAGTAGGTGTAAGGGATACCGAATGCCATCTCGAACAATCTGGAAAGACCATTGTAGAGAGAAGCGGTATATGGTATCAGGAAGATGAAGATAATGATCGCAGCAGCTATTTTCAGTGCCTTTGAGTCATATCTTTTTGCGAAGAAGTCCGGCATTGTAGCTGAATCAAGATGCTGCGTCATGACACGGGTGCGGCGTCCGAGGACGTTCCATGCCAGCAGCGAACCTATAAAGGCGTTGCCAAGACCTATCCACGTTGATGCAAGTCCGAAGCGCCAGCCGAACTGTCCTGCGTATCCTACAAAGATAACTGCTGAAAAGTAGGATGTACCGAAGGCGAATGCTGTAAGCCATGGACCTACTGAGCGGTTGCCGAGAACGAAGCCGTTTACATCTGTGGCCTGCTTTCGGCAGTAGACACCCACTCCGATCATTATCGCAAAGAAAACGACCAGGAACAGGATTTTGATGAACATATCCATAGTGTTTTTTCTCCTTTATTTTATATTTCTTTAAAAGAAATATTATTAACGTAAGTTATGATATATTCATAGGTGGTTTTGAGCGGCATATCAGAATATCTCAGTTCCTATGAATTTTCATGGCAGGACAGCTCCTGCTTACAAATAAAAGAGGTATATAAAAAGTGGTAATTGATTTTCATACACATATCTATCCGGATGCTATAGCTGCCCGTGCGCTGTCTGTCCTTTGTGAGTCTGTTGATAATGTCACTGCATATACAGACGGAACTCTTTCAGGACTGCTGAGCAGCATGAAGCGTGCAGGAGTAGACAAATCTGTAATTCTGCCTGTTGTCACACGCAAGGGACAGTTTGAAACAGTAAACCGTTTTGCTTTGGAGATAAACAAGAAATACAGTGAGCTTGTATCCTTTGCGGCGATACATCCAGATGACGATGATATTGAAGAGAAGATCTTCTCTCTGAAGCGCAGCGGCTTCAAGGGTGTCAAGCTTCATCCTGATTACACGGGAGTATTCATTGACGATGAAAGATACATAAGAATAATATCGCTTTGCGCTGCGGCAGGGCTTAAGGTCATTACTCATTCCGGAGAGGATCCTGCCTTTGAGCTTGCTCATTGTCCGCCGGAAAAGGGCCGTGCCGTACTGGACAGAGTAAGACAAAGCACCGGCATAGACGAACCGTTCATGGTGTTTGCGCACCTGGGCGGACTTTGTATGCACAAGGAAGTGGAAAAGCATCTTGTGGGACGCAGCTGCTATATTGACATAAGCTGTTCCTTTTCCTCAGTGAAACGCTATTCCGATACCAATGACGAAGATGTGGTAAGAATAATAAAAAACCACGGAGCGGAAAGGATACTCTTTGCAACCGACAGTCCGTGGAATGATCAGAAAGCTTATGTGGAGCATTTCAAGGCCCTCAAAGCCCTTTCAGATAAGGAAAAGGATCTGATATTATTTGAAAACGCCGCAAGGTTAATCTCATAGTCATTATCTACCAAATTATTAGTCGAACTATATAATTATTAGACAAATCACTTATTTATTATAAAACTTCAGGAGCTTAAAGTCAATTACATTTAAAAATTTGAACTTTGACTAATATGACAAATTTTAAACAACTAATTTATGCAATATGCTGTTAACGTACAGAGCGGCATCCTTTACAGACAGGTAAAGTCCGCTGTAAGCAAAAAATGAAACAAGCGTTATATAAGGTGCAGGGAGAAAAAGGGTATGCATAGAAAACAAAAGAGAATGGCAGTAATAAATGATTTTTCAGGGTTTGGCAGATGTTCACTTACGGTGTCGCTGCCGATAATATCGGCTATGAAGATACAATGCTGCGCGCTTCCTACGGCGATATTTTCAAATCACACAGGCTATGATGAATATTTCTTCGATGATTATACAGATAAAATGAAGGAATACTATTCTAAATGGGAAAAGCTCGGACTGGGTTTTGACGGGATCTACACAGGATTTTTAGGGTCTGTAAGACAGGTGGCAATAGTAGAGGACTTTATCGCACGTTTTAAAGGAACTGATACAGCGGTTATCGTTGATCCCGTTATGGGTGACAACGGCAAGTGCTATGCCACTGTTGATGACGCTCTCTGCAAAGAGCTGCGCAAGCTTCTGCCCCTTTCTACGATTATAACTCCTAATATTACTGAGGCTTGTATTTTGTCCGGCACTGCTTACATCCGGCACAGCTTTGATGAAAATGAGCTTATCATCATCGCAGAAAAACTACGGAAGCTCGGTGCCGAGAATATAGTTATCACGGGCATTGAAAGAAAAGAGAATATCTGCAATTTCATTTATCAGTCCGACGGCAGCTTCTTCTTCTCAGAACAGCCCTGCACCGGAACACCTCATGCAGGTACCGGTGATGTATTCGCTTCTGTCATCGCAGCGGACGCTGTAAATGGTGTACCCTTCGTAAAGTCTGTAGAAAAGGCAGCCGGCTTTGTGGGTAAAGCTATTGAGCTGTCTGACGAAATGTCTGTCCCTGTTCAGGACGGTGTATGCTTTGAAGAAATACTCGGTACCCTTATAGAATAACAGGTTGAAATATTATGGTTAATATTAACATTTAATCGTTGAAAAATTATCTATAAACCTTAAAATTGCAGAAAAATAAAAAAAACATTGTAAATCATGGTCGGATTGTGCTATTATAAGTTGAAATAAAGTTTTGAATGATCAGAAATGATCTCTGTCCGAAAGGAACATAAACAGTTATGAGCATTGACAAAAGCTTTATCAGAATACTGACATCAGTTGTACTGACAGCTGTGTTAGGCTTGGGCGCCGTGTCCGTAAGTGCAGAACCTGATGAGGAAACCGGCGATTATACCTACACCGATCAGGAGACCTACGAAGATCCCGGCACTGATAACACGGATGATTATACGGATGACGGCACGGGCAACGATACGGGCGACGGCACAGGCGACGATGACACAGATGATGACACCGGCGATTATACCGAAGATCCTGATGTGGGAGACACGGACGATGACACCGGATATGATGACGGAAACGATGACGGAACAACAGATGACACCGACGGAGATAATACGGATTACGACAGTGACGACGATACCGGGGATGATGTTTCAGATAGTGACAGTTATGATAATGATTATGATTATGATTATGATGATGACTATTCTGAGGACGATTACAGCGAAGAATATGAAGAGTCCGATTACGACTATTGGTATGAAGAGGATCAGCCCTGGGAGTATTACACCACCGAAGATGATGATGACGGATATTATTACGACTATGATGCCGCATATGAAGCAGTCACTCCGGAGACGGACACGTCCGCGCTTGATAATTCTGATGCGGAATATTCCGACGGCGATGTGCTGACAGCAGAGGACTGGGAAAAGCTGAGAAACGAAACCGGTGATCCTTCTGAAACGTCTCAGGCGTCAAGCTTTGAGCTGAATGTTGCCCAGGCAGGCGGCAAGGAGGTTGAAGCGATCTCCAAACTAAAAGAAGAGAGTACTCAGGGAAATGATGACTGGATATATCTTGCGCTGGGCATAGCTCTTGTTTCTCTTGCGGCGGTTACGGTGACGGTTATTATCATAACAACGGTCGTGTCCAAGAAAAGGCTGAAGCAGGCTGCATTTGCTCAGGGAACTCAGAAGAGAAAACCGGAACCAAAGTATGGCGCTCCGGTAAAGAGCAAGACCTCAAAGAAAAAACAAAAAAACAAGATAGTGAACAGTAAAACTGACACTTCAGAAATAGACCTTGGAAAAGCTTCGGAAAAGCCCGGAAAAAAACGCTGATATTGGTAAAGGATCCATTTGAAAAAATGGTGAAAAATATATTGCAGATCTTGAAACGGAGGAAAGTATCTAATGGAAAATCAGGAACTTTTGGAAATGCAAAAAAACGCCTGCAAGGTAAGGATGCACGCTATTGAGGGAGTGTTTAATGCCAAGTCCGGACATCCGGGTGGTTCGCTTTCAGCAGCCGATATTATAACATACCTCTATTTCAAGGAGATGAATGTGGATCCTTCTCAGCCTAAGGCGGCTGACAGAGACCGCTTTGTACTGTCAAAGGGTCACTGCTGTCCTGCACTGTATGGCGCGCTTGCTCTTAAGGGTTATTTCCCTGAGGAGGAGATAAAGTCGCTCAGACACATAGGAGCTATGCTTCAGGGTCATCCCGATATGAAGGGTACCCCCGGTGTTGATATGAGCTCAGGTTCTTTGGGTCAGGGCATATCCGCTGCCTGCGGTATGGCTCTTGCGGCAAAGTATGACAATGCTGATTACAGAGTGTATGCAATGCTCGGCGACGGCGAGTGTGAAGAAGGTCAGGTATGGGAGGCTGCTATGTTTGCTTCTCACTATAAGCTTGATAACCTTTGTGTTATAGTTGATTTCAACGGCTTGCAGATAGACGGCAGCGTAAGCGACGTGGCAGGTCTTGATGATCTGGACAAGAAGTTTGAAAGCTTCGGCTTTGAGGTTATCAACATTGATGGTCACGACTTTGCACAGATAGAGACTGCACTGAATAAGGCGCGTACAGTAAAAGGCAAGCCCACCGCAATTATTGCCAAAACAGTAAAGGGCAAGGGCGTATCATATATGGAAAATCAGGTCGGCTGGCACGGAAAAGCTCCGAACGCAGACGAATACAAAATAGCTGTAGAAGAACTCAGCGCACAGCTTAAAGCATTGGAGGCATAATCATGGCAGAGACAAAAAAAATCGCTACAAGAGAAAGCTTCGGACTTGCACTTTGCGAGCTGGCAAAGGAGCACCCCGAAATAGTAGTTCTTGATGCAGACCTTGCTGCTGCTACCAAGACAGAGATCTTCAAGAAGGCTTATCCCGACCGTTTCTTTGACTGCGGTATATCCGAAGGCAATATGATCGGCGTTGCTGCCGGTCTTGCTTCCTGCGGAAAGGTTCCCTTTGCAGCTTCGTTTGCAATGTTTGCAACCGGCCGTGCGTATGAGCAGGTAAGAAACTCAGTTGGATACCCCCATCTTAATGTTAAGATAGCAGGCTCCCATGCAGGTATATCCGTTGGTGAGGACGGTGCAACACATCAGTGCTGCGAGGATCTGGCACTTATGAGGACTATCCCCGGTATGGTAGTTCTGAATCCTGCCGATCACTATGAAATGACAGAGGCTGTAAAGGCAGCTTATGAATACAATGGTCCTGTATATATCCGTCTCGGACGTCTTGCAATAGAGAGCTTCAACGATCCCGATACCTATAAGTTTGAGCTTGGCAAGGGTATTACTCTCAAAGAGGGCAGCGATGTCACAGTAATTGCAACAGGACTTGTTGTAAATGAAGCTCTTAAAGCTGTCAATGCACTTGAAAGCAAGGGTATAAATGCACGCCTTATAAATATTCATACCATAAAGCCCATAGATAAGGATATTATCATAAAGGCTGCGAAAGAGACAGGCAGTATCATTACTGTTGAGGAGCACAGCATTATCGGCGGTCTTGGCGAGGCTGTATGTGCCGTTACAAGTGAGAATTGTCCTGTAAAGGTGACAAGGATAGGTGTTGAAGATACCTATGGTCACAGCGGTCCTGCTCTCGGACTTCTTGCTGAGTTCGGACTTGATGCACAGGGACTTGAAAAGCGCATATCGTCCATAGTAAAATAATACGGCTGGGTGCCGTGTATCCGTCCGCAGCTGAGGATGGAAAATATAAGGTGCGTCATCTTCCACAGGCAGGTGATGCACCTGTTTTATTTCAGCTCGTCTGCTGATAGTTTTTATCTATTTAATGGTATAACATATTTCTATAAACTACAGCGTTGACAAATCAAGTTTTTTGTAATATAATATGACCATGTCAAAACCTATTAATATGATAAGCTTTGGCGGAAGTAAAAAAATAAAGCTTTTCGGAGGGATATGTATGGAAAGAAGGAAAAGACAGGAACATCTTAAATATCTTGTACTTACTGCTATTTTCGGTGCAATGGTTTATGTTCTGACAGCTTTTGTAAAAATACCGACTCATCAGGGATATATACACGTGGGTGACGGAATGATATATCTTGCAGCTGCGCTTTTGCCTATGCCCTATGCTATGGCAGCAGGTGCTATCGGCGCAGGACTTTCGGATTACCTTTCCGGCTATCCCATCTGGGTGCTGCCTACAATGATAATAAAAGCAATATCTGTAATAGCTTTCACAAGCGGCAAGACCACTATAGTTAACAAGCGAAACATCGCGGCGGTAGTGCCGGGTACTATTATTTGTGTTGGCGGATATTATCTTGCAGGTGCTTTGCTGTATGGAGACTGGGGCGCAGCTCTTACGGATATCCCGACAAACTGCATACAGAGTGCAGCAAGTGCAGCTCTCTTCCTGTTTCTTGGCGTTGCTCTTGACAAAATGGATTTCAAGAAAAGATTTCTTGCGCTGACAAAGAAACACAAGACTGCCTGAGAAAAACAAATCAAATAAGATCCGGACAAATACCGGCTTTCATTCGTTATGATAAGTGACGATATTGAAAGCCGGGTTTTTTGTTGTTGAGTAAATGAGAAATAGTATGCTATAATAGATTGGGTGGTGCCTATGAAAAAAACGGAAAACTATATGCAGGACGGTCTGCTTATTCTGGTCGTTACTATACTGTCATTGTTCACATCATCTCTACCATATATTTGTCTTTTGCTTTGCGGAGCGATAATGGTGATCCTGACTTTGCGCAGTCTTGCTGATAATGAAAAACCTGCGGAGATCATTATGCTTTTTCTTACATCATCTCTTGCAGTTGTTTCGGGGTGGCCGTTTGGTTTTTTGCTGCTTTGCAGCTGTAGATTGTTCAGATTTTCGGAGATCATACTGCCCTCTTTGTTTTGTATGATCTATGTTTTTGCATTTGAAAAGAAAAGTATAGCAGAAGCGGTGTTCTTTTTTTTAGTGATCGCTTTGTGCAGCCTTGTGCTTCATTTTGCTGAGAAACTCATACTGTCGTATTTTTCCGCTGTAAACAGGATATCTCAGGCGGTAAGCGTTACTGCTGTAAATGAGCTGTACCAGAAAAAGCTCAATCACGAGCTGACAGTCAGGAACTATATTTCTGATAAAGCTGCGCGTCTTGAAGAACGTGAAAACATCAGCAGGAACATTCACAACAGTGTGGGACATACCATTACAGCGGCGGTAATGACGCTCGATGCTGCCGATATGCTTTTTGATGCAGCTCCGGAACGTGCAAGAGAAAAAATGAACACGGCAAATGACAGGATACGTGAAAGTCTTGGAGCTATACGCCATGCTGTACGTGTGCTTGACAGTGAAACACAATATGTTTATGTTGAGGATCTTATAAGGGAGCTTGACAATATAATCGACAGCTTCTCTATGGATACTACTATTGATATAATAAGCGATTATTCAGACGCTCCCCCCTATCTGCGTATCCCTCATGAGCATAACGAATTTCTTTGCGGTGCGCTTCAGGAATTTCTTTCAAACGGTGTGCGTCATGGTGGTGCGGATCACTTTACTGTTTCCATTTCCGCCTACAGTGGAAATATATGTCTGAGGGTCACAGACAACGGAAAAAGTGACTATTCCCCTGATAACAGTGAGTTCTTGATAAAGAATGGATTTGGTTTGAAAAAAATTATATTATATTCGGAAAAATGCGGCGGCTCGGCAAGGTTCGTGAACGACCATGGTTTCAATTCCGTTATCAAGCTGCCGATATATGAGGAGGATAAACAATAATGAGTGGAGTGAAAATTATTCTGGTAGATGATGAACCGCTGCTGCTTGAAAGTCTGGAAATAATACTTACATACAATCAGATGGAAGTTATTGCTACAGCGCATGATGGTTATGAGGCTCTTGACATACTAAAGGAAAAGCATTGCGATCTTGCGCTCATAGACCTGAACATGAAGGGTATGGGCGGACTTGAACTTATAGAAAAGCTCAAAGAACAGCACAGCTCTGTAAAGATACTTGTGCTTACTACTTTTTATGACGATAAAAGCATTACTCAGGCGATAACAAACGGTGCTGACGGATATCTTCTCAAGGACAGCGGAAAGGATGCTATACTGGGAGCTGTCAGGCAGATAATGAATGGACAGAACGTGATAGACAATAAAGTTATGCAAAGGCTTTCTGCTATCATGAGCAGGAGATCATCTTCCCCCTCTATTACTGAGGATATGACTTCTCGTGAAAAAGAGATATGTTCTCTCATGGCGGAAGGACTTACAAACAAGCAAATCGCAGGCGCACTTTATATTTCTGAGGGAACAGTAAAAAACTACATTTCCTCTATCTATGACAAAACAGGGATACACGATCGTGCAAAGCTGATCGTCACTTTGAAATCCTGACAATAATTAAATACCGAAGAAAATTATCGCAGTCATATTGATTTAATGACTGCGGTAACTTTTGTTTTGCCTTGAAATATTTTATAATCAATACACAAGGTTATGAGGAGGTAATATTATGTCTCAGAAATTATCGACTATGAAATACATAAAGAATAATAAGCGCAGGGTAGCCGTGCCTGCTTTGAGCTTGTGTCTTTGCTTTGTGCTTACGTATATCACCGGCTTTTTGCTTTCAACTACAGAAGAGACTTTTTCTTCTATCTATATCGACAATGCCGAAAAGATCCAGTTCGTTTCTCTGTCGGATGAAACTCTTGGAGTAGACACCGATCTCAGATTTATAATGGGCGAAAGTATGGATGAGGTTATTAAAAATCGAAATGAAAAGGTTTCAGAGCTTGGCAGAAAGCTTGAAGAACATGAGGGCGTAAAAAGTGTCTATCTGGCAGCTGATCTGTATGCGTACGTGTCACCTGCCATAGGTACCGGAAGCTTCATTATTCCGTTGGTAGAAAAGGACGAGGTTGAAGATGTTCTGAATGATTTTGGTACAGTAGTTGAAGAGGGCAGACTTCCGGAAAACCCCGGCGAGATAGTTATTGACCGTTCGACTATTAGGAATGACGGGTCGGAGCTTGGCGGATATTATGATTATTCCGACTACAAGGAAAGATATAAAATAGTCGGCATAATCGACAGTGATCTGTACTTTGGCTGCGGCATACCTGCGGAGGGTGATTCGGGCATTAAGTCCATGATTGTGTTCTCGGATATCAAAGATATGACTGCGGAACTTAAAAAGGAAAATATTACTGTCGGCTCCGAAGATAATGTTTATGATTATGTCTACGGTGATAAAATGATAAGAACGGAGATCGCTGATGCGATAAACAATTCTACTGCATATGTGTACGGCGGCGTACTCGTTATTCTTACGATTTTGTTGACGGTGGTTTATACAATGTATCTGAGAGAACGTCACAATGAGTGGTGTCTGTATTGCTCGATCGGCTTTTCAAGAACGAGCATTTATCTTTCAATTATGAGGGAATTGCTTTTTACATTTGTTGCAGCTCTGATATCAGGTGTTGTCATAGCAGGTGCCTTGATATATGCTCTTGACCTTGTTATGATCGAGCCTGACGGACTGAAATGCAGTTTCTTTGATATAGGTTCTGTTATTAAGATATTGAGTGCGTTTGTGTTCCTTGTCGGAATATTGCAGATACCCATACGTTATGCGCTTGTAAAGATACGCACGGTAGATGCTATGGAGGACGATTTGTATTGAACGGTATAGTTATGGTACAGAGAAGGAGTGTTGATCATGTTTGAGATAAAGAACATCACAATGATATACAATATGGAAAAAACGGAAAAGGTCTATGCGCTTGGGGGATTTGATCTTACTCTGCCTGACAGCGGACTGATAGGAATTATCGGTCCGTCAGGCTCAGGAAAGTCTACTCTTATGTACTGCCTTTCTACGCTGAAAAAGCCAACAGATGGAAATATCATATACAACGGCAGAGAGATAACCACCCTTCGTGACAGTGAACGCGAGGTTTTAAGGAGGAATGAATTCGGCTTTGTGTTCCAGCGGCATTTCCTTGTACCGTATATGTCTGCTCTTGATAATGTTACGGTAGCAGCAGCGGATAATTCCGGAGAAGCGGTGGAAAAAGCCAAACGGCTTCTTGAAGGCTTCGGGCTTGGTGAAAGGGAATATAAGAAGCGTCCGGCACAGCTTTCAGGCGGTCAGCGTCAGAGAGCTGCCATAGCAAGAGCAATGATAAATGATCCGAAGGTTTTGTTTGCGGATGAACCAACGGCTGCTCTTGATCATGAAAACGCTTTTGCTGTTATGGATGTTCTTAAGGAGTATTCAAAGACGGGACTTGTTCTCGTTATTACCCACGACCGTTCTATCCTCAAACACGCTGACAGAGTGATAGAGATGTGGGACGGCAATCTCAGCAGCGAAAGGAACGGTGAAGCCGTATGAAACCGTTTTCACCCTTATACTTTATAAGAGAGAACAAGAGTAAATGTATATTGCTGATATTCATGCTTTTTCTCGGTTATGCTGCATATTTCGGCGGTCTGTACGTTTCAAACCCAATGGACAACTGGAGGACTGCATTTTCTTATGAGAAAAATTATATTCTGACCGCAGATAACGGGAACAAAGGATATGCTGATTTTCTGAAAGAGATAAGCGATACAGGCAAGATATATATAATTTATCCGGCAGCAACAAACGGCATGAACTGGAATACCATAATGGGTTTTGAAAGCGGCTACTGCGGCTTGACCTTCAGGAACACAAAGGACCTTGAAAAATACTTGGGCCGTATGGGTATTACTTATGATTGTGACAGCTCAAAGCTGAAGAGCGGAACAATGCTCATAAGCAGAAAGCTTGCTGCAAACAGAGGTTATTCTGTAGGAGATAAGCTTGACAATGAAAAAGAAAATGGTATACAGCCGGGTCTGGAATTTGAAATTGTGGGCATGACAGATGAGGACGGATATTTTTCATATTCGGTCAAGTCTGAGGAACAGTACAACGGTTTTGCTATGCTTATGGCGGATGGTATCGACAATGCAGAGCTTTATGACACTGTACACAGGCTCAATAGTGACGGCAGAGCGATGATACTACAGGATACAGAGACGCAGATCTCTGCACAGTATGAAATTTTTGACACGATATATATGTTTATAATTATTCTTCTTGCAGTTATAATGGCTGTCACTGTAAATGCAGCGTTTGTCGGAACATATCAGCGCAGGACCTTTGAATTTGCCGTATATCGCGCGATAGGCATATCAAAGAAGCGCATTATAGGAAAGCTTGTAAAAGAGCTTCTGATCATGGATCTTATCGCACTTGTGGCAGGAGGTGCAGTATTCTTTCTTTTTCTGTTTCTTTTCAATGAACTCGTTCTTTATCCCGTTGGCTTATACTTATGCTATTATCATCCCCTGTCTCTTATTGGTTTGTTAGTATGTAACCTGACAATAATGGTTCCTCTGATAATCACAAGATGCAGACAGATGTTAAAGGCTGATATATGCGAATTCTGATAGCGCCTGAGCTTCGCCGTATGGTATATCTGATATATCCATGCGGTGAAGCTTTTGTATATTATCTTGTTGCACGTAAAAATTTAAAAATCAAAAGTCAGCATAATAGAGTATAAGTATGAATTTTGGCGATTTCGAGAGATTGATTAAAGCTAAATTAATTTTTTTCAAAAAACCCTTGACTCTTGTTGAAAACTGTGTTATTATCTATCTTGTGACTTGGAGTATGTCGGAAAGATATACTTTATGAATAGACAAATTGGAAATCAGGGAGGATTAACTATGTCAACTTATATGGCAAAAGCAGGCGAAGTTGAACGTAAATGGTACGTTGTAGATGCTGCCGGCAAGCCGCTTGGTCGTCTTGCTGTACAGGTCGCAGATATTCTTCGCGGTAAAAACAAGCCCACATTTACACCTCATATTGACTGCGGTGACTTCGTTATCGTAACAAACATTGAGAAGGCAGTTCTTACAGGCAAAAAGGCAGAGCAGAAGTTCTACTATCACCACACAGGTTATATCGGTCATATGAAGTCCGTAAGATACGACGAGCTTATGGCTAACAAGCCGGAGCTTGCTCTGAAGCTTGCTGTTAAGGGCATGATCCCCGATAACACTATCGGACGCAAGGCGCTTACAAGACTTCATGTATATCAGGGCAGCGAGCATAAGCATCAGGCTCAGCAGCCTATCGTTTTAGAGAAATAAGGGAGGAGGCAATAAATTATGTACGATAAGACACCATATTTTTACGGCACAGGCAGAAGAAAAAGCTCTGTTGCAAGAGTAAGACTCTACAAGGGAACAGGCAAGGTTACGATCAACGACAGAGATATCGATGATTACTTTGGTCTTGAAACTCTCAAGCTCATCGTTCGTCAGCCTCTTGCTCTTACAGGCACCGAAGCTCAGTTTGACGTTGTTTGCAGAGTTGCAGGCGGCGGTGTTACCGGTCAGGCAGGTGCTATCCGTCACGGTATTTCCCGTGCGCTTCTTCAGTATGACAGCGAGAACCTTCGTCCTCGCCTTAAGAAAGCTGGCTTCCTCACTCGTGATCCTCGTATGAAGGAAAGAAAGAAGTACGGACTCAAGGCAGCTCGCCGTGCTCCGCAGTTCTCGAAGAGATAATCACAGCCTTACGGCGGTTATCAAAAATACAGTGTTTATGCGGGTTTTATCGTTCTGGATTTCACTGGAATGCGGTGGTTTCAGGACGGTAACTAACACGTAACTAACAGGTAACTAACAAATTTAAGGCATTCATCAGTTTGATGGATGCCTTATTTTTCAAGATTTAATTGTAATATTATTTGAAGGGAGCTGATTATATGAAGTACTATCTTAAAAAATGTGGATTTCAGGAGTTGGGAAGTGTAAGAGACGGTAAACCACAGAGAGGAAGGTATCTTCTTACTTCTATGAATAAAGAAGTATTGGCAATGTTTCCTCCTTTGTCAGAAACCCAGTTGAATGACTCTGCTATATTGCCTGTCATTCCATTGTACTCAGGTAAAAAAGTTTACTGTAACTTTGTATATCATAATGATAAATTCCATGGTTCTACTGCTGCTCATCCAAGAAATGAATATCGTCTTTATCTTAACAAAGAGTTGGAAGAACAGATATTATTGTTTTCTGAGAATGATATTATAATAATTAGAACTGAAGATATTACAGAAGATGGCGAAATTCAAACCGTTTATTATTTGGATCACATAATAAACAACGGTTCGGATTTTTATGACAAGTGGAATTCTTTTATTAATGACTATCCGATAAATGGTGGTTATGGCATTTTTGAAGGGATTATTCCTGAATTTGAAGAGAAAGTCAGACGGATTGCAAAGCCAGATGATTGTGAAGTTGCTATTGATGAAACAGTTACCAGCAAAATTGCAACATCAACAGAGAATATTGCTGCGCTTTTCAATGCTGTATCATTCAGAGATTTTATTATGGTCGGATATGATAATCTGTGTGCTGTTACCGGTACAGTAATAAGGTTTGAATCATATATGAATCTGGAAGCAGCACATATTAAACCCAAAAGTCATGGTGGATTGTTTATGCCAAATAACGGATTAGCTTTGTGCAGAGATCTTCACTGGGCTTTTGATAAAGGATTTTTTACTCTTGATGATGACTTAAAGGTTGTTGTTCACCCTCGAATAACAAGTGAATATCTGAATTTATTTAACGGTAAGAGAATAAGAATTCCAAACAATGCATTTTTTGCACCTGATATTGAAAATGTAAAGTATCATAGAGAAAATGTTTATGGATTGTTTTTGACAACAGGAAGATTATAAGGAGTTATTGCAAATGTATGCTATTGATTTGTTTGCGGGCTGTGGAGGCTTGTCTAAGGGCTTTATGGATGCAGGATTTGATGTTATTGTAGGAGTAGATAACGATGCTGCTGCTCTTAATACATTTAAGCTTAATCATAATGGAGCTGTTGCACTTAATGCAGACCTGTCAAAGCAGGAAACATTTGACACAATAAAAAAAATTGCAGGAGATCGTCAGATAGATGTTATCATTGCAGGACCACCTTGTCAGGGTTTCTCTCTTACTGGACCAAGAAATTTTGATGATGCGAGAAACAAATTGTATTTGGCAGTATTTGAGGTTGTAAAGCAATATAATCCAAAAGCGTTTATTATTGAAAATGTTCCGGGAATGGCTACACTTTATAATGGTGAAATTAAAAATGAAATATTAAGACGATTCAAAGCTCTTGGATATAATGTGGAATGCAAAATTTTGATAGCAGCGGATTATGGTGTTCCTCAAATGAGAAAAAGGCTAATATTTATGGGTATTCGTAATGATCTGGGAGAACCTTGTTTTCCTCAACCTGAATTTACTCCTGAAAACTATCGAACCTGCAGGGACGCGCTAAGTGATTTGCCTGGATTAATTGATACATTAGGAAAGGAAGAAAGCGTGTATTCTTGTGAGCCCAAAACAGAATATCAGCGGCTAATGCGTGGTAAATGTGAGGTTCTTTATAATCATACAGCAACAAATCATACCCAAATGGTTAAAGATACTATCGCACTTGTTCCTGAAGGTGGAAATTATAAGGATTTGCCACAGGGTGTAGGTGAAAGTCGCAAATTTCACGAAGCGTGGACAAGATATGATGGCAATAAGCCTTCAAGAACTATTGATACTGGTCACAGAAATCATTTTCATTATGAATATAACAGAGTACCGACTGTAAGGGAAAATGCTCGTTTACAGTCATTCCCTGATGATTTTGTTTTTACAGGAACAAGGACACAACAATACCGTCAGGTTGGCAATGCGGTACCTCCATTGTTAGGTTATCATTTAGGATGTGCTGTTAAATCTATTATCACAAAGGAGGATGGCGATGGTTAATACGATTGATCTTTTTGCAGGGTGTGGCGGTCTTACCGAAGGATTCAAGCAGTCAGGACACTATAATACCATCGCATGTATTGAATGGGATAAGGCACCTTGCGATACTCTCAGGCATAATCTAAAGAAAAAATGGGAATATGCAGATGCAGATAAACGTGTAGTACAGTTTGACATTCAGCGAACTCAAGAACTTATAAATGGGTGGAACGATCCGGTTTATGGCATATCTGAAGGACTTGATGTACTTGTAAAAGAATATGGCGGAACCGTTGATCTGATAATTGGTGGTCCGCCATGTCAGGCATACTCTGTTGCTGGTAGAATAAGAGATAAAGACGGAATGAAAAATGATTATCGTAACTACCTTTTTGAAAATTATTTAGAAATCGTTAATCACTATAAACCAAAAGCTTTCGTTTTTGAAAATGTTCCTGGTATTCTGAGTGCAAGACCTGGTGATGGAGAACGATTAATAATTGATATTATCAAAGAAAAGTTTCGTAAAACAGGTTATGTAGTCCTTGATGATCTTTCACGGGCTATCATTGATTTTACAGAATATGGGGTTCCTCAGAACAGAAGCAGAATAATAATTCTCGCTCTCAGAAAAGAATGTTTTGAAAACCCTGAGCAGTTATTGGACAAATTTTATAAAGAAGTATTACCTTCCAAGAAAGTAGAGAAGCCACGTACCGTCAGGGAAGCTATTTCAGATCTTCCGGCTCTGTATCCTCTTGATAATCCAAAAAAAATTGGCAGTAAAACTTATTCCCATTCTTTCCCTGATGATAGTTTTACTATCCTTAATCATTTACCACGTTTTAGCAGTAAAAGAGACATTGATATCTTCAAGCTACTTACTGAGGATATAGAATCAGGCAGAAATGAATATGTCTCTACGGATGCTTTGAAGCAGTTATACACTAAAATCACGGGGAAAACATCTAATATACATAAATACCATGTAATAAGATGGGACGAACCCAGTAATACAATTCCTGCACATCTTTATAAAGATGGTTTAAGACATATTCACCCTGATTCAAAGCAGCTCAGAACTATAACCGTCAGAGAAGCTGCCCGTTTGCAGACATTTCCTGATGACTATGAATTTATCACAGGTACAGCTCTTGACTATAAAATGATAGGTAACGCTGTTCCACCATTATTTGCCAAGTTATTGGCAGATAGTATTTATGATTATATTTTTATGTAAGGAGAAGAATATATGCCTAAGTTAGAATTATATAGTGTCAGGGATGGCAGTGTTCAGGCACAAGCCGGTTTAAACTGGGGATTGGCTGATGCACATGTAAATTGTGAAGATGCATATATAGCATTAACTACTTCATTTTTTAGGAATAACCCCAATTTTTTCCCAACTCAAGGTTCAATTATTAATGTAATTTGGGATGATGGGACTCAAATGCAATGTTTATTGGAAGGAACTCAGAAAATTGGAGGAATCGTATATCCTAAACAGCTTTCTTCATATAATGATAAATCAATAATTGGCCATTATATACGTCAGCGTATAGGTGTATCACCCAACAAACAGATTGATATGCAAGATCTTTCTAATTATGGACGAAACTATATAGATGTAAGTCATAATAATGGTATTTATTATTTTGACTTTAGTTAATAAATACTGTCTGCTAACATATAAAAATGGATGTTCATTCAAAAGAAATCAGAAGCTACAATATGTCCCGAATCAGGAGCAATGATACAAGGCCCGAGGAGATAGTACGCAAATACTTATTCTCAAAAGGGTTTCGCTATCGAAAAAATGATAAAAGGTATCCTGGAAAACCTGATATTGTATTACCTAAATATAGAACTATTATTTTTGTAAATGGATGTTTTTGGCACGGACATGGTGGTTGTAAGTATTTTGTTGTTCCCAAAACCAACACCAAATTCTGGATTAACAAAATCAATCATAACATCGAAAGAGATCAAAAACAGATAAATCAGCTTAAGATGGAAGGTTGGAATGTTATTGCTGTATGGGAATGTCAGTTAAGAAATAAAACAATATCTGAATGATTGGAAGCACTTGAAGGTGAAATACGCAGTTTTTGCTCTTAATTGTAGTAAACAAAACAAGGGGGGAAAATCATGGAAATAAAAAATATTAATCCCGAGGAAAAACTTTCAGTTCAATTAAATGAGATGATTTTAGATTTCTGTAAACTGTTTCAGCCAATAGAAGATACGCTTTATATTTTTAAAGACAATAAAACATCGTCTATTTATTGTGAATGCCATATATATGCTGATAAGATAATTAAAAACGGAACTATTGATAGTCCTCTTGATGCAGAAAACCAAGCTGATTATCGGGCAAATAGAGATGTTGTTGAGGATAGTGTTGCTTTTTTACAAATGAAAGAAGATGCTAAACAAAATCGATCGTTCAGCAACATTGTCGCAGAATACAACACTTCCTTTGATGAAGAGCATCCGTTAAAAATCATAGGAGGTCAGCATCGGTATGTGGCGATATCAGAAGCAATAGAAATTGGTGTTAATCAATATCACGGATTAAAGGTGTATTTTGGTTTGAATATTGAGCAAAGATTGGATGTTCAATTGATTTCAAACACCAACATTGCTGTTTCTTCTGATTTATTGGACAGAATGTTAGAAACGGTAAAAGGTCCTCAGTTAAGAGAATGGTGTCAGAAAGTAGGCTTATTAAACGATCATGAAGATTTTGCAGATCGGAAGCAACGTAATGGCAAAATAACGGTTCGTGCAGCTCGTACATTCATTATGAATTACTATCAAGGTATCAAGATAAATTGTGACTCTTTTTCAAAAGAAAGAACAATGCCGGTTTTGGCAAAGACTGGCGGAGTAGACGAAGAATGGGAACAACTAAAAATCGCACATTCCGAAATGTGGGAAGATAAACCACTTATTACAGCAGGAATGGAATTTGCAAAATTAGTCAAACAACAACGATTATTTTATTCTTCTGGAGAGAAAAGTCGAAACAGTGATTTTGCGGATAAGGCTATGAGTCTTGCTGTTCTTGCAGCCTGGTCTTATGTATCTGGTTGCTTACAAAGCAATAAAGTGCGTTTAGAAAAACATTTTGAACTAAGCAATATTCAAAAAACAGATCCCTTAAATGCTAAAGTTCTTGCTAAAGCTCGCCACAAAACAGATCCTGATAACTACAGAGGATTGGGTACAAGGACAGATGTTAAAGAGAGAGGTCGTTTAGCAGAACTGTTTTATTTTCAGGCTGAAAAAGGATCTGGAATCACTAAGGAACTAGTAAACGCAGCAATAGCAAAGTATTATGCTAAACAAGCAGTTTTAGAAGCTGAGGAGGCAGCAAATAAGGTATAAAATGGATTTTGATGAATTTGTAGATTCTTTAATGGAAGAATCAAAAGCTCTTTTTGAAAAAGCTAAGGGCAGTGATGATTTGTTTACTAAGAACACATATCTTCATGCAAGTCTCTTACTATCATTAAGCTATTTGGAATCATGTGTAAATTCAATAATATCTGAAATACTTGTTGAGCCCTACAATAATAAGTATGGAATAATGGAGCGATCAATTTTATTAGAAAAAGAAATAAAGTTTGAAAAAGGTCAGTTTTATTTGTCAAACAAATTAAAAATGTCTCGCCTAACAGATCGAATTGAGTTGCTTTATTATATCATCCAAAAACAAGAAATCTCACAATCAGATACATGGTTTATTACTCTAAAGCAAAGTATAGATATACGAAATAAATTAGTTCATCCTAAGGAGCCAATAATTGTTACGGAAAAACAAGTTGAAAATGCGCTTAATTCAGTACTTGATACTGTAAATAACCTTTATCAAGCTGTTTACAAAAAGAAACTTCCTTCATATAACCGTGGACTATCAAGTAAGTATGAATTAAAAAAGTAACGGCTGCACCCGAAGGCACAGCCGATTAACCGTCTATATTTTGTTTATGGCATCAAGCAGCTCCTGCACATTCACATGAGTATATACTCTCTCCGTCAGCGACATTGCACCGGAATGACCAACGATCTTCTTTATCAGCGTCGGAGACACACCTTTCTCTGTCATCATTGAAATACAGGTGTGTCGGGTGTCGTGCGGTTTGTGTGCCGCATCTATCAGCTCCATTACAGGATCCCAATAGGAATCGCAATAATTGTTATAAGTGAATTTCTTTCCATCATCAGCATGGACAAGGAATTCACTTTTTTCGTTATACCATTTTACCCAGAAATCATATACCTTATCCGCAATCGGTACTTTGCGTATGCCGTTTTCGGTCTTGCTTTTGATGACATCAAAGCAATGCTCCTCTAAATTGACATTTTCGCATTTCAGTTCAAGCAGTTCAGAAATCCTCACACCACTGTATATCAGCATCAGAACGACTTGCACATATCGGTTGTTTTTCTGTACCCACAGAGAAGAAATTTCTTCCTTGCTGAATGGTGAGCGGTCTGTCTTGTTCGGATTTTTGTCCTTATGCTTGGCAATATCCACATACTGAGAATAATCCTTGTTGCAAAGCTCATACTTCATTGCATATTCGTAAAGCTGATTAAAAAGTACTTTGAGCTTGCGAAGCGTCGGATAGTTTTTGCCGCAGGTATCGACTACTCTTTGCAGATCCATCAGCTTTATATCCTTGAATATCCTGTCATACAAAGGCTCACAGCATTTGTATGAAGCATTATAAGCCTTGATATTTGAATCTGATATGGTTGGGTATTTATCTTTGGACCATTTCTCATAAACCTCAGCAAAGGTTATTTTTGAAGCCTCGATATTATAAGGATTTTCATTATATGAATCAAGCATTTTCTGTGCTTCCTTCTGTGTTGCTGCATAGCCAATAGTCAGAAATAGCTGTTTTCTTCTGCCGGTAACAGGATCAATATCCCAGCCTATCGTTTTACGAACGATAAAAGGTTTTCTACGGTTTCCGTACAGCTTATAATAGCTGCCCATGCCGTTAGCTTTTTTCATTGCTCTGTTCCTTTCTGCTTTGACAGGCTATCGTAAAGTGCTTTAATATGTCCTTTCTGCTCTTCTATATATCTGATCAAATCATCGTCAATTGGTCTTTCGCAGTCCTGATAAGTGGAGATCTGCATTTTGACATTGTATAAGCAAGAGCTTTTTTCAGCATCGTACACAGCTATGACATCTTCCGGAACACCTATTAGTGTCAGTTTGTATTTAAGCTGACGAGTATAGTTGCTGAAGGTATCCGACAAATTCGTATATTCATTCTTTTTTCTGTTCATGCGATTCTTTTTGCGTAACTCCTTGTCCTTGACTTCCTGACACTTTATAGCGGGACAATATCCGACATCCGCATTACTGAAATATCTCTTACGGCAACTTTTACAAGTAAATACTTTAAGATTGCCGATAAATAGATTTGCTATAAAAATGTGGATAAGAGGATCAATAGATTCATTAAGTGAATACAGCAGACTGACCTGACGCTTGTTACATTCAAAGATATATCCATTGTCTGATATAAATGTACTTTCGGGGATCTGCTGAAAAGTATTTTCAGAACATTTTATAAGCGTTTCCATTGCTTTAGTAAGCTCTTTGAATTTGTTTTCAATTTTACTTTTAGATTCCAAAGTGATCTTATTAGTAAGACCATCCTTGAAAGATTTGAAAATGTCAAGATGTACTAAATGATCCCTTTGAGCCTGATATGTTCTGAACAGGATAGAAAGACAGATGATCGCCAAAACATTTCCGCCAAACTCCGATTCAAGCCGAGCTTTCATATCCATGATCTTTTCATTTTTTGATTTCTCTATACCTACATACTTAAGCATCAGATTACATATTTCCTGCATTTTTTGCTGATATTCGCCTTTAACATAGTCTTCTGACATATAGATCATGTCATCAAATGTAAACTTAGAGGCAAGAGTTTTCTCATGATGAACAGTCAGTGAAGAAAACCTAAAAATGCTGATCTCCTTTTTGAAAACATCGACCGTAAAAAACAGGTCACTCATAACATCACTCTTTCTATAACGATATTCGTAACGATATCTTATACTATCGTTATATTGAATTATATCATGCCGTTGAGTTGCTGTCAAGCGATTTCAGATCATTTCTGTTAATTTTTTTGTTACAACGATTATCTGTTCTGTTATGCAAGGGATGAATGTAAAATATAGTCAGCTCTTAAAAACGAAGGAGGTAATAATATGAGCTTAAAAAACCACATACCCCACTTTACAGGCAGAAATGTCACTATCGGTGAGATAGCAAAGGCATCAGGCAAAGATCCGCAGTTTATCAGAATAGGACTTCAGAAGGGTATTCTGAAATTCGGCTATGCGTTCCGCAAGGACAATTCTCACGAGTACAACTACTACTGCCCCGATAAACAGGTTTGGGAACAGTTAGGTTACTTCAAAGATGAGGCAGGTGATGAAAATGGATAAGAATACAGAGTTACGACTTATCAAAATGTCGGATGTTGAACCAACAAAAGTTGAGTGGCTTTGGTACCCTTACATACCGTATGGTAAGGTGACCATTATTCAGGGTGATCCGGGCGAAGGAAAGACTACTTTGATACTCAATCTTGCTGCTCTGCTTTCAAAGGGAGAAAAGCTACCTGAAAGCAATGAAAAATCCGAACCTATCAACATTATCTACCAGACTGCCGAAGATGGTCTTTCTGATACGGTTAAACCACGACTAATAGCAGCAAATGCTGATGATGATAAGATCACAGTAATAGATGAGAGTAAGATAGAGCTTTCCTTGACAGATGAAAGATTGGAGCAGGCGATCATTGAAACCAAAGCCAAGTTGGTCATACTTGATCCCTTGCAGGCATATATCGGTGCAAATGTTGATATGCACAGAGCCAATGAAATAAGACCGGTTATGAAACATTTAGCTGAAGTTGCACAGAGACAGCAGTGTGCAGTAGTTTTGATAGGACATCTGAATAAAGCAATCGGAATGAAATCTTCTTACAGGGGATTAGGCTCTATCGATATTCCTGCATCGGCAAGAAGTGTATTGCTTGTAGGCAGGATAAAGGACAATCCTACTATAAGAGTAATGGCACAGATAAAGAGCAGTCTGGCACCAGAGGGAGAGCCGATTGCATTTGAACTCAATAAGGAAACGGGTTTTCGTTTCATCGGTAAGTATGATATTTCTATTGATGACCTGCTCAACGGAGTAGCCACAACCTCAAAACTTGAACAGGCTGAAAAACTTCTCCGAGATATGTTGTCAGACGGTAGTGCAATAAAGCAAAAACAGTTGCAGCAGCAAGCAAAGATACGGAACATCTCCGAACGAACTCTTAATGAAGCAAAGAAAAATGTAGGGGTGAAATCGTTCAGAAGTAATAATGAATGGTATTGGAAATTGTCCAAAGAGTAACATTGCAACATTGTCTGTAATAGAAAAATGTGCAATCTTGCAATATTGCAGAAAATCATTATACATACAATGTTGCAACCTTGACTACCAACAGAGAAAAAAGCTTCGCTTTCCAAAAGTCAGACAAACAATACAATATTCATTCTTTTCTGACGGTAAGATAAAAATGGCTTGCCACAGGAAAGGTCTGACTTTTGGTTATAGCGAGGTACGCAAATGGCAAGCCATTTACTACCTCGTTGGTGGTTTCACCCCCAAGCCCCCTTGAAAGGAGTCCGACTATGAAGCGTAAACGCTCACACAATGTGTCCGTCAGACTCTCAGATGAGGAATATGAAAGATTGCAATACAAGCTTTCACACAGTGATCTGACACTTACAGAATTCCTCATTAAAGCTATCAACGGACAGCAGATAAGAATAATAAAAGCATATATTCCCTTGCTTGCTGAACTGAAACGACAGGGTACAAATCTTAATCAGCTTACTCACCGTATCAACGAATATTCGTCTGTAACACAGCAGGAAATAAATAATGCCCTGCAAGATTGCAGAGCGTGTTATCAAAGGGTATATAGTATGACAGATAAAATAACAGATTTGATCTCAGGAGATTGAAATGCCACTATTCAAAGGACAGGGCTGTAAAGCCAAGCCTGCAAAGGCTATCAAGTATGTCACCGATCCGAAAAAAGCTGCTATTATCGTTTCTCACGCCCTTGACGATACAAGGGATTATGCCACACAATTCAAAGAAACCTGTTCGCTGTTCCATAAAGGAAAGTCGTTCAGCAGCCGAAAGTATTATCATTTCAAGCATAGCTTTGATCCAAAAGATAATATAACACCCGAAGAAGCAACAAGGCTCACAGAAGAATTGGCACAGAAAGCCTTTGGAGATCACGAATATATAATAGCAACGCACACGGACAGAACACATATCCATTGTCATATCATTGTAAATAGTGTATCGTTCGTCACAGGAAAAATGCTGCACCTGAATAACAGCGAGTACGGAGCTTTGAAAGACCTGTCAAATGAAATAGCCGAAAAATACGGATATTCCACGCTTGATTTCAGAAAACCGGCAGAAGATAAAATAAGCACAGAGGAAAAGCGTATCACTCTGAACGGCGGTACATCATGGAAAGAGGAGTTGCGAGAAGTTATTGCAGAAGCCCTGACGAGATGCAGTACAATGGAAGAATTTGAAAAACACCTGAATAAGTATGGTGTTACTTTGGCAAGAAATACAGCAAAAACGATCAGCTTCAAGCATCCGGCAAAGCAAAAGGCTATAAGAGGAGATAAGCTTGGAGCAAGCTACACAAAGGAGGCGATAGTATTTGAGCTTAGTCAACATGGAAACCGGACAGCAAGCTCCGGCAAGGCAGCAGCTCAAGCAGTTGAACCAGATGAGCCGACAGGAATTGGAAAACAGCCTGCTCAAAGAGGCGTTGGCAGACTATACGGAGAAATGGAACATTCAGCAGCGGGAACAAACGGACTTTATCCAACATCAGACGGAGGAAATAGAACGGCTGCAAGCAATAATCCAACACCAACAGAGCCTGAACGAACAGTTAAGCAAAGCCCTCCAAAGAGAAGGCGATAAGTTAATACAAGAATTTCGTCAAAGATATTCTACTGCCGTTACACAAGAATTAGAATCATTCAATAAAACAGCCACAGGACTTACAGAAGAATTGGCAAGTAAATCGACCTCATACATAATGGAGCTGAATAAACTTGAATACGATCTGGAACAAGACAGAAAGAAAATGTTTACCTTTACGAAGCTGAAAGGTTTTCTGTTCTGGCTTGGCTGTATGACGAATATCGGGACATTCCTTTTCCTGTTGGTACAGTATTGGTTAAAAGTATAATAATAATTTTTATCATTCATTATTGTCAGTAATTCTGAAATGCTCACAGTAACTAACAAGTAACTAACAAGTCAGAAGAAAAGTACAGTAAAATAGCGGCTTTTACATATCTAAAAATTCTCAAAGAGATAATCAGAGCCTTTCGGCGGTTATCAAAAATACAGTGTTTATGCGGTTCTTATCGTTTGGGGTTTGCTTGAAATACGGTGAATCTCAGACGGTAATTATCACATAACTAACAAATTTCAAGCCATTCATCGGAGACGATGAGTGGCTTGATTTGCATAAAAAGAGGTAAGTATGACAAAACAAGAAATGCTGAATAACATAGAAATTGCAAAAAAATATCTTTCAAAATATCATCTGCTTATTCCGGAAGATGATCTCATTATAGAGTGTCTTTTTTTGCCGCCATTCCGCCTTAACACTTATTTCATTCAGGTATTTATGAAACAAAGCGGTTACTATGCTCACTGTGCATATACGCGTTATACCGATTTTTTAGGAAACACAAGTTATTCTCAGTACTTTACTACTGTTGAAATTGCTGATCAACAAACTGCATATAGAGGCGATGTTATTTGTAAGTGTATGAAAACTGACACTCAAATTATAGAGGAGATTATTCGCAGTGTAAAAGAAGATATAGTTGTCAAAACGCGAGAGATGACGATTATTGATGGCATTTCAGCAAGTGTAAGATTGTATGATAAAGGTAATATTATCGGTGATTTTTGTTTGAACGATCCTGAAATACCTTCGGAGTTACTTAATGCACTTGTCTCCGTTTCCGAAAAATTATAAAATTGCTGATTTCTATGTAAGAAATTTGTAGAAGAATGAAAACGAAATGTCAAATTTATTTTTTTGCATAAGAAATAATATTTCCATGATTGATCTATTGAAGTCCGGAGGGTATTACTGATATAATTAAACTATAGCTATAACACGAATATGGATATATGCGTGTTATCAGATAAAACCACTGTTGAAAAAACAGATTGGAGGATACAAATGATCGGAGAACAAATAAAAAAATATCGTACTCAAAAAGGCCTTACACAGGAAGAACTGGGAAATATGGTGGGCGTTACAACACAGGCAGTTTCAAAATGGGAGAGGGGCGGTGTTCCTGATGCTGAGATAGTGCCGCTTATTGCAGATGCACTTGATGTTAGCACGGATATACTTTTTGGCAGAGAAGTAACTAAAACGATAGTTGACTCTATTATGAATGAAATAATATCAGCTGATAGAAAAGAAGGATTTAATAAAGCATTCCAGTATTTCTGGGCTGCATCGGTGGCGCTCCTTAATATAAAAAGTGTAAAGGATAGCCTTGGAATAGAAGTTCTTGACAAATTGAATACGCAGGACGGTTTAAATTATTATTCAAGGTTCAGCCTTAATGAAGGAATCATGGATACAAGACTCAGCTCTGCTTGCAGGTATTTTTTTCTGATGCCCGAACCTGAAGAAGGCTTTGCAAAAAATCTTGGTGATCCGGATGAAATAGCGGAAACGCTCCGTGTTTTCGGAGATAAGGATGTTATGAGGATACTGTTCTATCTTTACACCCGAAAAAACACACCGTTATCACTTTCATTGATAGCCTCCAAAACCAAAATCCCGATCAATAATGTTGAAAAGCTTATGGATAAAATGTGTAAAGTAAATCTGGTCAAATGCAGTCTTATCGAAACGGAAAACGGCAATCTGAAGTCATACACTTTTTTCAACGAAACAATTGTGATTCCATTGCTGTTTTTTGCAAAAGAAATGAGAGATGAGAAAGTGATAAACTGGGGCGTGTGGTTCGACAGAGATAAACCACTGTTTTAATCTGTCAATAGATAGTTGCTTTTATCGTTAACGTGTTGTTTGATTATTTCCGTGTATTTATATACAATTGTATTAAGGATAAAAACCATACGATTCATACGAGGGGGAATAGTCATGAGAACCAAAAAGATCATAACAGGAATACTAACAGGTGCTTTATGTTTATCCATGCTGACAGCGTGCAGCGGCAGCAATACAACCGAAGATGACGCTTCAGCAAAAGCTGAGGAAAACAGTCAGAGCGAGAGCAGCATAACCAAAGAAGAAAGCCAGGCAGAAGAAAGCAGCAAGGAAGAAAGCCAGACAGAGAGCGGCGATAAGGAGGATGACAAGCTCCACACTATCTATATCTTGGATGCAGGCAAAAACGACAAAATGACAGCCCACTTTTTCAATACTATGAATGATGAGACTGCCGAAGTTGCCATGACAAAAACTGCTGAAGGCGACGATTACTACACTTACTCATGTGATGCAGACACAAGCCTGTATAATATGGTCAATCTTACATACGGCGATGATATCGTGAGCAAAGATGTTGCGTTTAATAGTTATGTTGCAGGCTGGTATTTAAAAGACGAAAAACTTCTGCCATATGCCGAAGGTATGGATCTGAAATATGATCCCCCGTTTGATACAACGAGCTTCACGTTTGACGGATATGAAAAGACTGTATATATCTGGACTCCGTCAGATTATGATGAAACATCAGACGAGCAGTATTCAACTATATATATGCTTGACGGTCAGACAGTACTGGCTACCGGTATGGAAAGAGGAATGGACAGCGATACAGATAGCTGGAATGTATCCGAGAGTGTGACCGGTATGATGTCTGTGACAGATAATAAAGCCATTATTGTTTGTATCGTAACAGGAGATCAGAACAGAGATAACGAGTTGATCCCCGACATAGGCGAGCTGAATAACAGAGGGCCCGAACCGATAAAAAGCGAAAAGCGAGGAAATGATTTTGCGGATTTTATCTGCGATACGATAATGCCGTATGTTCAGGAAAATTACAATGTATACACAGATGCTGCGCACACCTCTCTTGCAGGCAGCTCTCTCGGCGGACTTGAAACCTTCTATGCGGTGCTGAGTCATCCGGACAAATTCGGAACAGGCGGTGTATTGTCTGCGTCCTTCTGGGCATATGATAACGATACATGGGGAAAATTCCTTGATGATAAGGTGAATATGGAAAATGCTCCTTTCCTGTATATATATGCAGGAGGCTATGCTACAGATAACGGTGATTGTGTAGAGCCGGTCTATAATATGCTTGTCGAAAAAGGCTATCCAAAAGATAAGTTTGTTTTTAACAAATATGAACCCGGACAGCATATGCCTCTTTACTGGAGAAACATCTATCCGGAATTTTTGCAGGCTATGTTCATGCAGAAAGTAGAAGCACTGGAGAGCGGTGTTCCGGTTGAGTATATTGACAGGATGAGCATGGCTGATATCCCGACGGAAGTCAGCATAGATCCGGACGATCCAAGACTAAACGAAAAAGACAATTACATATACTTTGATAACAGCGAAACACAGTGGGAAAACGTTTATGCTTATTGGTGGGATGCTATCCCCACAAACAAGATCAGCGGCGGACTTTACGGAGGCGAATGGCCTGGAGTGGAGATGGAACAGATAGAAGGTACTGATATATATCGTCTTGTTATGCCGATGGGACCTACTATGATAGTATTCAGTTCCGGTATAACTGATGAAGAGGTAAGAAACGGAGTAACAGCATATCAGACAGCGGATATGCCCTATGATGATCAGAAAAATGCAGGACAGATATTCAGAATTGATACGACTCAGGAAGCAAAAGCGCAGAGAGGACTTGAAAAGACGAAGTTCAAGTATCCTGCCGGTTCATGGTACGATTACACAGAATAACGGCGGCGGAGTGCCTCCGCTGTCGATTCGCGGCGGCGTTCGTACCCCAAGGGCACTTCCTACGGGCGCTAACGCTCACTCTGATAATGTGACCGAAACTTTTCCTGACCGCGATTAACGGCGCAGACCCAACAGACCACCATCTCCATCCGCCGGCGCAGCCTTAGGGCTGCTGTTTCGGCTACACTCTCCGAACAGAAAGTTTTTTTGCCAACTCAACTTTACGCGCCTGTACAGTTTGAAGTTGCAGTTTTTTACACTTACTATGATTCGTTTTTGTTTTAGCAAAAATGTACCAAAATTAACTCCTCACTCCTAATTCCACAACTATTCACTTTTTTCGCACGACGCGGTCGGTTCTATCAAAAGCAGCTGCGTTGTTAAGTCGTCCAGTGCGGTCACGCACCCGCAGCTCTTTGGGGATGACGTTTCTGCTATACACTCTGAGCAAAAGCTTTTTGCCTGCTCAACATACTGCACCTGTATGACGTGCAGATTAAAATCAATACTTACATCATTCGTGATAGCGATCAAAGCAAGGCTTCTGTTTAGCGGAAGTCTTGTTTTTTTATTAAAAGCTCCTGTATAATGTGCTCTGCCATGTATAGCCCAAAATGAACCACTTATTGAAAATCGCTGGATTTTATAATTGTAACCTGCTATACTGTTGTCAACAAAGGAGGTAAACGAATATGCAGGTAGAAATCAAAATTGACGATAGCTGTATTGAACCTAAAATCATTATTATAACAGACAAGGTCACAGATGAGGTCAACGGCATCATCAAGACCCTTTCATCAACACCGCTTGAATTTATCACTGGGTTTAATAATGATCTGGCTGAGATATTATCGCTGTCGGATATTATTCGTATTTATGCCTCAAACGGCAAGACCTTTGCTGCGGCAGGTAAGAAGGAATATGTACTAAGGCAGAGGTTATATGAACTGGAAGAACAGCTTGCCAGATACAGCTTTGTTCGCATTTCTAACTCAGAGATCGTAAACCTGAAAAAGGTCTTAAACTTTGATCTGAGCTTGTCGGGTACAATTTGTGTTAAGATGTCGGATGGAACAGTTACATATGTTTCAAGACGATATGTCAGCAAGATAAAAAAAGTATTAGGAGTATAGGAGGAAGTTATTATGAAAAAGAAAGTGATCCTGCGCTGCCTGATCGGCGCGCCCATTGGTCTGAGTATCAGCTATTTCATCACATTGATCATTTCGGCGATGATCAACAAAGGCGAATTTTATCCGGTAAATCCGCAGCTTACTCAGCTTTGTGGAAATGAACTGAACGCAGTGGCAGTTCAGACAATATGTTCTCTTCTATATGGAGCGGCGTTTGCCGGTGCATCTGTCATCTGGGAAATAGAGCGATGGAGTCTTTTGAAGCAGACTGTTCTGCACTGCATTGTCGTCTCTTTAGCGTCATTTCCGATAGCTTATTGTATGTATTGGATGCCGCATAATTTTTGGGGTATTGCGGGCTATATCTTCATCTTTTTTGCAATATAT
Source organism: uncultured Clostridia bacterium (assembly GCA_946186665.1). GTDB lineage: Bacteria > Bacillota > Clostridia > Oscillospirales > Acutalibacteraceae > UBA1213. The sequence goes on along the minus strand of CAMHOE010000014.1, from coordinate 9,494 downwards.
TTATTCATCTGGTTAAGTCAGTATTTTGCTATGAAAAAGAAAATTCAGGCATTTAATGACAAAGTCAAGGTCAATTTCAATGCCAAATAAATAACGCCGCCAAGTGGGTGAATTTCTGCATGGCGGCTATTTTTATGCCTGATAAAACATAACAGTACTTGACAATATATATACTTCGTGATATGATGTATTACACAAGAGGAGGTATGATATGGATATTCAGTTAAAACGAGGTCTTTTAGATGTGTGCGTATTAGCTGCAATTAAAAGTGAGGATTCATATGGTTATAAGATCATTAAGGATATGAAGCCGTATATTGAATTGTCCGAATCTACTCTTTATACCATTCTGAAGAGATTGGAGTCAGCGAGTATGCTGACGGTCAAAACAGCGGAACACAACGGCAGACTTCGCAAATACTATCACATCACCGACGCAGGTTTAAAACGCATTGAAGATTTTAAAACAGATTGGCAGGAGATCTTATCGATTTACCGATTTGTGACTAAGGAGGATGAAAATGACTAAAGAACAATTTCTTTATGAGCTTCGGACAAGACTATCAGGCTTGCCGCAGCAGGATCTGGAAGAACGACTCCATTTTTACAGTGAAATGATAGATGACCGTATAGAAGAGGGATATACCGAAGAAGCAGCCGTTGATGAGATCGGAAGCGTAGACGAGGTGGTGTCACAAATACTTTCTGATTATCCTCTTACAAAAATCGTCAAGGAAAAGGTAAAGCCGAAACGTAAGTTTAAAACATGGGAGATCATACTGATAATTCTCGGTTCACCTGTATGGGCGTCGCTTCTGATCGCTGCTCTTGCTGTTGTATTTTCTCTTTATATCACATTGTGGTCTGTAGTTATTGCTTTGTGGGCAGCTACAGCATCATTTGCGGTTTGTGCTCTGTACGAAATGGTGGTGTCTGTAGTATATTTTAGTGCGGCAAACATCCCTACAGGATTGGCTTCTCTTGGATTGGGCCTTTTCGGTATAGGTTCCTCCTGTCTTTTGTTCTTCGGCTGTAAAGCAGCTGATAAAGGCTTGGTGGTGTTGATGAAAAAGAGTTTTTTCCGGATCAAGACTTTGCTCATCGGAAAGGAGTGTGACCAATGAAAAAATCTACGAAGATCTTGTTGATCGTTTCTATCGCGTGTGTTTTTTCCGGACTTGCATTATTTGCCGCAGCAATGACCATGATACATTGGGATCTCAGTGAGCTGAGCAATGTAAGGTTTGAAACAAATACATATGATGTCACTCAAAGCTTTGATGATCTTTTGATCAATGCAAAAACAGATGACATATCATTTATTCTGTCCGATGACAAAAGCTGTACAGTTGTTTGTTATGAGCAGGAGAATATGAAGCATACAGTCAAAGTAAAAGATAACACTCTTGAGATCAGTGTAAATGATACAAGAGAATGGTATGAGCATATAGGAATCTTTATGTTTGACTCTCCCAAGACAACCATTTATCTGCCAAAGGAGAGATATGCTTCTCTTTTGATAGACTCCGCTACAGGTAATATTGTTATTCCGAAGGATCTTACCTTTAATTCGATCGATATTTCAGGCTCTACCGGCAGCGTAAGGTGCGATGCTTCGTCTGAAGGCTTGACAAAGATCAGACTGAGCACAGGGGATATCAAGGTAAGCTGTGTATCATCGGGCGAAATGGATCTCACCACTTCAACAGGAAAGATCTTTATGGAATCGGTATCCTCTGAGGGAAGTATTACGATAGGAGTAAGCACAGGCAGAACGATCCTGACCGATGTTTCCTGCAAAAGTCTTGAGCACAAGAGCAGCACGGGCGATATCAGTCTCAAGGATGTATTTTCATCCGAATTGCTTCATATAAAGACCAGTACGGGCGATGTAGTATTTGACGGATGTGATGCCGGTGAGATCTTTGTCAAAACAAGTACAGGTGATGTAACAGGTTCCTTATTGAGTGAAAAAGTGTTTATTACAGACACTTCAACTGGTGATATCAATGTGCCGAAAACTGTGAGGGGCGGTAAATGTGAGATCACAACAAGCACGGGTGATATCAGGATTAGAATAACGGATACACAATAAGGTGATTGTATTTAACTGAAACGTATTGAGAATAAAACTATATATATCCAAGATAATAAGCCATTCATCAGAGACGGTGAGTGGCTTGATTTTTATAGCAAATGGTAATTATGACAAAACAAGATATAGTCAACAATATCAAGATCGCAGATAAGTGTATTGTAAGGGATCACTTGCTTGTTACTGAAAATGATATTGTTCGTGTTTATAATATTTGTATTTTATATTTATAATACCAGGGCGTATATGAAAACAAAAAGCTGCACAAAAGAATAGCTTCGGATAAGCAGGAATGTATGCTGCTTAAAATTGAAGCACCATACGAGAAGGAATATTGGCTTTATGCTGATATTTCCATGACTTCAACGCTGCAAACGCTTGATAATTTCCTGGGGATATATGGCTGGAATGCTGCGGTCATATGAGTGCGTTTTATTGGTCGGATTATGAGGAAATGTCATTTTCAACAAAGTTCTCATCAATACATGTGGGCAAAGCACTTTCTTATGAATATGACTCTGGTCCTTCAACCGATTTGAAAATAACCTTCTTGGGAACATATTATAAAAAAGCAGCGTACAGTGTACAATAAAATGCACATCAGTTTTTGTTATTGAATTTTCATATTGATTTTCATTATTTGAAGATGTATAATGAAATAGATAAAAAAATAATGCAAAGATAATACAATATATTCAATACCAACAAAGAGTTTGGAACAGATTATAATACAGATTTGAAACAAACGTGAAAATAATAAGATGATAAAATATGACACTGACAAAAAAGATGAAGAGGATGAAAATGATGATGATTCACAACAAACTATATATAGCAAAATCCGAAAGCACTCAGTCTTATTGGCTTCCTCTCTGGATACACCATATAGATACATATGAGGTTATGCAGTATTTGCTAGGTGAATTTGTTTCAGATTCAATTGCCCGTTCTTGTGCATTGGATAGTACCATTTTAAAAAAGACTGCATTGTTCTTATCTCTCGTTCACGATATAGGTAAAGCTACGGTCGGATTTCAGTACAAAATAGCTTTTAATGTTCCGCAACGGGCACAATTGCTGAAGCGTTATCTTGATATTCCCAGTGTGATGGATAAGGTCAGTATTCAACAGACCCCACACGCTTATGCCGGTGAATCCATACTTATATACAATGGCTGCCCGGAGAGTATTGCAGCGGTAGTCGGTTCTCATCATGGAGTTCCCGCCGAATCTGTGACCGACTTGATGAATGATCGAAAAGATATCGTCAATTATCGTGTCTTTTTTGGCGATACCGATAAAACTCGTTCCACTCTCGAAGACTCATGGACTTGTATAATTCAAGAGGCGCTTGTTAAGTCAGATTTTGAAAGCATAAGTGAACTGCCTGAAATAAATGCACAGGCACAGATGCTGCTTAGCGGACTTCTCATAACAGCAGACTGGATCGCAAGCAATACAGAACTTTTTCCGCTGATAAGTATTGATGACGATGGTAATGAGATAGATTTTGAAAAACGCACACTTAATGCGTTGGAAAATTTGAATTTTACCGAACAATGGGCTGCCGAAAGAAATACGTACATAGATAAGGATTTTGAAGAAACGTTTGGTTTCTTACCGAGAGCAGTTCAAAAATGTATGATTGAGATCGCCAAAAATGCAGCTGATCCCGGACTCTTTATTCTCGAAGCGCCTATGGGATGCGGCAAAACAGAGGCATCACTTTCCTGCGCTGAGTTAATAGCATCAAAGTGTAAAAAGAACGGATTGTTTTTTGGTATGCCGACTCAGGCAACCGCAAACGGAATTTTTCCAAGGGTGATAAATTGGGCTGAAAAACAATCTGAAGAATTTTATCACAGTGTTCAGCTCCAGCATGGTAATGCTGCACTTAACGAAACATTTCAAGAGATACAAAGAGGTATTCCGGAAAATGAAAGCGACAGCGGAGTTATCGTTCATTCGTGGTTTTGTGACAGTAAGAAATCATGTCTTGCTGATTTTGTTGTAGCTACGGTAGATCAGCTTCTGATGCTTGCGCTCAAACGCAGACATGTTATGCTGCTGCACCTGGGCTTATCAGAAAAGGTTATAATTATAGACGAGGTACATGCTTACGACGCCTATATGAATCAATACCTTGAACGTGCACTGCAATGGCTTGGTGCATATCATACGCCAGTAATACTTCTTTCAGCTACACTGCCGTCAAAACGGCGGATGTCTCTGGTCAGGGCATATCTTAATCAGAAAACGTCAGATGAGGTTTTTGAAAAGAATACCCTATATCCTCTTCTCACATGGACTGACGGTGGAAAAATCATGCAGGAAGCTCTCCCGTACAATGAAAATAAAAAAATTATCCATATTTTAAAGTGTAATAATAAAGACCTGATTGAAATTGTACGAAGTGCTGTAAGTTCCGGAAGCTGTGTTGGTATAATAATGAACACTGTCAGCCGCGCACAGTCCGCCGCAAAACTGATACAAAATGAAATTACCGACAATGTTTTGCTCTACCATGCGCAGTACATTATGCCCGACCGTGCGGCAAAGGAAGAAATACTCTTGGAAAGAATAGGCAGTGACAGTAAACCTGAAAAAAGACAGGGATTTGTTGTCATAGGAACTCAGGTGCTGGAACAATCACTTGATATCGACTTTGATCTTCTGATAACCGATATTTGTCCTGTCGATCTTCTTTTGCAGCGCATAGGCAGACTGCAAAGACATTCAAGGAAACGCCCCGATGAATTTAAGCAGCCTGTTTGCTATGTTCTTACAGATGAGTATGATGATGACAAGAGCGGCTCAAAGAGTATTTACGGTACATGGCTGCTGAAAGAAACACTTGAGCATATTACGGATATTGTAACATTACCTGATGATATTTCTCCGCTTGTTCAGAAAGTGTATGATTCTTTTGATGACAGCGACGAATATAAGAACTATAAAAATAAAAAAGATATTTCAGTTCGCAAAGCGGGTTCATTTTTACTGAAAAAGCCAACTTGCAGAAATATTCACGGTCTGCTTGAAAGAACTGTAAATGACAGTCGGGCAGAGGCTTCTGTTCGTGATGGTACTGCCTCAATAGAAGTATTAGTAATGAAACTGTACAGTGACGGTACAATAGGGTTCCTTGATGATTCTAAACTATCAGGCAAATTAACAGACGAAGAATGCAAACATATTGCAAGTCAAAGACTGCGCCTGCCGAGCATATTTTCAGCTAAGTGGTGTATTGACAAAACATTAGCTGAGCTTGAGAAAAAATGTAAACCGTACATATCTGACTGGCAGAAGCACTATCTGCTTAAGGATAAGCTTGTTCTTTTCCTGGGCGAAAACAATGAAACTGAATTGGCAGGATATAAGCTCAGATATGATTTCATATACGGACTGACATATGAAAAGGAGTGATAATATTTGAATGAGATTGAATTCAACCTGATCGATGGCCCTTGGATAAGGGTAATGGACAGTAATTGTAATGTCAGTGAGGTGTCTCTAAAAGATGCGATACTGAATGCGCATAACTATAAGTCTCTCAGCGGAGAGCTGCCGACTCAGGATATTGCTGTCATGCGCCTGATGCTTGCGGTGCTGCACACTGTATATTCAAGAGCAGATGAAAACGGAAACGACTCTCCGCTTGATGAAGATGGCGAGGATGAAGCCATTTACCGTTGGAAAGCGTTATGGAAAAAAGGGCACTTTTCCGAAAAAGCGATAGGAGATTATTTTGAAACATGGCACGAACGTTTCTGGCTGTTTCATACTGAAAGACCTTTTGGTCAGGTGGCAGGGCTGAATATAGGTACAGATTATGACGCGCCTAAACTAAACGGTGAAATATCGGAGAGCAGTAATAAAGTCCGCTTTTTTTCAATGTATTCGGGGAATGAGAAATCAAGCCTGACATATCCGCAGGCAGCGCGATGGCTTTTGTATTTGAATGCTTATGATGATACTTCATCAAAACCAACAAAGGAAGGTAAGGCAAAAGCAGGTGGAAGTCTGCCATCACCGGGTGTGGGCTGGCTTGGTAAATTAGGATTGATATATATTACAGGAAATAACCTCTTTGAAACTCTGATGCTTAATCTTATTATGGTTAATGAAGATATAGTTCAGGAAAGTCAAAATCCACTATGGGAGCAGGAAAAGGTTTCCGACGCTGAAAGAACCGAAATAGCACTTCCATCTGACCTTGCAGCTTTATATACGCTTCAGTCACGAAGGATACTTCTTATCAGAAAAGGTAACAAAGTAGTAAGCTATAAGCTTTTGGGAGGAGATTTTTTTGAAAAGGAAAATGCCTTCTTTGAACCAATGACGGTCTGGAACTCGTCTAAAAAAGAGAACGATGTTTTTTCGCCTAAGAGACATGATTCATCAAAGCAAATGTGGCGTGAATTCTCTGTGATGTTCAACGAAAAAGGAGGTAAACAGGCAGGAGTACTCAGTTGGTTTAAAAATTATCTTAAAGGGAAGAATATGATACCCCGATCAGTTTTGTTAAAAACCTCAATTACTGCTGTCGAGTATGGTGATAAGGATTTTTTTGTTAAAAATGTCTATTCAGACTCACTTACCATGCACGCTGAATTGCTGTCAGATCTTGGTGCGGACTGGCGTGTGAAAATTGAAACGGAGATCGACAGATGCGGTAAGCTTGCAAACATAATAGCATATTTAGCGCAAAACCTATATGTTGCGTCCGGCGGAAGCAACAGTAAAAAGGACAAGCATTACATGGAGATACCAAATGTTGTAAAGTCACAGCTATATTATCGCTTTGATTTACCCTTCAGAGAATGGCTGAGGTCTATTGATCCTGATATTCTTGATGAAGAAGAAAAATATAAGAAACAATTAAAATGGCAGAGTACAGCGCAGAGAATAACCGAAATGTATGCACGGGAGCTGGTTTCCGAAACAAACGACACTGCAATAATCGGGCATAAGGAAGATGGCGCTATTTATTCGTCACCAAAGGCAATGCTTATATTCAAAAGTCAGATGAAGAAGATCTATGGAGAGGAGGGTGATAAAAATGTCTGAAAAAACAATATCTACAAGGGATAAGGTAGGGAAATATGTTTATGGACAGATAGCTTTGCTGACAGAAAATATGAAATACAGCGGCGGCAAAGCAATGTTTGCAAATCTGAGAAGAGGAGCCGGAAAAACTCCGGGGGAGCTTCCGGAACTATGGGGAGTATTCCTTAATGGTATCCCCGATGAGATGCTGAGCAGAAACGGCGAACCTACCAAAGAAGAGTGGGCAATATACATAGCACTTACGATGTTTGCACTTCATCAGCAGGGAAACAGCGAAAGCATACATAAAGATGGGATCAGCTTCGGAAGAGCAGCTGCCATGCTTATGAACGACCAAACAGACGATGAACGTGAACGTGTTTTGAGAAGATTCGGACCGGCTGTTACAGCAAATGATATGTATGAGCTTTCTCACCACATGAGATGTCTTATTGAACTTATGCGTAACAAAGGTATAAAGCTTGATTACGTTATGCTTGCAAAGGATATTTATGACTGCCAGTTCAGCGAAGGAAAGAAAAAAGTCCAGCTTCGATGGGGACAGGATTTTTATTATATTGAAAAAGGAGAATAATAACCATGAGTGTATTTATTGATTATCACGTACTTCAGACCGTACCGCCCAGCTGTGTAAACAGAGATGATATGGGCAGCCCAAAGACAGCCGTTTACGGCGGAGCAGTAAGAGCAAGAGTTTCTTCACAGGCATGGAAGCACGCAATGCGTGAAGAATTCAAAACGCTTTTTGACGAATACGACCTTGGCAGCCGTACCAAAAATATGGTTGAAATGGTCGAAAGAGAGATCGTAAAGCTGGACAGCAGTATCAGCGCTGATGAATGTCACAAGAAGGCTGTTAAAGCTTTGGAAAGTGCGGGTATTAAGCTTAAGGACGAAAAAGCCGAAGCATTGTTTTTCATGAGCAATAAGCAGGCAAAAGCCATCGCAGAACTTGCTGTTACACTGGATCTCAAAGGTAAAGAGACACCTAAAAGAATGAAAGAAGCTCTCAAAGAAAATCTTTCTGTTGACATTGCATTGTTCGGAAGAATGGCTGCAAGTGATCCAACACTCAATGCTGATGCAGCAGCTCAGGTTGCACACGCAATATCTACCCACGCTGTACAAAACGAATATGACTATTTTACGGCTGTTGACGATCTTCAGGACGATGATAACGCAGGCGCGGGACATCTCGGAACAATTGAGTTCAATTCATCAACACTTTACAGATATGCGACTGTGAATGCAACTGAGCTTGCAGAGACACTTGGAAAAGAGAATGTTGCTTCAGCAGTTAAAAAATTTGGTCAGGCATTCGTCTTTTCTATGCCAACAGGTAAAGAAAATACATTTGCAAACAGAACTTTCCCGGATATGGTGTACGTCACTGTACGCAGCGATCAGCCGGTCAATCTTTGCGGTGCGTTTGAAAATCCGATCAAGAAAAGTGACAAAGGCTATGCTGCTGCTTCCGAAAGCAGGCTGATGGAATATGCGCAGAAAGTGTACTCTCAATTCGCCGCAAAACCGGATGAGGAATGGCTGAATGATATTACATCAGAGCTTTCACTTCCCGAACTTCTTTTACAGCTTGAAAAGGCAGTAAACGATAAAATGACCGAGGTGTAAGCATGGCAACACTGTTACTAAGAATTGCTGCACCTTTGCAGGCATGGGGCAGCAATTCAAAATTCAACATACGTTCAACGGAACGTGAGCCGACCAAGAGCGGCGTTGTCGGAATGTTAGCGGCAGCTCTGGGCATACAGCGAAGTGACGATCCCAAAAAGCTGGAACCGCTTAATGCGCTTCGCTTTGGAGTCCGTGTTGAAAGAGAAGGAAAACTTCTCAGAGATTTCCATATGGCACATGAGACTACCGGAAAAAAGGCTTCTCATGTTACGGAAAGATTTTATCTGTCTGATGCTGTTTTTGTTGCGGCACTGGAAACGGATGATAAGGAGTTTCTTGAGCAGTTGGAATATGCACTGAATCATCCCGTTTATCCGCTGTTTTTAGGCAGACGTTCCTGCCCGCCGACTCTGCCTGTAGTTCTGGGAATACGGGATGAGGAGCTTTTAAATGTGCTTAAAAACGAACCGCCCGTTTCGGAAAACTGCAAACCGACAAGAATAGTGTATGATTCCGATGAAGGCGGCATACCTGTCCGTGATAAGCCGGTCTCTTTCTCACAGCTTCACAGGGAGTACGGATTCCGCATGAAAAAAGAAGAAATGTTTAAGGGGTCTGAGCATGATCCTATGGCAGAATTGTGAGGTGACTAACTATTAAAAGTCAATACCCTTCTGAAAAATTTTTCAAAATT
>CAMHOE010000013.1 GCA_946186665.1 uncultured Clostridia bacterium | reverse complement strand
GTGATGTACCGCCTGTTGCTGCACCTGTAAGAGTTACAGAGTTGCCGAGTGCTACTGATGTTGCAGACATCTTGGAGCTGTTTGTAAGAGCCTTTGTTACTGTGAGTGTAAACTCTTTTCTTTCAACTGTTCCTGCCTTGTCCTTGACTTTGATAACTACAGTATAAGTACCGGATGTTGTGGGCTTAAGTGTAGCTGTCTTGGTTGTTGAGAAACCGCTGAGTGTTGTATAGCTGCTGTCTGTAGACTTCTTGTAGTAGAATGCATAGGTGTACGGTGATGTACCGCCTGTTGCTGCGCCTGTAAGTGTTACAGAGTTGCCGAGTGCTACAGATGTAGCTGACATCTTGGAGTTGTTTGTAAGTCCGGCAGTTACTGTAACGATGAAGTCAACAATAACAGCCTTGCCTGTGCTGTCTTTAACCTTTGAACGTACATCATATACTGTAGGCTCTGTGAACTTGATAGTTACCTTGCTGTTTGTGCTGGAAGCCTGTGCTGTTGTATATGCTGAGTCGGAGGTCTTCTTATAGAATACTGCATACTGATAAGGTGCTGTACCGCCGCTTGCTTTACCTGTTACTACAAGTGAAGTACCGAGAGAAAGCTTTGTAGCGGAGAGTACTGTGTCATTGGAAAGCTCTGTTGCAGGAGCTGTTACGGTTACTGTAAAGGTAGTCTTTGCTATTGTGCCTGTGCCGTCCTTTACCTTAGACACTACAGTATATGTTCCTGCTGCTTTCGGTGTAAAGGAAGCTGAGCTTGTTGTTGTGTAGTTCTGTACTGTTGTGTAGCTGCTGTCAGTAGAATTCTTGTAGGATACATAATAGGCATACGGGGAAGTACCGCCGCTTGCCTTATTAGTTACCTTAACTGCTGTACCTGTTGTTACAGATGTAGCAGAGATAGTGGAGTTGTTTGTAAGGGTTGTCGGTGAAGGTCCTGATACAGTTACTGTAAAGGTAGCCCTTACAATAGTACCTGCGCTGTCCTTTACCTTAGAAACAACTGTATATGTTCCTGCTGTGCTGAGCTTAAAGGAAACTGAGCTTGTTGTTGTGTAGTTCTGTACTGTTGTGTAGCTGCTGTCTGTAGAGTTCTTGTAAGCAACATAATAGGTGTACGGTGATGTACCGCCGCTTGCACTATTTGTTACCTTTACTGTTCCGCCTGCTGTGATAGATGTAGCAGAGATAGAAGAGTTGTTCTTAAGGTCGTCTACTACTACGCTACCGGACTTTTCTACTGTATAGTTCTTTGTTACTGTTGCAGTAGCACCAGTGCTGTCAGTGATAACGCACTTGATCTCATATGTGCCTGCTGTTGAAGGTGTTGTCCATGAATAAGTATCTGTTGTGCTCTTTGCCTTAACTACTGTATCGTCTACATAGAATGTATAGCTGTAAGGAGCTGTACCGCCGTAGCCGATACCCTTAAGTGTAAGATCTGTTGAGGTGTACTGGGGAGCAGATCTGTCTGCACCGAAGTTAACCTGGAGAGGAGTTGACGGAGGAGGCGGAGGAGGAGGAGCGTCGCCGTTGCCTACTCTTGCAAATGTACATGTTACGTTGTCTTCGTCACTCTTTTCAAAACTGTTGTTCTCCTGTGAACCTGCTGCGTCGTCAAGATCAGCATTATCGTTCATAGAGAGGTCATACGGGAGACAGTCCATACCGGACTTACCACTTGTAGCTACGAGAAGTACGCCAAGGCCTGTAGACTGAACGTCAGCCTTTGTAACGCCAAGCTCGCTGAGCGGAATAGAAAGCTCATAGAAGAAGTCATGTGCAGTACTGTCGTGACCCAAAGTTCTGAAGTCTACCCAATCAGCACCTGCGTTGCACATATCGCCTATTACACGGCCGTTGTTTACGCCGTAAGCGCCTTTGATACCATAAATGTTCTGGCTGAGTACGCCCATGCCAAACTTCATCTTGATGTTAGATGTTGTAGCATCAAGCATTTCAACCTTGTTAAGACCTGTGCTGTCACCGCCGTAAACGAAAGGACCGTTGCCGCCCTTTGTATTTATGGAGATGAGTCTGTTAAAGCTGCTTGTAGTTGTAAGACCGGAATTCCAGATTGTACCGCCTGTCTGGAGCTTACCGTTGTTGCCGATAGCATCTGCGGATTTGCCTGTATCAACAAGGATGAAGAACGGCAATTCCTGTGTCTGCCAGAGAGTACCCTGTGAAATCGGGTAGTCATCTATAGGAGCAACTATTTCCTGTACGTTTGTCATTTCCCACATGAGATAGAGGTTAGTATCATCATATGCTGCATAGAGAGCATAGAGATCTATCGGAACCTCATACATGGAGTTCGGACGATATACACGGGGGTCATCATTTGCTGTACCCTGTGCGATAAGCATTGAGCTGTCCCAGTCTGAAATATCGCCGTCTACCGAGATAGTCTTGTTTACGCCCTTGCCGTTAGCATTTGTTGAATAGTAGCTTGTAAGGGATGCTGAAGAGGAAGTTGTCTTTACAACATACTTCTTCTCGTATGTGAATGTGTAGTTCTTTGTTGTTGAGCCGTTTGTTGCTGTTGCCTTGACTGTTACTGTTGAATCACCGATCTTGCCCTGACCGATAGTAACCTTCTGAGTACCTGAGAATTTCTTTACAGGACCATCATCTACAGAATATGTACCTTCTGTAGCGTTGCTCAGAGAAAGTGTTATATCAAAAGTCTCAGTTGTAAAGCTTGTACCTGATGCAACACTTGATGTAACAGTCGGGTCATTGCTTTCCTGCTTTGTTACTTTTACGTTAGCTGTTGCGGTGCTGCTTCCGGAAGAATCTGTTGCAGTTACGGTAATTGTGTAATCACCCTCTGCTGTAGGTGTCCAGGTAGCTGTATTGCTTGTGCCTGCTGCCTGAATTGTTGTTGAACCGGTTGTGAAAGCGTACTTTACAGTTCCGCTTGCGCCTGTAGCTGATGCTGTAAGTGTTACGGGAGAACCCACTGTAACGCTTGTAGGTGTAGCACTGAGCGAAACCTTGAGAGATGACTCCTCAACATAAGGCTTCCAGCTGTTGCCTGAGCTGAAGAGCATTGATGTTCCGCCGATCTGAAGTCCGGGATCCATATTGCTGGGATATCTGTTTGAAGTATTATCAGCTCCGTCAGAGAAAATAACTCTTCCGCTTTCAAAACCTGTAACATCAAGCTCATAGTACTTTGGGCCCTTTGTCATTTCTGTACCCGGCCATTTAGCCATTGGAACAGCCGAATCGCCGTCGCCGTTATATACATAAGCAACGACCTTGCTCCAGTTGTAGCCTGAATTGTCGAAATAAACCTTTACTTTTGCGTTCGGGTCTTTCTTAGTGTAGGTATAGGTACCTGAGTAGGTCTTTCCGCCCTCACCTGTACCGGAAACATTAATAGTTACTGTGCCGCCTACTGCTGTAGAACCGCCGACTGTTATAGTCTTTGTGGTTGTGAATGTGCCTGAATCACCCTCTGATGTGGTGTAAGAAGCAGTTGTGCAGTTAGTAGCTGTAAGTGTAACTGTAAGTGTATTCTCAAAAGGTGTTCCGTTTGCAGGAGAAGCTGTTACTTTAGGATCCTTGCTGACATCTTCGGGATTATAAACAACTGCGATACCGCTGTCGCCTATACGTCCGGAAATGGTTGTTGTGGTAACTGTCCATGTGGAGCCTGTGATCTCATCGGTATATGTACCGGGAGTTACTGTGCTGCCGCCGTTAGGAACTGTTACGTCCATATTGCCGCCGCTGCCTGCTACGACAACCGCACCTTTTTGTCTGCATACAACTGAGCAGTTGCTGCCGGATGTAAAGTAGTCGGGCTGACCATTCATGGCATTTTTGAAGTGGTTGACCGCAGCAACTTCCTTGCTTGTGAAGTGTGTGCTGCCCTTTGCGCCGATCTTGATATCGTCCTTGACAGCTGAGGAGGGACGTGAGAAGTACAGAGCTGTTATATGGTCACGGCTTGCTGCGATAGCGTAAGCCCTGTCTATAACATTCTGGCTCATATGATTTGAATAGCCCCATTCCTGATTGTTTGACCATGTATCGTGGCTCTCGCCCCAGTACACAAGTCTTGTGGCAGGAATACCCATCCACTCGCCGCAGTAGCAGCCGAAGGATGTGGGAGCCTGTCCTTTGTTGAAATCTTCACGAAGTGTCATGCCGTAGCGGCTGTCCGTGATGCCTATGTAATTAGAATATTCCTTCATTACATTTATAGCCTGAGGTCTCTGAGAGTTACCCTCATCCAGAGAAAGACCGGGGTTGTTCAGGATCTCGCCGTAGTACCACAGACTGCTGTCCGAAGTAACGGTCGGCCAGAACTGATCGCCCTCACTGGGAAGAGCGATGTGCTTAGCAGCATCGAAACGTATACCGTCTATACCAACTTCCTTAAGCTCCTGAATGTAGTTTTTAACGCACTGCTGAACGTAAGAATGTTCTGTGTTAAGGTCAGGCATACCGATCTTGCCGTGTGTAACTCTGTAACGGTCGCCGTCATCTGCGTTTCCGATATCATCATGCCAAAACTGGCTGTCCTTCAGGTCATCCTGAATAACGCTGTGATCACCTGCAAGGTGGTTAGCAACAACGTCGGCAATGACCTTAATGCCATACTTATCAGCCTCTGTACAAAGCTGACGAAGCTCTTCCTTAGAACCCAGCTCACTTGTGCCGATATAGAAGCCCTTTGGCTGGTAGAACCAAAACCATGCACCTGTACCTGATGTTGCCTGAGGCGGTGAAGTCTGGACTGATGTAAAGCCTGCTTCAGCTATTTCAGGAAGCATTGCGGTGATATCCGTATACTTCCAGCAGAAGCAGTGCAGGATGTTACCGTCCTGGATGTTATCCACAAGACCGTAGCTGTTTGTTGAAGCAGCCTCGACCTCAGTAGACACCAGCGTACTGCCAAGACCCGTGAAGGACGTAACAATAAGGGCCGCCGAAAGTGCAACACTTGCGATCTTGCTGCCAATACGGAAGCGACTCTTTGTTTCACTGTTCATGCTAAAATCACACTCCTTAATTGATTTTCCGGGACACTCCGGAAACCGCTGAAAACCGGTTCCGGAGCTTCCCTTTTGGGTTGTTCTGCCTCCAAAGCTCCATGACATATCCCTTCTGCAATGACAGTGAAAACCGCATACTCCGTCATTGTATATATCATCAAGCTTATTTAATTGTATTTTAACATCTTATAAGCAGTTTTGTAAAGCAAATCAGTTTCACATTTTAGACTGTTGGTTTGTTTTTTGGTATTTTTTGAAACCCTTTTTACAAAAAAATTATCGTTTCAGACAATTTTATAAATATAATACTCGTCTAATACTCGTCATTTCGACTAATAATAGAACATTCCTTATAAATATACACAAACAATTCTCTTATCGTTTGTTAATTTCTGACAATAATTAATTTTAGCATATTGCGCAATTTTTTCGTCAAAGTTAAAATTAAAATTGATTTTTTATCCATAGTATTATTCGCCCTTTTACGACACGAAAAACCGCATTATCACTGAGGTTTCACGCTTTAAACAAAGATTTTTTCCTGTCGGGAAATTTCATTTTTCCTCACCCGTATACGGCTTTTTTCTTTCTGTCTGTTTACAGCAAATATTTACATTTTTCTATTGTAAAATTGTTTAATTTGTTGTATTATTATTGAAGGGGAATAATGGTGTCAGATTTTGTATTTTAAAGGAGTATCAAGGATGAGAAAGACAAAAATTATATGTACGCTCGGTCCCTCTACAGAGGATGAAAATATATTGAGAGAAATGATGCTCAGTGGTATGGACGTGGCAAGAATAAATATGTCACACGGTACCCACGAAGAGCATAAACGCAAAATGGACTCGGTAAAGAAGCTTAGAAAAGAGCTGAACCTTCCTGTTGCCATTCTGCTGGATACAAAGGGTCCGGAGATCCGCACAGGAAACTTTCCGGAAAAGGTCACACTCAAAGCCGGACAAAGCTTTACCCTGACAACAGAGGAATGTGAGGGCAGCCAGAGCAAATGCTCCATAACCTTCAAGGATCTGCCGGGGGATGTTGAGATCGGCACGAGAATACTCATAGACGATGGTCTTATTGAGCTGAAGGTCACAAGCAAGACTGATACCGAAATACACTGTATAGTCATAAACGGAGGTCCCGTATCTTCACATAAGGGTATAAATGTGCCGGGTGTCTTTCTGTCTATGCCTTTCATGAGTGAGCGTGATAAGGCTGATCTGAAGTTCGGCGTGGAACAGGATGTTGATTTTGTCGCAGCGTCTTTTACAAGGAACGCAGATGATATCAATGAAATGAAAGCCGTGCTTTCTTCCTTCGGCGGAGAAGACATAAGGATAGTTGCAAAAATCGAAAACAAGGACGGCGTTGATAATATCGACGAGATACTGCACGTTGCCGACGGTGTAATGGTGGCAAGAGGCGATCTTGGCGTTGAGATACCTATTGCAGAGGTGCCTATTATCCAGAAGAGGATAATAAGAAAAACCAGAAACTCCGACAAGCCCGTCATCACAGCCACCCAGATGCTGGACTCTATGATAAAGAACCCCCGTCCTACAAGAGCGGAGACCACTGACGTTGCAAATGCCATCTATGACGGCACAAGCGTTATAATGCTTTCCGGTGAGACTGCCGCAGGCGCATTCCCTGTAGAGTCCGTAAAGACTATGGCAAATATCGCTGAAATAACAGAAGGTCATATAAACTATATCGACCGATTCAACAAGCTGGATATCCATGAGCGTCCGGATGTAACTTCGGCTATATCACACGCTGCCTGCACCACCGCTCATGATCTTGGCGCTTCTGCTATAATCACTGTGTCCAAATCCGGCATGACTTCCCGTATGCTCTCGAAGTACCGTCCGGATTGCCCAATAATCAGCGGTACCCCTAGCGAAAGAGTATGGCGACAGACAAATATGTCATGGGGCGTAAAGCCAATAATGATAGAGGAAAAAGACAATACTGACGACCTCATTGACCATGTGATAAACTCCGCTCAGCAAAACGGACTGCTTAAAAACGGCGACCTCGTAGTCCTGACAGCAGGTGTGCCGCTGGGTATTTCCGGCACCACTAATCTTATGAAGGTGCATCTTGTGGGAAATATCCTCGTAAGCGGCAAAACAATAGTAAACGATCTGTTTGCACACGGTCACCTTATGGTATGTCACAGCGATGAAGAAGCACTGGAAAACTTCACAGCAGGTGAGATACTTGTTATCCACGAGACAAACAATGCCCTGCTGCCCATAATGAAGAAAAGCGCCGGAATAATCACAGAGGTAGACGGTCTGAATTCACACGCCGCTATTGTAGGTCTGGCACTCAACAAGCCTGTAATAGTAGGCGCCGCAAACGCTACCCTGATACTCAAGACCGGTACAAACTGCAATATGTACTCAGGCAAAAGCGTTGTTACAACAGCGACCACAAAGATATGACAGCATAGTAACGCTGTACAGACTGTCCTGTCATATATGCCGTATATAATGACAAGGAGATGAAAAAATGACAGAGAATATTTTCTCGGGAAACAATTCCATACAGGATGCGGACAAAATGGCTGTAGAACTGGCAAGGTTCTCTCAGAACCTGAACTTCAATGAAGAACAGATACTGGATATGGTGCAGGAAACTATAATACCTGTTGAGCAGTTTTTTGCAAACTATACCTGCGCCATATATGAGATAGAAACAAAGTTCAAGGTACTCAACGAACAGTTTTCTCTGATATATGACGGCAATCCGATAGAGTCTATCAAGAGCAGGGTCAAGGATTACGACAGCATTATCAGAAAGGTAATAAAGAAAAATCTCCCCCGTACCCTCGAAGCCATAGAGGAAAACATAAATGATATCGCCGGCGTAAGGGTAATTTGTGCTTTTGAGGAAGACATATACCGTCTTGCAAAGTGCCTTTTGCAGCAGGATGACATAACCCTGATACGGCAGAAGGACTACATCAAGGATCCTAAGCCCAGCGGATACAGAAGTCTGCACCTGATAGTGTCTGTACCCATATTCCTTGAAAACGAAAAGAAGGACGTAAAGGTGGAAGTACAGCTTCGCACTATAGCAATGGATTTCTGGGCAAGTCTTGAACACAAGCTGAAATACAAGAAGAACATTCCTCCGGATAAGATGAAAATGCTCACAAAAGAGCTTATCGACTGTGCAAACATAAGTGCATCTCTTGACAGCCGTATGCAGAACGTCAGAAACTACATTCTGAAATCATCAGATCAATAGCATACATTAATTTTATCAAACCACATCATAATAAAAATGAAAGCCCGACAGCTGAGATTATAAATTCAGCTGTCGGGCTGTTTCTCTGGGGGAAACCCTTTGTTTGGAAACAAAGGGTTCTCCCCCAGACCCCTTTCCTAAAAAAACAAACTTATACTAATATCGAATAAAAAAGTAGAAAAATAAAGTTTCGCCAGCCTTTTCAAAGGCTGCGAGGTCCATGGGGCAGAGTCCCTGGTCGCCGTCCGCAGACGGCGAAACCCCATTTTTAATCCCTCGGAATGGGGTGAATTCAAAAACAGTCCTGTGGACTGTTTTTGAAGAGGGGAAGCCCTGGAAGAGGGCTTCCCTTTGTAGCGGTCATAACAAAGTACCCCTGCTGCCGCAAGGCAGCACGAAAAAACTAATGTTAATGACATTGGAACTTTGCCTTTGACATCCATCTTTTCTTATCTACTTGTTTATCGGATAATAGTATTAATCTTATTCGCCTATAACAAGATCGCATCTGTAGCAATCTGAGGGCATTACAGAGGGCGATGACATTGTGTTTCTAAGTGAAACTCTGAGAAGTACAGGGTCGAGAGTGTCGTAGTAGTTTTCAAGCTCTTTGGAAACACCTACCATAAACACTCCGCCGCCGGGAGAATACGTAACACCGCTCTCGCCGTCAAAGGATGAGTATTCAACACTGCTGTCGCTGTACTCTATCCAAGTTCCTGTCAGCTGCACATCTTCTCCAATACCGTTGAGCCTTTTCCATTCATCAAACACTGTCCGGATATCGCTCAGCTCTTCGCTTGCCGATTGTAAAATACCGTCCTGTAAATAGTAGATATCTGTGGTTCCGGATACTGTGTTGGTTCCGATATCCTCACCTTCAGAAATATCAAATGACTCCTCCGGTGCGATATCCTCCTGGAAAAGCGAGTCCTCAGAATTACCGTCCTGCCCTTCTGACTCTGCTGCCATATCCTCCTGAACATCCGGCATTTCATCTGTTCCATTCTGATATACAGACTCCGCTGCCGCATCATCCTGTATTTCAGCATCATCATTTCTATCACTGCCTGCGGCGCGTCTTATAGCGATATGATAATAAGGCTCAGAGCTTTCATCATCTGTATTATCAGACGTAGTATTTTTGGCACTGCCATTGTCTTCTACAGCATCATAATTATCCGTGTCTGAGCTTTCATACTGTTCTGCACCGGTATATGTGCTGCTCTGAGACGATGCTCCTTCCTGTGAATTCTGCTGCGGCACAGCCGTTATATTCCGGTTCTGTACTCCGCCGCCGTATGATGCTATAGCAAGCGCACCCACACCTGCAAACATTATACACGCTGCAAGAGTACCTATCATTAAAATAATCTTCCTTTTCGGTTTTTTTACTTCAGAGGACGAAGCTATGATATCCTCATCTATTTCACCTATTGCACTGAAAATATCTTCTGCTTTCATACCAATCCCTCCCTGCTGAGTCTTTCACGCAGCTTATCTCTTGTACGGAAAAGCATGGACTTCACTTTACTCTGGGAGAAACCAAACTTGTCTGATATAGTCTGTATGGACTCCACATGCCAGTAGCGTCTGACAAATACCTTTTGTTCCGTTTCCGGAAGCCGTCTTATGAAGTCATTTATGACCTCACTGAGATGCTTAGCCTCGAAGGAGCTTTCAACGCTCTGTTTGTCCGGGATACATTCAGAAAGCTCCTCAAGAGCATCAGGTACCTGTCCGCTGCCGCGCTTGTCCGCACTTTTTCTGCGCCATTTATCAATAGCTGTTCTGCGTGTTATTTTTCCGAGAAATGCAGAAAGCACAGACGGTCTGTGAGGTGGCATACTGTTCCATGCGTCAAGATATGTGTCATTCACGCTTTCTTCGGAATCCGAAGCGTCACCAAGAATGTTGTAAGCCACAGAGTAGCAGTACTTACCGTATTTCTCAGCTGTACAGTTAATAGCATTTTCGTTTCTCTGCCAATACAATTCCACTATCTGTTCGTCATCCATAACAGTACCTCCTCTCATAGAATAAAAACTCCGAAGCTTCTTAATTACTGTGTTTCTGTATTTCTCTTCTATAATAATACTCGCAAAACAACTCAGCAGGTTTCATTATTTTTAAAATATTTTCAGCACTTACCATAATTCGTTTTCACAAGTGTACTTCCAACGTGGCGGTTCCGGAAAATAATTCCACATTCCACTTTCCACATTCCACATTTGATAAAGTTCAGTCTGTGCCGGCATAAACGTAGTCTTTGGCTTCTACAGCCTGCTTCACGGCAGCTTCGTCAAATTCTCCTGAAAGAACAAGTACAGCTGAATTATCCTTGTGGCTGACCTTCGCTTCCTCAACAAAAGGCAGGGCTTCAAGGGCTTTCTTAACACTCGCCTCACAATGCTCACACATCATTCCGTTTATCATTACTTTCTTTTCCATGTTGACCATCCTTTCCGGTTCTGTATCATTATCTGTATTTTTATCAGTTTGTGAACGTGCAGCGATATTCAGCGGCTTCATTCCAAAGCCCGGTCTGTCCCTGTTCGTATTGTGCATATTATATCCGTTGAGACGAAGTGCATTCATACATACAGTAAAGCTTGACAGACTCATGGCTGCGGCTCCTATCATAGGATTCATCTGCCATACAAACAAGCCCGCTGCAAGAGGAATACATATGATATTATAGAAGAATGCCCAGAACAGGTTTTCACGGATATTTGTAAGTGTCTTGCGGCTGAGACGTACAGCTGCCGGAATATCTGTCAGGCTGCTGTTCATCAGTACAATATCAGCACTGTCTATCGCAACATCAGTTCCTGCTCCCACTGCAATTCCTATATCAGCTTTTACAAGAGCCGGCGCATCGTTTATACCGTCTCCTGCCATTGCCACCTTTCCGTACTTTTGCAGCTCTGTTATGACCTGCGCCTTGCCGTCCGGAAGTACTCCGGCGATGACTTCATCAACTCCTGCCTGTGCGCCTATTGCCTTTGCCGTGCGCTCATTATCGCCTGTGAGCATCACAACATAAAGACCAAGCTTTTTCAGCTGACGTATAGCTTCCTGAGAGTCCTCTTTTATTGTATCTGCTGCGGCAATTATACCTATCAGCCTGCCGTCCTCTGCAAAAAACAGGGGTGTCTTGCCCTCAGAGGAAAGAGTCTGTGCCTTCTCTTTAAGCAACTGCGGTATATCCGCAAAGCTGCTTATATATTTTTCGTTTCCTCCATACAGTGCTTTACCATTCAGAGTTCCTTTAAGACCGTTTCCGGGCAAAGCACTGAAATCCGTCACTTCCTCAGGTGTTATTTTTTCGTCTGCGGCTTTTGCAGAAACTGCCTGTGCAAGAGGATGCTCGCTTTTCAGTTCAAGAGCGGCAGCTTTTTTCAGAAGCTCCTGTTCCGATATACCCTCTGCCGGACAAATATCCGTGACCTTCGGCTCACCTGATGTTATGGTACCCGTTTTGTCAAGGGCAATTATCTTTACTCTGCCTGCCTGTTCAAGGGACTCGCCGGTTTTGAAAAGGATACCGTTCCTTGCACCAAGACCGCTGCCCACCATTATCGCTACCGGAGTGGCAAGTCCAAGCGCGCAGGGGCAGGAGATGACAAGCACCGATATTCCCCTTTCAAGGGCAAGGCTCAGAGTTGCTCCGGACAATAACCATCCTGTTATTACCAGAAGGGCTATTGCTATGACTGCGGGAACGAAAATACCGGATACCTTATCGGCTATTCTTGCTATAGGCGCCTTTGTTGCAGACGCATCCGATACCAGTCGTATTATCTGTGACAGAGTAGTGTCCTTACCTACCCTTTCAGCCCTGCACCGCAGAAATCCTTCATTGTTTATTGTGGCGGCGCTCACCTTGTCTCCGACAGCCTTATCAACGGGTATGGACTCGCCGGTGAGTGCAGCTTCGTTTACGGCACTTGCGCCCTCCAAAACAACACCGTCTGCCGGTATGCTCTCTCCGGGACGAACAACAAAAATTTCACCGAAGCGGACTTCTTCTACAGGCACTGTCTTTTCTTCGCCGTTCCTTTCAACAACTGCTGTTTTCGGAGCAAGCTTCATAAGGCTTTTCAGCGCATCCGTTGTCCTGCCCTTAGACTTGGCTTCCAATAGCTTTCCTACGGTGATAAGCGCAGGTATCATAGCGGCTGACTCAAAATAAAGCTGCTCATGGTAAAGCTCCATGATAGCACTGTTATCACCGCCGCCTGTAATTATTCCGCACATTTTATAGAAAACCGCCACACTCCATATAAATGACACTGATGAGCCGAGAGCCACAAGTGTATCCATATTCGGCGCACCGTGAATAAGTGAGCTGAAGCCATTTGTGAAGAACTTTCTGTTGATGAACATAACACAGCCTGTCAGCAGAAGCTGAGTCAGAGTCAGCGCAAGGTGATTATGCACAAAAAACGACGGCACCCACCATCCAAGCATATTATGCCCCATTGTAATATACATCAGTATGACAAGGAAGACGACAGATGCAACAAGTCTCTTTACAAGCTTTGGGCTTTCTTTATCTTCGAGAGCCTCTTCATAAGGCCTTCTGCTGTTGCTTCGCGATGCGCCCTGAAGGCTTGCACCGTATCCTTCTTTTTTCACTGCGTCGATAATATCCTGAGGTTTCGCTGTCCCCTGCACGCCCATTGAGTTTGTAAGCAGACTGACAGATACTGAAGTCACACCGCTGACTTTTTTAACTGCCTTTTCCACTCTTGCCTGACAAGCGGCACAGCTCATTCCAGTTACATTATAGTGTTCCATATCTCAGTTCCTATCTTTTTTTCAAATCGTCTGATTTTTCCTGTTCACTGCCATTGCCCGCCTTAACTCTCCTGTTCATAAGCAAAAGCACGATAAGCCCGACAAAAAGAACAGTGATAACTACGGACATTATATTAACTATCGTTATCATATTGTCCTTATAGGTGATACTTACAGTTCCGTCGGATAGACCATCGGTTTTTATAAGAACGTAACCGTTTTCATCCTCTGAAAGCTCCATATCCTTTTTTACAGCTCCGTCAGCAGACGTGTATTCCGCACAGAGCTTATCCTTATAGGTAAAGGACAGTCTGTATGTGCTGTTATCACTTGTGACAGGGAAACTCAGTTCATCCATATGATTTACTTTCAAAGGGGTCGTACATATGCCTGGTATACCCTCCAGTTCAAGCATTACACAGCCGTTCATAAAAGGGAACTTCCTCTTTATGCTTATACCTTCCATCATGCCTATACATTCTGTAAATTCTTCAATATTTTTATTCTCATCAAGCAAAATGATGTATTTCACGGAATTATTTTTCAGCTGTTCTTCCATTATTCTGTTTGATTCTTTGTCCTCTATGCTTTTTCTTATTGAATAGTACTCTCCTGCATTTGAGTACAGTGCGGTTACAACATATGTCATAATATGGTCGCTTTGTTCAAAAGACTTTGTCAGGGTAGTAAAATCATAGGCGTTCAGAGAAAACACCTCTGCTGTTGTCGGCACATTTCTGATCATCATATCGTTTATCCTGAAATGGTCCTTGTCCTCTGCAAAGGTGCATATCCTGTAGTTGCTTGTATCCACCTTGTTCTTTTCAAGCTCACTTCTGAGCGCCGCAGTTTCATTGTCATACCTGTCTGTTATATATTTGTTGAACTCTGAATATGTGTCTTTTACAACAAAAAAGTTGTTTACAAAACCCACAGCGATTGAAACCGAAAGAACGACATACATTACCTTTGCACATTTCATGGGCTTTATTTTCTTTATGAATGCCGCTGCCGGCACAAGACACAGCGGCAGAAAAACAAAATACCCCTTGAACATATATCTCAGGCTCTTTACAACAGGAAGTACGGACATAAGCTGAGCCACTATTCCTGCCGTCATCAT
This sequence comes from uncultured Clostridia bacterium, assembly GCA_946186665.1. GTDB lineage: Bacteria > Bacillota > Clostridia > Oscillospirales > Acutalibacteraceae > UBA1213. The sequence continues at coordinate 41,773 of CAMHOE010000013.1, read as the reverse complement.
CATGAAGAAGAAAAGCAGTGCGGCTGTTATACCGATATTAAATCCTGCGGAAACATCCTGACTGAAATAATTTTTCATGTCATCATTGTCTTTACTTCCGCTCTTTCCGTCAGCTGACTTCATGCGTTTTATAAACTGCCGTACAAACATGAAAATTATCCCCGCAAGAGATATGCCGAAGCCTCCTGCATACATGAGCAGAACTGCATTTTTTCCTAAAAGCTCAGAGCTGAAAAGTCCTCCGAGAGTATTCTGCCCGAAGATACCTCCGGGATAGAACATACCCACCAGTACATCGGTTGCTTCCAGAGAGTTTTCCCAGACCTTCATAGGCTCTGCATATATATCCGACCTTCCGGAAGCCTGCATAAGCACAATAAGCTGAGGAGCGCTCAATATCAGTCCTGCAATACAGTTTGTGACCATATTGATAAAATACTTCCTTTTGCAGAATATAGCCATCGCCAACATAATAAAGCAGAATATTATGTAGTGATATACAGTATACTGCACATTGCTCAGCACCAGACTGAATGCCAACACTACACCGCAGGCAATATAGGAAACAGGCTTGTCCCTAAGCTTTATGATAATATAGAGCATAAGGGGTATTATAAGATAATTATTGAAAATATAATACCAGTAGCCGAACATGAAAAACGCCGCGCAGGTGCAGTACATAAGAACAGCCATAAGCGCTTTGGGTTTATCAAGTCCGAGCTGTCTGCAAAGCAAAAACGCTGTGATATTGCCCAGTGCATACATTATGAGTATATAGAAGGTGATAGTTGAACCCCAAGCCCTCATGAACACAAAGCTGTATATTATGTATGACAGAAGCATTATGGGGTTGCTCAGACAATAATATCCCTGATCGGCAATTTCCAGACCCTTGCTCTGGAAAAAATCATAAGCAGGCATTTTTCCTGTAGAGAAAAACTGTTCGTATGCCTTATCCATAACAGGCATCCATTGGTTACGGCTGTCATCAAGAAGAAACAGCTCGTTATTGAAGCAGGACAGCACAAGCATACAAAGCACCGAACCCACAGCAATACACAAAAGCCAAAGCCAGAGGTACTTATCACGGTTATTGTCACTGACATTTATGGGGCTGTTGTCTGTTTTGGTATTCATTCCAGCATACCCCTCCATAGTTCTATGTTCCTGTACTTGCAGCACACTGCGTCTATCTCTATGCCGTTATCCTTTATGTAAGAAGCATATTCCCTCAGTTTTTCCTCCTGCCCCTGTAATTCCGGGGACACGATACATATTTTATAGCCCATAGCCTTTATCTCATCGGCTGTTTTCTTATCAAGAGGGAATTTTGTAAAGCAGTCTGCCCATACCCAGCGAGCTTTGCCCTGCATACTTCTTATAGTGTCCAGTCCCTCAAATTCTGAAAACCTTACAGCTATATTATGCTCCCCCATATCTGACAGAAGCTTCAGCATAGGAAATGTACAGTCAAGGAAAAAATAGTCCTCTATCTTATACTTCTGCAAAAGCTCTCTTATCCTGAGTTCTATTCTTTCGCTCTTCACGTTTACTATCATTGTGCCGCAGTGATATTCCTGCAAATAGCTTTCAAAGTCCTCCCCGTCCCTGAACGGGTCATGCTCCATATACAGCCTGCCTCCGATATCATCCCTTACATCAAGCTCCACACCGATATCATCCGGAGTGGAGATCATATCAGTTTTTTTGTTTACTCTATGTGAAATATACTTTATCATCATTTTATACCTGCCTTTTTGAGCTTTCCGGAAAAGCTGACTGTCCGCTTTATGAATTTCACCTTTGATTTAAGCCCCGTATTCCAATGGGAATGTCCGTGTATCCTGTCCGGAAAAAGCACATCAAAACGCACAAGCTTCAATCCCTTTACACTTGCCATGTACGTAGCATACAGGTCAAGGGCAAAATCATAGGGCGGGTCCTGCCACTGCTCAAAAAAGCTTTTAGGAAATACATTTGGCTGAGCATTTATATCATAGAGCTTTTTGTGAAGAAGCATTGTTTCATATATTCCCATTCCGCAGGTAAAGAACCTGTCGGACAGCGGCCGGTTCTTTCTTCTGCCCTTTACGTACAAGTCCCGTCTCTTCAAGGCATTTACAATGCGGAATGCCTTTACAACATCGGCAGGGTCAGTCTGCATATCCGCATGGGTCCAGCCGATATAGTCGCTTTCCGCGCTTTTCAGTCCCTGTAGTATTCCGTAGCCATAGCCCTTGTTTTTCTCCACCTTTACGACCCTTGCAAAGGGGTACTTTGGCAGAAGCTCACTTATCACCTGTTCCGAATTATCTGTAGAACCGTTATTCACAAGCACCACCTCTATGCCGGGTCTGATACATTCCTCAAACCGGCTGAGTATGAGGGGAATGTTCTTGGCTTCGTTGTAGCATGGGATAATAATTGAAAGTGTCACTTTTCCTCTTCCTTTCCTTTTCTGAAAACAAAGAATTTCTGTCCCAGAAAGTTTAATATGGTGCTGACTCCTGTCGCGCACAAAAAGGCGAATATCTGTATACCCACAAAGTACAGCACAGCGTAGTTCACCCCTGTATTGATAAGAGCTGTACAGGTATATAGTATACAGTACCTGAGTATCTCCGCAAAGGAAAATCTCTTTGCCTGAAATGTCCAGAGCTTGTTTATTATGAACCCCACTATGGAGCCGCACACAAAGGATATCGCCTTTGCCGCTGACAGATCCATACCTGCCTTCTGAAGCAGCCAGTATACAAGAGCATCGGTAAGTACGGCGCTGCCGCCCCCAACAAGAAATTTCAGTATCTCTTTTATCTTAAAATCCGAGAGCTTCAAAATATCCCCTTATTTCCTTATAGTTTTCAAAGCACAGCACATCCCGACGTTTTTCTCCGCTAAAGTACAGAGCCGTCATTCCTGCATTTTTTGCGCCTATAATATCCCTTTTAAAGTCGTCGCCTATGTATACACATTCGTCATTCTCCACACCTAATTTTTGTGCCGTAAGGGAAAATATAACAGGCGAGGGCTTTTCCGCTCCGGCTTCCTCGCTGGATACCATACAGTCCATTCGCTCTGACAACAGAAGCTTTGATATCTTCCTGAACTGTATATGTGCCGTCATGTCGGTGCATATAGCAGTCTTTACGCCTTTATCTCTCAGCATATCAAGAAGTCCTGCCGCATCATCAAACAATTCCGCTTTTTCAAGAAAACTGTTCCAGTAGGCATTGTACATATCAAGAGCAAGCTCAAAGGAATTGAGTCCCAACAGCTCTGCGCACCGCTGACAATATAATACCCTGTTGTGTCTTGCGGCATAGTCATACGAAAGCTGTTTTTTCACTTCGTCTCTTGCCTTTAAATAAGCTCTTTCAAATCCATCCTCTGCTATACCGTAAGCAGACATATATTCCTTCAGCTTTTCAAAGCCGTACCTGTTGCACAGGTCATAATTATACAGGGTGTTGTCCAGATCAAAAATGACTGCCTTTATCATTCAGCTCCCGCTTTCCGTAATTTTGTTTATCACCATAAGTATGATTATCTGCAATACACTGTTATGCACCTTATCGCATGGAGAATAGCTTCCGTAAAGCTCATCAAAGTTCGGGATAAGGCTTTCCGCTATCTGTACAAAGGGTATATCCCTGTCATCACCCATTGTTGCGCCGTCAACGATTATCGTCTGCATATCAGGGTCACTGCAAAAATCATATTCCGCTTTTATGCGATATTGTTCAAGTATCGTCAGAAGCGGCTCTATGTTTATATCCGAGCTGAGAGTCAGCTTCATGCTTATACATTCCTTATGCTCAGGGTCAAATACGTTTTCCTCAAGACTGCTGTCATAGTATTCTATGATAAGGTTCGCATGATCCCTCTGCGGCAGTATGTATTTTATATAATCCTCACGGCGTTTTTCTATCTGTTTTTTTATTCCCTCAAGGGAATATCCGCGCTTTCCCGTATCCCTGCGGCACTTCCAGAATACCCTGAGCTTGTCGTCCGTATCAAGGAATATCTTAAGGTCAAGATTTTTACGCATCTGAGGAAGATACAGGGAGTGAAGTCCCGATATCACTATAAACCTTTCAGGCTTTATTATGCGGCTGGGGGTAAATGTACCTGTTTCATGGTCATAATCCACACGCTCCACATTCTCGCCGTTTCTGAGGGTAGCTATGTCACGCGCCTGACGGTACAGGAAATTAGCCTTTGGGTTGAGATGAGTATATTTTTCCCAGTGCTTCTCACCGCGTTCCCACTTATGGTCGCCGTCACCCTCGATAAGCAGGATATTTTTTTCCCCAAGAGCAGATGAAAGTATGCTGTCAAGAGAGGACTTTCCCGTGCCGCTGTCCCCTGATATGCCTATGGTAAAGGGTATCTTTCTTCTCCTGTACATGGTGTTGCCGTTTATTCCGTATTCGTAAATAGTGAATATCACAAACAGCAGTGCCGCTGACATAACTGTAAACACTATGTTTGTAAGGGCGGAAGAATTTACTTTCAGAAAATCACACGACTCATTCATAAAATACAAGTCCACATAATCCGACTTATGGAAGAACACAAAGAACATTATATACATAGTGTTCATAAAATAGTACACTGCAAGCTTGCTTTTCTTATGCTTCTGTCCGACAAATATCGCCGCAGTAAAGGGTACTATCCACACAAACCATCCCGGCATGGGTGAAACGAATATCAGAAACACTGCAAAGATTATTCCGCAGAAGCTGAAGGTCAGATCTCTGCCTATTCTGGCGATAGTGAATATATGTATATATATTGCCGCTATCGTGAACACCGCAAGATACAGACGCACATCTCCGTATGACAAAAATACATTCATAGCTGAATTCTGTACCTTGTTCATGAGTACGGTATTGATAAAGGCTTCACCCATAAAGGGAGCCATGATACCTGCACACATCGCAAGAAAAAGGAACACTAAAAATATCGTTCTGACTGTTGCTTTTCTTCTCTGGCAATAATAAAACAAAAGCGGCGCTATTGCCAGCATACTCTGTTTGCTCATCACGGAAAGAGTAAAAAACAGCACAAACAGTATATCGTTGTATTTTTTCTTGCCGAAAAGAAAATACAGTGATATTGTAAGAAGTCCCACAGGTATGATATCGAGCTGTCCGTGCATACACACAGAGTATATCACAACAGGAGAGCTGTAATATACAAGGGTCAGAAGCTTTCTTTGCTTCGGGAACAGCTTCAGAAGAAACACCAGTGTTACTATATCAAAAGCAAGCAAAGGGAGCTTGAACAAGACATTCCTGAGAAACAGAATATCAAAGGACAGATATTTTGACAGGACTCCCCCTATGCTCATTATAAAAAGCATTATCGGCGGATATGGAAAAGCGTCCGTCACTCCTTTGCTGTAGAACACATCATAAGGATTCAGACTTCCGCTTGTAAACTCCCCTGCAAACGGCATAAAAAGCTCGTTCTGATAATCAGAGGAAAACAGACCCGACAATATTATTTTTATCAAAGTCATAACAGATACAAAAATGACTATTGACCTGTTTTTATCAATAAAAGCTTTAACATTCATTATTTTATACTATCCTAAAAATTTATCACTTTCGGCAAACTCTTTCCAATATCTCATACAGCTTTCGTAATACTCATATTCCGCAGGAGTACCCCAGCCTATATACCTGTCTATCTCAAAGACCTTTGTTTTCAAGCCGTTCATAACAGCATATTTTATAACAAGGTCAGCATAGAACTCATTGTTGATGCGGTCGTCAGCCTGTATCATCTGCTCTGCACAGCTTACAAAATCACTTCCATGCCTGAACCAGAAGGTAGCGACCACTGCATGGTCATTCATAGGCGTATCCGATATAGGCTTCTTTACGGAAACATCCGTTACGTTATTATCCTCATCCACAGCTATCCACCCGTAAGCGTTCGGATTATCCAGCACTCTCGGGTCATTCCTGTAGGTGAATACTATTACCTCACTCTCATTCATGACTCTTTGCAGACTCAGTCTGTCAAATATCATACCGTTATCACAGCCTGCTATTATAAGCGGTGAGGAATTATTTATCTGCTGCTTTGCCATCAGACAGGTACAAGCCTGTCCCTCTGTAAGGCTGTCAAGGGTTATGAATTCCGCCATCGGGAAGCTTTGTTTCAGCGCATCCTCCGTGCCATTTGTTTTATGAAAATCTCTATCAACAAATATCACATTACTGCCATCAGCCTTTACAAACGGAACATCCTTAACGGCGCATACCACCATAGGCTGTACAGTACCGTCAACATGGCTTGTAGTAGGTATCGCCGGCTTGCTTGTCTTGTAGCCTGCATCAGAAAATCTTTTTCCCTCTCCTGCCATAGGTATAAGAACATTCGTATTTCTACTAAAGGATGTTACACAATCCGTCCAGAACACATAGTCTTTCATATCCTCCGGTGTTCCCCACTGACAGAACTTATCCACATCATCCGGCACCCATACCTTCAGACCGTCCTTTACAAGGAAATTGTAGATAAGACTTGCATAGTATTCACCGTTTATCGCCTGATTGCTTTCCATCAGCTGTCTCGAATACTTTTTAAGTATTTCTCCGCTTTTGAAATAGTAAACTCCAGGAGAATGAAGTGCTTCATATTTATTTTCTTTAAATGAATATTTCTCTCTTATCTCGATAAGATCGCCGTTTTCATCAGTAAGGCATGAAGCATAGAGGTTTTTCTTTGGCGCGAGGTTCGGATGAAATCCCGTATAGCACGGTACAGCACCTGCGCAGTCCCTTGTTTTGACATCACGGCAGAATTTATCATAATCCCATGTCATATAAAAATCGCAGTAATTGATTATACATGGTTCATTGTCATCTATTTCAGCTTCCGCTCTCAGCACATCCGCAACAGGTCCAAGCTTTGTCCAGTTCTCTACAGCGAATATCTTTCCCTCAGGCGCAAGTGCTTCAAGTGTCGGACGCATATATGGTATAGTATCAAGATGTTCCTTCCTGCAAATAAACAGAAACTCATCTTCTTGCGAATACATCCCCTTCACTATCCATTCAATTATCGGCTTACCGTTCACTCTGATAAAAGGCTTGAGTGTCTTATAGCCTGCCGCTACAAATCTTGAGCCGTAGCCCGTCATTGGTATAATTATTTTCATTTATCGCAGCACCTTATTTCATTTGTTTTCTGTATTTTTCGGCATCCCATTCTGTCAGGAAAGACTGTTCCTCACAGGGTATTTCCTGAATATCCCTGCCGATAGAAGAAACAGCGATCTTTGCACTGAAGGACAGAACACTTTCGATATCCATAGCTTTTTTCAGGTCAGGGGCAATAATATAAAGCTCCCCTTCCGACAGCACCACTCCCGGAATTCCGAACCTTTCCGCATAATTCCGGAAAGCCTCCGCACTGCCTGAAATATCGGGAATATTCTCACCGCAGTACACAACGCAGTCAGGACAGGTCCTGTACTTCCACATCCTGCCGCCGTTCATTTTCAGAGCCTCGTATATGTATCTGTTTTCAGAGCGGCACACTATACCTTTATATTGCGGATCTATCTCCCTGACAGCTGTATATATCTCAGACACAAGCTTATCGGGATTTTCGCCTGCGCCAATATAATCACTGATAATATCCAGCACTTCCTGAGTTTTATTCATTACATACTCTGAGCTGTCACCACTGATGATAAGCCCGTGATTTTGCAAAAATATAATTTCCGGAGGTTCAGCCGCCGACTTATAAGCCTTGTAAATTTCCGCACCCAGTTTTATTCCGGGCGTACAGTATCCCACACAAAGAGACTCAGGAAAAAGCTTTTTCAGTTCTTTCATACCATTCTCAGAAGAGAGCAATACATTTGCAGCAACAGGATGTGTATGGAGGGTATACTTTCCTGTAAAGGAATGGAGAAAAGTTTCAATAGAAGGTCTTGTTCCCTGACGCAGAGCCATACTGAGCGCATTTTTTTCAGCAGCTTCATCAAGCCGACCTTTTTCAAGGAACTCCAATATTATTTTATAATCAACTACAGAGGCACCATACTCCTCATTCACTTCGCACAATCTCACGCCCGAAGCTTTTATATACATAAGGTCATCAGATATTTTGACAGAGGTATTCCCCCCTGCCGCCTGTATCCAATCCGTTCTTATTCCGGCACCCACTGACATATCAGCAAATTCTTTCAGTGCATCCTTCAACCCTGCGTCCGCCGGCATATCAGCAAATTCTTTCAACATATCCATCACCATTGTATTCAAAATCATTATCATAATAATATCACACCTTCACCCAAAGTGCAAGGCTTGCGCTCACTCTGTTATTCTGACCGAAACTTCACCGTCCGAGTTTCTCCCCCACCACGCCCTTATGGGCGGTTTGGTTCTGGAGGGCAGTTGCAGACGTGTACAGCAACAGCCAAAGTGCTCCCTGTGGAGCACGACGCGGACGGTTCAGACAAATGTAGATGCGCTCTAAGTTGTCCAGTGCGGTCACGCACCGCCTGTACAGTGTGAAGTTGTAGTTTATATTATACTTACTATGATTGTTTTTGCTTTAGCAAAAACGTACCAATATTATTCATTTTTAAGTTTTAAGTCTTCAGTATTCATTAAATATAAAAAGCCTATCCGACGATCAAGTCAGATAGGCTTTTAGTGAATTTATTATGTTTCAGATCATGCCTTGCCTACAGAACCGAAGAGCTCCATCTTCTCTTTTACTGTAGCCTTGATAGCCTCGAAGCCGGGCGCAAGAAGCTTTCTGGGGTCGAAGCCCTTGCCCTGAAGATCCTTGCCCTCTTCTATGTACTTTCTTGTTGCTTCCTGGAATGAAAGCTGGCACTCTGTATTTACGTTGATCTTTGAAACGCCAAGTGAAATAGCCTTCTTTATCATGTCAGCAGGAATACCTGTACCGCCGTGGAGAACCAGAGGCATCTCGCCTGTCTTTGCCTGAATAGCATCAAGAGTCTCAAAGCTGAGTCCCTGCCAGTTGTCAGGATACTTGCCGTGAATGTTGCCGATACCTGCTGCAAGCATATCAACGCCCAGATCTGCAATGATTTTGCACTCTTCAGGATCTGCGCACTCGCCCATACCTACAACGCCGTCTTCCTCACCGCCGATAGAGCCTACCTCACACTCGATAGAAAGTCCAAGGCCATGAGCCACGTTTACAAGCTCCTGAGACTTTGCAAGGTTCTCCTCGAAAGGATAATGTGAACCGTCAAACATGATTGAGCTGAAGCCTGCTTTTATACACTTATAGCAGCCCTCATATGTGCCGTGATCAAGATGAAGTGCTACAGGTACGGTTATATTAAGCTCCTCTATCATAGCCTTTACCATAGCAGCTACTGTCTTGAAGCCTGTCATATACTTGCCTGCGCCCTCAGATACACCGAGGATAACAGGAGAGCTGAGCTCCTGAGCTGTAAGAAGTATAGCCTTTGTCCACTCAAGATTGTTGATGTTGAACTGACCTACTGCATAGTGGCCTGCCTTTGCCTTTTTAAGCATTTCTGCTGCATTTACCAATGCCATTGTCATCACGCTCCATAAAGAATAATATATTTATTTTTTGTGTACAGCTCTTTATGACCGTACACATCTTTTATTATTATACAATATCTCCGCAAAAAGATAAAGTATTTTTTGAATTTTTTTATAGTTTTTTTGTTACAACAGCAAAGTATACGGCTAAGGCTTTGCATTATACTTTCACGGCACACTGCTTCACACTCAATCTTTTCTGTTAAAATCTTTGTTTTGATATTGGAAATAATTTAGTTTTATAGTATACTATGTGTAAAGCATTTCTGTTCCTTTTAATGTAAGGTATGGAGCAGAATGAACTCAAACCACACCGATATGAAAGAGAAGTGATCTGTAATGAAAAAGAAAATCACATTATTATTGTTGATATCCGCTTTAGCGCTGTCCGTTAATGCCGGATGTACACCTATAACTATCCCTATTCCGGCAATGAATGAAACTTCACAAAGCAGTGAAGCATCACAGACAAGCGAAATTTCAACGTTCCTTGATGATGTACCAGATGCCGGCGATATAGTTGAGCAGATCGGCAAACCCGTACAATCAGATGACGACGACAGCAGTGATAAACCCACCACCTCCGGAATTCTGATGTCTGTTGATAAAAGCAGTGGTTCTATGAATATTTCACGTGCAGCAACAAAAGCCACACCTATGGGCAGCTCAGACACCTGGACAGTTTTTGTATATCTGTGCGGCACTGACCTTGAAAGCTGTGGACAAAGCTCTGCCACAAGAGATGTCGAACAGATGCTTTTGGGAAAAACTGACAGCAATGTAAGGTTTGTCATTCAGACAGGCGGTACAGAAAAATGGATGAATGATACGTTTAGCGAGAGAAAAGCCGAACGCTATGTTATCGAAAACGAAGATATCACTTTGGCAGATTCAATACCGGTTGCAAACATGGGAGATCCTGACACCCTTTCAGACTTTCTGTCGTGGGGTGTTTCAAACTATCCTGCCGAAAAGATGGGCGTTATTTTCTGGGATCATGGCAGCGGAAGCATCAACGGCGTTTGCTTTGACGAACTCAACGAATACGACTCACTGTCGCTTTCAGAACTGAACGAAGCCTTTTCAGAGGTCTATTCCGAAATGACGGACAAGTTTGAATTTATCGGCTTTGACGCTTGTCTTATGGGTACGGTTGAAACAGCGAATATACTTTCGACATACGCAAGGTATATGTACGGCTCTCAGGAGTCGGAGCCGGGTACAGGCTGGGACTACACCACCATTGCGGATTTTCTTACAGAAAATCCGGAAACTGACGGTGCCGAGCTTGGCAAGACTGTAGCCGACAGCTTCTATGATGAATGTAAGCTTACCGGAAGTGAAAGCAGCTGTACAATGACTGTCGTTGACCTGCAAAAAATAGACGACTTCGTAATTGCGTTCAATGATTTTTCCAATAGGCTCTACAACGCTTCTCTTGACGAGCAGAAGCTGAACCAGATAGTCAGGGGCATCAGCTCCGCCGATAACTTCGGTGGCAATAACAAATCAGAGGGCTATACCAACATGGTGGATATCGGCGGTATAATAACTCAATGCTCCGATATAGTCGATGGCAGCGAAGCACTTTCAGCTCTCAGAGACTGCATATACTACAATAAAAACGGCACCGACCACTATTATTCCGAAGGTCTTTCGACTTACTTCCCACTGGAGCTGGGCGGCTCAAGCGAGCTGTACACGTTTTCTCAGATAGCCATAAGCCCCTATTATCTCTCAATGGTGGATATGATCGCAAACGGCTATTCCGCTTACGATTACGATAACTCCGTTTTCTTCGGCAGTGACAATGTGTGGGAAAGTGATAACTGTCAAATTGATGACCTTGACGATACATACTTTGATTATGCAGATGAAACTGAAGATGACGACAGCACGCTTATAACCTTCGATGAAGCTCCCACATTCGATGATGACGGTAATTATTATTTCATACTGGATAATGACGGTCTTATGTATACATCAAACGTAACTGCCTTCCTATTGCTTGATGTGGAAGATACCCTTGTTATGATCGGCGAAAGCTATGACATATACGCAGACTGGGAGCAGGGAATTTTTGCAGATGATTTTGACGGACTGTGGCTCTCACTTCCCAATGGACAGATACTCACTACATACGTAGTAGATATCACAGCCAATTATGTCATCTACACCTGTCCTATATATCTCAACGGCGAAAGAACAAACCTGCGTCTCAGACAAAGCAGCAGTGGTTTGGTGGTTGAAGGAACATGGGACGGTATCTCTGATGAACACTCCGCCGCAAAGGGTATAAGAAAGCTTCAGGATGGAGATGAGATAGAGGTCATATACACTCTCGATGACGACAGCGAGATAACCGCTGACCCTTACGAATGGAGCAAGGACGACACCATCTATTATTCAGAGCTTCCTGCATCCGATTATTACTACGCCTTCTGCATAGAGGATATCTACGGCGACTACCTGATAACTGACCCTGTGATGTTCACTATTGATGATGATGGTACCATATACTTCTCAGAAGTAGAATGAAAATAAAACAATAAAACTTCGCTTTCAGATCAATTACTTTTGTTCAAGATTTACAAGGTTTATAGATACGGCATTATTTTATCACTCCAAAGCCCTGTTATAGCCTTGTAAATCTTGACTTTTTGCTTAAAAAGCGTTATTTTTATATAGTAAAGAATTATTATATGTTCAAAGAAAAAGGGGATATAAAAATGCTGACACTCGATAAGATCTATCATGCGTCTTATGTGCTGAAGGATGTAATAAGACCTACAGATATGATTAAGGCTACAAATATTTCAGACGACTGTGAGATATATCTGAAAACCGAAAATCTTCAGGTAACAGGCGCATTCAAGGCAAGAGGTGCCTATTACAAGATCTCACAGCTCACCGATGAAGAAAGAGCAAAGGGAGTTATCGCCTGTAGCGCAGGAAACCATGCACAGGGCGTTGCAAGAGCCGCTCAGAAGTATGGTATCAAATCACTTATATGTATGCCTAACGGCGCACCTATCTCTAAGGTCGAGGCTACTAAAAGCTACGGTTCTGAGGTCTGCCTTGTAAAGGGCACCTATGATGACGCTCATGACAAATCTGTTGAGCTTCAAAAGGAAACAGGCGCTACCTTTATACACCCGTTTGATGACGAAATGGTAATTGCCGGACAGGGAACCATTGGTCTTGAGATACTCGAACAGCTGCCTGATGTGGATGCAGTTATAGTTCCCATCGGAGGCGGCGGACTTATCAGCGGTATAGCATATGCTATAAAGTCCCTGAACCCGAACATCAAGGTATACGGTGTACAGTCAGCAGGTGCTCCGTCTATGTATCTTTCTATTGCACATCAGAAAATAGAAACTCTTGACTCTGTAAACACCTTTGCAGACGGTATCTCTGTAAAGACTCCCGGTGAACTCACCTTTGAGCTTTGCAGCAAATACGTTGACGAGATAATGACAGTTACAGATGACGAGGTCGCAACAGCTATACTTACTCTTATTGAAAAGCAGAAGCTTATATCCGAAGGCGCAGGCGCAGTATCAGTAGCAGCAGCTCTCTTTGACAAATTCCCCATAAAGGGCAAGAAGGTATGCTGTCTTGTATCAGGCGGTAATATCGACGTTACCATCCTCTCACGAGTTATAGACAGAGGTCTGCAAAAAACCGGCAGACTTGCAGAGTTCACTATTGCCCTGTCCGATAAGCCCGGCGAGCTTCAGACAGTATCAAAGATAATCTCAACTCTTGGCGCAAACGTAGTTGCCGTAAGCCACGACAGAGCCGACCTCAACACAGATATAAACTCCTGTTATCTCCGTCTTTCTCTTGAAACGAGAAATCACGAACATATCCAGAAGATCAAGGACGAGCTTACTAAGCACGGCTATAAAATAGTACAATGAGCAATTTGCAAGGTTCAATGTGCAATGTGCGATGAAAGATAAACGGCTGTCACATTACAGACGGGTTCGGTTTATTCTTTCAGCTACCATATTTATTGACGTTTAGCTGTTAAAAACAGCATAAATATATAACACACCGAAAGGAAGTAATTTATCATGGCAGAAGTAATATACACAAAAAACGCACCTGATGCAATAGGTCCCTATTCACAGGCTATCAAGGTAAACGGACTTGTTTTCACCTCAGGTCAGATAGCTATTGACCCTGCAACAGGAAATGTTGAGTCCACAACTATCGAAGGTCAGACCGAGCAGGTAATGAAGAATCTGAAAAATCTTCTTGAAGCTGCCGGCACATCTCTTGAAAAGGCAGTCAAGACTGTTTGTTTCCTTGCAGATATGAACGACTTTGCAGCCTTCAACGAGATCTACGGCAAGTACTTCACCGGCAAGCCTGCACGTTCCTGTGTTGCAGTAAAGACACTTCCGAAGAATGTCCTCTGCGAAGTCGAAGTTATCGCAGAATATTGACCGGCAAGATACTGATGCCGGTTTGCGTTTAAGCATCAGTCGGGGCTGCCGCACTATCCTCTCTTTAGTGTGCAGCCCTTTGATTTTTATGACAAATATTTATATACAACATCATATTAAAAATACAGATATCCTGATATACTGACAGGAGGAAAGAGCTTGAGCTTACATAAACATTTCAGAATATGTATATCCGTTGTACTGGTAACAGCAATGTTCCTCATGGGACACTTTATCGGAGACGAAGAAATGATATTTCCGGAGATAGCTGCTGTTGCGCTTGGCGCATGGATAATGGATAAGCAGCCCTGGCATACCAGCCGCATAAAGCTTTTCGGCCTTTTGTCCGCTTCATCCATCATCGGCTATTGTATGTCGTCGCTTGTAATGCCTGTATACATAAAAATACTGCTGTGCCTTATAATATGCTTCGGTATGCTTCTTGCTTCGGGATGCAGCTTCTTCCCTTTGATATCTGCCTCTGTACTGCCGGTATATATGAATGTAAAAAGTATACTCTATCCTGTATCTGTTATCGCACTTGCGGCAATAATAGTTTTTGTACAATGGCTGCTTGAAAAACACAGCGTCCGCAGCCGCTCACCGGACAGGTATCCAAAACCTGATACCGCAAAAAGAGCAGGGATATTCGGCGTGATATTTATAGTGATCGCCTTAATGTCCGCTCTGACCTGTTTTTCAGGCTTCATGCTTGTACTTGCACCGCCCCTTATCGTAGCCTTCTGTGAGCTTATGCAGAAAAACAGTCCGGCACGCAAAACACCTGTCAAAACATTTTTTGTCATTTCCATTTGTGCATGGCTTGGGGCATACGGACGGCTTCTTCTTTGTTTCAGACTTCATCTTGACTATTACATCGCCGCAGTCATTATTTCTGTTATAGTGTATTATTTAATGGTATTATTTGAAATATATTTTCCGCCTGCCTGCGCTCTTGCACTTCTTCCGCTTATTATAGACAGCAGGTCCCTTGTATTCTATCCTATAGAAATAATGCTTGGCGGCGGAATACTCATCATTCTTTCCATATTGCTGAACCGTATTCATAAAGTAAAAGAAAAATCTCCGCAGCAATTATCCGCGGTGGAAAAAGTGAATATCGAATAGCTCTATAAAATGTGGAATTTGGAAAGTGGAATGGCGGTACGTTTTTGCTAAAGCGCTCGTAGTAAGAGAGCTTAGGGTGCAGCAACGAATTATAGTGGGTTTGTTCTGAGCTTCGGGCTTTGGACTTATTATTGTACTTTGAATTATTCGGTCTCTGTATGGGGTGAAATATGAAATATTGTATTGAGTGTGGTACACGGCTTAAAGAAAAATATCTTGAAGATGAGGGTATGATACCGTATTGCGAGACCTGCGGAGATTTCAGATTTCCTGTTTTTTCTACTGCTGTCAGTATGATAGTGCTTTCTCCGGAAAGGGACAGAATACTTCTGATACAACAGTACGGAACAGGCAACAACGTGCTTGTTGCAGGTTATATCAACTGCGGCGAAAACGCAGAAGCCGCTGTTATCCGTGAGGTCGCTGAGGAAACAGGACTTAATGTAACCTCTCTGCAATATAATAAAAGCGAATACTTCAAAAAATCCAATACACTTATGCTTAACTATACTTGTATAGCAGACAGCAATTCTCTTGACAGGATAAATACAAAAGAAGTCGATAAGGCACAATGGTTCTCAATTAAAGATGCTCCTGAAAAAATAATGCAGAACAGCCTTGCACAGCGTTTCCTTCTGAACTACCTTAATAATACCGGAAGAGGTGAGCAGTATCAAAAATAAGATAATATCTGTCAATTCCACACTGGGAAAGGACAGACCTAAAAAAAATAAAAACAAAACAATAAGATCCAATGAATTAAAGCCTGCAAAAAATGAACTCTCTACACTGAAAACCGCAGTTATACTTATACCTATCGTGATAATAATTATAATCATAGGAGTGCTGAGCGTAGGCTTTAGCCAGCTGTCTGACATTTCTAAGCCAAACACAGAAGATAATTCTGTATCTGAAAGCTCTGTAAATGTCTCTGTTGTCTCTGTGGACAGCGAAAAACTGCTCACCCTCGTCTCTCCGGGCAACCCGCTTCCATCAGGCTATCAGCTCGATCTCGTGGATTATGAAAATATAAAAGTGGATAAGCTTATCCTTGACGATCTGGATAAGCTTATGAAAGCCGCAAAAAAAGACAAGGTCAGTCTGATACTTGAAACAGGCTATGTTTCCTATGAAGAACAGAATGAGATATATAACGATGAAGTCCGCCGTCTTATCGCAAGAGAAAACGAGAGCAGCGCAAGAGCCGCTGAGGATGCTGAGCTTACCGTGCCTATGGGAAACCACGCCGATACACAATCCGGACTGTCAGTACGTTTTTCTTCTTCAGGAAGTGAAAGCTTTCAGGACAGCGATGCGTATTTCTGGCTGATAAAAAATTCTTATAAATACGGTTTTATCCTCAGATACCCCGAAAACAAACAGGAACACACAGGTCTTGCATACGACCCATCACTTTTCAGATATGTCGGCGTTGACAATGCTCTGAAAATACAGACAATTGGTATGTGCCTTGATGAATATATAGTTTACCTTAATTCAAGATAATACATTGGAGTGATAAATACGGATCTCTCATCTAAATATACATCCGATAAGGAGGAAACCCTTCTGCTCAGGAGGATCAACGACCTTCTGAACCAGAGCAGAAAGCAGTACAGTGCCGTATACTCCCATTTTCTTGACCCTGCACAGCAGATGCTTATCGGCACTGTTGATGAATTTTCAGGATACATTGATTTTGTGGGAGGATATGATGACGCCGAACGCCGCCTTTGCCGTGTATGCTGTGAGAAATACTGTAATGACGAAGGAAGCCCTATTGTCATTTTCTCCGTCAGCCCCACAATGAAAGGTGTGCAACTGTCTCACAGGGATGTGTTAGGCTCTCTTATGGGACTCGGAATAAAGCGTGAGATGATAGGCGATATCATTACGGGCGGCAATACAGCACAATTCTTCTGCCACAGCTCTGCCGCTGAACACGTTGAACTTTCACTGGAAAAAATAAGCCGATACAATGTCACCCTGAAAAGGATCTCTACAGCTGATATTATTCCTCCTGCGTACAAAGAGCGAACAATAAATGTCAGCTCCATGCGGCTTGACTGTATAGCTTCAGAATGCTTCGGCATATCCAGAAGCAAAGCCGCAGAACAAATAAAAAAAGGTCTGGCGGCTGTTAACTGGACGGTTACCACAGATGTTTCAAAAGAAATAAAGCCCGGCGACAGAATAACTCTGCGCGGCAAAGGAAAGGCAAATATAACATCAATATCAGGTGTAAGCAAAAAAGGACGGTTGTTTGTCACTATATCAGTACCCGAAATACGATAATATTCAGCGGTTTTAGGAAAAGGGGGTTCCCCATGTAACAGCCCCGCCAAAAAATAATATCCGTGTGTACATAACGGACAGTATAAGATCTTAAACGCTCTTATACTGTCTGTCTTTTTTTCTATATTTCTTTGTAACAGTATATGGAGTTTAACTGACCTATGATTTGCTGTAAGTTAACAAAAGAAAGAGTAAGACCATATAATGTAAGGACAGATGATCATTCTGCTATCTACTACAAAAAGAGGAGTATATTATGTCCGGAATAAAAAGCTTTGGTATTATCGGAGGTGACAAACGTCTTTTGTACTGCGCAGCGTCTTTAGCACTTGAGGGCTACAGCGTATATCTGTGCGGCTTTGATAAATGCAGTAACACTATGGGACTTGAGCTTCAGAGTCTGTCCTATGCTGCTGAACATTGCGACGCATTTATACTGCCTTTGCCATGTACAAGAGACGGCTCATTTATAAATGCCCCGTTCTCTTCGGAGACTATAGCCATAGACTCCGAGCTTATAAATTCTCTTGGAAATAAACCCGTTTTCTGCGGTATGAAAAGCCGTCTGCCCTTTTGCAGAGACATGATCTATGACTACAGCGAGCGTGAAGAATTTGCTGTCGAAAATGCTGTGCCTACAGGCGAGGGCGCCATTGAGATCGCTATGAGAGAATACGAAGGAACTATCCATTCTTCTTCGTGTCTTGTAACAGGCTATGGCAGGATAGGAAAGGTTCTATCAGAACAGCTGAAGGGACTGGGAGCTGATGTGACTGTCAGCGCAAGAAAAACCGGAGATCTGGCTCTGATCCATTCAAGAGGTATGAAAGCTATACGCTCAGACAGGCTCTCAGGCGAGTATGACCTGATCTTCAATACTGTCCCCCATCTTTTGTTTGACGCCCATACCCTTGCAAGAGTTGCTGCAAAGTCAATAGTTATTGATCTTGCTTCACTTCCGGGCGGAGTTGATACCGATGCGGCAAGACGAATGTCTATCAAAACGATACACGCACTTTCGCTTCCCGGAAAGGCTGCCCCTAAAATATCTGGAATGATCATCAAAAATGCCGTATACAACATCATAGAGGAGGAGCAACTATGAAAGAACTGAGGGTAGGCTTTGCAATGTGCGGATCCTTCTGCACATTTGAAAAAGCACTGCTGCAAATGGAGGAACTTAAAAAAAGGGGTGCTGATATACTTCCCATTATGTCATACAACGCTTACTCTACCGACACAAGATTCGGAAATGCAAAGGAACTGAGGGACAGGATAGAGGAAATATGCAGAAAGAGAATAATTTCTACAGTAAAGGACGCCGAACCCATAGGTCCTAAGAAAATGACAGATATCATGGTAGTTGCTCCATGTACCGGAAATACTGCCGCAAAGTTAGCAAATGCTGTAACTGACACTCCGGTAACTATGGCTGTCAAGTCACATCTGCGTCAGTCAAAGCCGGTTCTCATCTGTATCGCTACGAATGACGCTCTTGGAGCGTCCGCACAGAATATCGGAAAGCTGCTGAACACAAGGCATTATTATTTTGTACCGTTCAGACAGGATGAACCCTTCAAAAAGCCGAATTCCTTAGTTGCGGATTTCACAAAGCTGCCGGAAGCCCTTGAATACGCTCTTGAGGAAAAACAGCTCCAACCTGTTATCTGCTGAAAAAACGACCATGCAAAGCCTTAACTCTGCATGGTCGTGAATATTATAAATATTATTTGCTGCTTATGTTTATGCGGCAGAGCTTTCTGCTGCTGACGAAGCTCCCGACTCATCCGAAGATGCGCTCTCAGAACCCGGTGCCGAATAAACCTTTTCGTTTTCTATCTTGCTGCCGTTATCCTTTGATGGATAGTAGTTCTCACCGTCAGTAAAGATAACATATCCATCCTTATAGCTTGAACCGACTTTATATGAATACGATCCGTCGCTTTCTTTTGTCATTGCAAATTCAGACTTTGTAAAGTCAAACGATTTCTTGGAAGAAAGATCCTCGCCGGTATTATAAACATAAGCATAAACAGTATCGCCCCAATCAGAGGGCTTTGTGAACTTTATCTCTGTTTTGCCGCCTATAAGTCCGCTGAACATGAATATGTAGATAGCTATCGCAACAAGAGCAACAAACAGAACTATTGCAACAGCGATAGGTCCTACATTCTTATTGCCCTGCTTAGGTGCAGTTACTACGTTTACAGTAGCGCCTCTCAGCTGCTTGCCGTCAAACTTCATGGGCTCGACCTGTACGTTTTCGGCTTTCTTCAGAACATCTACGTTCTTCTCGTTCCTTCTTGTATTTATAGCGTCTTGCTTTATCTGTCTTTTCAGGTTCTTTACATAGGAGTCCGTATCAAAATTAGCGTCCGTCGGAGTCTGCTGAGGAGGGAGATTTTCAAGTCTCTCACCCGTTGCAGTTACTTCGCTTACCTGCTGCTCTATAGGCTGAAGCTCAAGCTTGGAGCTTCTTCTCTGTGAAGGTGCAGGACGTCTGCTCTGGGGCGGCTGCTGTCTCTGCTGCTGTGGTGCAGGACGGCGTGCAGGCTGCTGTGCTCCGTCTGAAAACTCACCGGGATCTGATGACCACTGTCTCCTTGCAGGTCTTTGTGGTGCAGGCTGTTCCGGCTGCGGTGCAGGTCTGCGCTGTGGTGCAGGCTGTGCGTCCTCTGAAAATTCATCAGGATTTGATGACCACTGTCTCCTTGCAGGTCTCTGCGGTGCAGGCTGTTCCGGCTGCGGTGCAGGTCTGCGCTGTGGTGCGGGCTGTGCATCCTCCGAGAAGTCTTCAGGGTTTGATGACCACTGTGTTCTTGCAGGTCTCTGCGGTGCAGGCTGTTCCGGCTGCGGTGCGGGTCTGCGCTGTGGTGCGGGCTGTGCATCCTCCGAGAAGTCTTCAGGGTTTGATGACCACTGTGTTCTTGCAGGTCTCTGCGGTGCAGGCTGATATTCCGGCTGCTGTACCGGCGGCTGTGGTGCGGGCTGCGGTGCCGGACGCTGTACCTGTGGCTGCGGTGCCGGCTGTGGTGCCGGACGCTGTACCGGCAGCTGCGGCGCAGGACGTTGTACCTGTGGCTGCGGTGCCGGCTGCGGTGCCGGACGCTGTACCTGTGGCTGCGGTGCCGGACGCTGTACCGGCGGCTGCGGTGCCGGCTGTGGTGCCGGACGCTGTACCGGCGGCTGCGGCGCAGGACGTTGTACCTGTGGCTGCGGTGCCGGACGCTGTACCTGTGGCTGCGGTGCCGGACGCTGTACCGGCGGCTGCGGTGCAGGTCTCTGTGGTGCAGGCTGATATGCAGGCTGCTGTGGCATCTCCACTGTTATCTGAGGCTGATAACCTCTTGTGGGAGCCGATGCGGCACCCGGATAGTCGGGAAGTGCATTATCTATAGCTTCCTCCTGTATAGGTGTAAGCGGTACAGCAGGAGTATTTCTTATCTCTTCAATAGATATCTCATGTTCGGGCTGCATGGGCGGAAGCACGGATGCCTCCCTCTCATGTGCGATAGGCGTCAGCGGAACTGCCGCTGTATTAGCAATAGTTGAAAGCGGAACAGGTCTGTCTATCTGCATCGGCGGAAGTGTTCCGTCACTTCCATCAGGCATATCCGGAAGCGTATCCACATTATTCACCTGCTGAGCATAACTCTGCTGAGCATAACCCTGCTGCGGTGCTCTTGTAGCGGTCTTCTGCTGAAATCTTGCATAAATATTACCGCCGCCCTGCTGTGCTGCCTGAGCCTGTGCTTGCGCCTGTGCTTGTGCCTGAGCTGCCCGGCGAGCCTGTTCAGCCGCCTGTGCCGCTGCTGCTCTGCGTGCTTCCTCTGCTCTGCGTGCTTCCTCAGCAGCTCTTGCCTGCTCAGCCGCTATCCTTGCCTGCTCTTCAGCTGCTCTGCGAGCTTCCTCTGCAAGGCGAGCCTCTTCCGCAAGACGGGCTTCCTCCGCAAGGCGAGCCTCCTCTGCAAGACGGGCTTCTTCTGCTGCCTGAGCTTCTTCTGCTTCTAAAAGCTCCTGCTCCATCTGTTCCTTCGACTTACCCTCTTTAATGCTGTATCCGCAAAAAGGACAATCCTCACCGTTATTTACGATTCGGTTTCCGCACTCCGGGCAGTTTATCAATAATGCCATAGCAATTCTCCTCTATGTCAGTTTTTAAGGGTAAATGTACATTTGTACACTTCTATACATCTTAAATTATTATATTATATCTTGATTTTATAGTCAATATTTTTGATGGAATTAAGTAATTTTTATCACATTAGCTAAAAATGAACAATGATTTTATCGTAATTTTTCCAAAGGAATAATTATTATAAAATACGCCGGTAAAGAGACATCATAAATATCCCTGCACCATTCCGTGCAAAAATCCATACCAGTAATACAGCGCAATTCCGCCGCAGACAAGCATGATAAGTTCCTTTATAAGCACCCTTATCCACGCTCTGCCAAACATACCTCTTATCACCCATAATCCTCCGTAGGCTGATTTTCTGCTGTTGCAGCGGTCACAGCTGGGAGCAAGATTGCGGACATCGTTGACATTTTTTATTCCTCTCAGTTTCAGAATTCTCTGATAGAATTTTGACGTTCTGGCTTTTTGGACAGGTATTATATGATCCACACGGGTCGTGCCTTTGCCCATAAGTCTGCCGCAGTATGCGCACATATATATGCCGCTGCCAAATATTCCCCTGTTTTCTCTGAAAAAATTATTGCGATAGCTTGCGCTTCTCTCCGTAGTCTCATCTGTGAATGTGTAATTCAAAGACCTTCTGCGGCAAAATTTATCAAGCCGCTTCAGCTCATTTTTATCTTTATTATCCACAAGTCTGTAGAAATATTTGCCGCCGCTATCCTTCCTGAGATCAAATCCCATAGCTGTCAGTTTTCTTTTGAGAAGCTGACGCCTTATAAAGCCTGTATATATTTTTATTCTCATATTTCTGTTCCATCTTTTTCTGTCATTTTTCCTGCATATTGATTATATCATATTTATTCCTGATTGGAAATAAGATATCTTCAATTCATTTTTTGAACATTTTATCGGCAAAATCAAAAGGATTTTTTTGTACACCTCCGATAAAAGAAAAAGCATTTTCAGTAATTTCTGAGATAATCTTATGCAATGTTAACATAGAGAAATAATTATTTTTATTGCTTTTTACTTGTTGACAAGAACATAGTAATGAGTTATAATGTTTAGGTATCGTAATGACACAAACCCCTGCCTTATGGCGGATGGGAGGGAAGATAAATGGCTGAGATCCGCATTAAGGATAACGAATCTCTGGAGAGCGCACTCAGAAGATTTAAAAAGCAGTGTGCAAGAGGCGGCATTATTGCTGAAGTTCGTAAAAGAGAAGCTTATGAAAAGCCTTCTGTAAAGCGTAAAAAGAAGTCTGAAGCAGCTCGTAAGCGCAAGTACAAATAATTTGTATTGTACACAAGAAATTTAAGGATATTTCCATCACAGCGGTCGGAGGTCTGTATTATGCAGGCTTTCCTCTGTTTGTTGGAAGTATCCTTTTTTGTTTATTTACATTAGAAAACCCATTAAAGAAAGGGCGGTCATATATGAATATTGCCATGTTCGGAGGAAGCTTCGACCCTATACACAACGGTCACATCAGTCTTTCACAGGCATTTGTAAAAGAGCTTTCCCTTGATAAAGTAATAATAATGCCAGCTTTCATATCTCCTTTCAAACAGCAGGGCGGAACTGCTTCGCCTTTACACCGTCTGAATATGTGCCGACTCGCGTTTGAGGGATCTGACAATATAGAGGTCAGCAGTCTTGAACTTGATCGCGGCGGATGCAGCTACACATATAT
This sequence comes from uncultured Clostridia bacterium, assembly GCA_946186665.1. GTDB lineage: Bacteria > Bacillota > Clostridia > Oscillospirales > Acutalibacteraceae > UBA1213. The sequence goes on along the minus strand of CAMHOE010000013.1, from coordinate 18,475 downwards.
GACCTTACAGACTCTTGCTCAGGAATATGCAGGAGCAAAGCTTTTTCTTATAACGGGAGCCGACAGCTTTATGTCAATACACAAATGGAAGCATCCGGAGCTGATATTTCAATATGCCGAAATATGCGCCGTTCCAAGAGGAAACGACAGCATGGAGAGCCTTAAAAATCAGGAAGAATACCTTCACACTCTTGGAGCAGGAACACGTCTGCTCGGAACGAGAGTGATGACCGTATCATCGACACAGATACGCACATTGATAAAGCAAGGCAAAAGCATCTCATCCCTCGTACCTGAAAGTGTGGAAGAATATATCCTGCGCAACCGGCTTTACACCTGAATAGCCAAATTATGTATATTTTCGCGATATAACGATCAAACAGCAGATAATAGTAATTCTTGTTTTGGGAAAGGGTTTCCCCCGTTAAGCAGCCGGTCAAATCGATTAATGTACGATAAAAAACGGATAATTATTAAAGAAAGAAGTGATGCCAATGAGCAATGACACAAAAATCAGTATTTCTGACCATTTTACATATAAGAAGCTTATAAAGTTCACGCTGCCTACTATCGTGATGATGATATTCACTTCCATTTACGGCGTTGTGGATGGTATCTTTGTGTCCAACCTTGTAGGGGATGAAGCCTTTGCAGCGGTCAATCTCATAATGCCGGTGCTTATGATACCCGGAGCGGTAGGCTTTATGTTCGGCACCGGCGGCAGCGCCATAGTTTCAAAAACTCTCGGCGAAAACAAAAAGGATACGGCAAACCGGTATTTCTCTATGCTGATATGTATTGAGATAATCTCTGGTATAATTCTGACTGTTACGGGGCTTTTCATTCTGGAGCCTGTAACATATCTTTTAGGCGCGGACAAAACCCTCGCCCCCTACTGCATTGAATACGGATGGATAATATTTATTGGTCTTGTACCCTTCATTCTGCAAAACAGCTTTCAGAGCTTTATGATTACTGCAAACAAGCCCACCTTCGGTCTGATAGTCTCACTGGCATCAGGTTTTTCAAATATGATACTGGACTTTCTGTTTGTTTACATTATGAAGGAAGGAGTAGCCGGTGCTGCATGGGCGTCTGTACTTAGTCAGTGCGTGGGGGCATTTGTACCGCTATTCTATTTTCTATCCAACAATAAAAGTCTGCTGCGTCTCGTAAAAACTAAGTTTGAGCTAAAGCCGATACTTAAAGCCTGCACCAATGGTTCCTCAGAGATGGTGACTAATCTCTCGTTTTCCGTTGTCAACATGATGTACAATATGCAACTGATGAAATATGCCGGCAAGGACGGTGTTACAGCCTATGGTATCATAATGTATGTCGGTTTCATATTCGTAGGTATATATCTGGGGTATTCTGTGGGAACGGCACCTCTGACAGGATATAATTACGGTGCCGGAAACACAAAAGAACTGAAAAATCTATTGGGAAAAAGCATACGGCTGCTTGCTGTATCCGCATTTGTTCTGACACTGCTTGCAGAGCTTTCATCAGAGTTTCTTGCAGGTATATTTGTAAGCTACGACAAGGGACTTATGCGAATGACCGCAAATGCCATAAGGATATATTCTATGTCATATCTTATCGGCTGGATAAATATATATGCGTCATCATTTTTTACAGCACTTAACGATGGTCTTTCCTCAGCTGTAATATCCTTTCTGAGGATTTTTCTGTTCCAGATATCAATGGTTTTACTGCTGCCCCTTTGGCTGGGACTGAACGGAATATGGGCAGCGATAATCGCAGCGGAAACACTTTCCCTTTTTGTCAGCCTTACGCTGATAATAAAAAACAGAAAGAAATACGGATACGGCGGGTGACAAAGCATATGATAAAAAACAAAAGACTTCTTGCAGTGCTTGCGATATATACTGTTCTTTTCTATGCAGCATGGGCGGTATGCGAGCTTGTTTTCAAGGATATACTCTATTCAGCAGCAGATAATATGACAGCCGGAATAATACGCAATGCCATAGTAAAAAATCTTGTATGGACAGTTCCTGCACTGCTTCTTGTAAAGCGCTTTGAGAGCGAGCTTTACGTGGGACTGAAAGATATGTTCCGTTTCAAAAAATCTGATTTTATATATCTATCCATAGCTGTTCTGCTTGGTATAATCGTACTTATCAGACCGGTAATGTCAAAGCACGGACTGTATATTTCGGAAAGCTTCAAGCCGTCGGATATCGTAACGGTGCTTTTCGTAGGCATAACGGAAGAGGCTGTATTCAGAGGCTGGCTCCTTAACGCCACTCTCAAAAATGCAGATACAGATACAAAGAAGTATATCGCAGCAGCTGTCAACTCTGTGATGTTCCTGATAATACACTTCCCTATCTGGATACACGACGGTGTATTTGCTGTAAATTTCAGCAGTATGGCATTTGTATCCATTATCGTGTTGAGCATCGTTTTCAGTATGTGCTTTATAAAGACAAAAAATCTCTGGATACCAATTATCCTGCATATGTTCTACGATTTGTTAGTTTTCATGTTTGTCTGAATACTATACGGAAAAGAATCGGGTCAAAAAATTTTTACTTAGCCTTGCAACAAGGGAAATATATTGTTATAATATAGTGGAATTGATATAGCTATGGAGCTGATATAATGGGTTATAAAGAATATGAAGAAATAATAAGCCGGCGCATGAAAAGCGCACGCTTCAAACATTCAAAGAATGTTGCCAAGGAAGCTGTGCGCCTTGCAAAAAAATATGGCGCTGATGCAAAAAAAGCCGAGCTTGCCGGAATTCTCCATGACGCTACCAAAGAAACTGAGGAAGAGGAGCAGATGGAGCTTATCGCTAAAGCAGGCATTGAGCTGTCCGAGCTTGAAAAGTCATCACCAAAGCTATGGCACGCTATATCCGGCAGTGCTTTTGTACAGACAGAGCTTGGCATAAACGACAGGGAGATAATTGATGCGATACGCTATCACACCACCGGCAGGGCAGGAATGACTCTGCTTGATAAGGTGATATTTATTGCGGACTTCACCTCTGCCGACCGTGACTATGACGGAGTTGAAAAAATGCGCAAGGTCGCAGACAAGAGTCTTGATGAAGCCGTGCTTGAGGGTATGGCTTTCACCATTGCAGACCTTGCAGAAAGAAAGCTCACAATAGCCCCTGATACTTTTGCAGGCTATAACGAAATGGCAGGGCTGAAAGCAAAAAGCAAATCAAAATAATAATAGTATAGTGGAAGGTGAGTACGTACATCGGAGGTTTATGCTGAATTTCCGCGTACTGCACATTCCGTACTTGAAAAAGGGAGGATAATAAATGACATCACTGGAAACAGCAAGAGCGGCTGTGAAATCGCTTTGTGAAAGAAAGGGCGAGGATGTAAAGCTTATAAAGATACGTGATATATCTTCAATTGCAGACTACTTTGTAATAGCTACAGGCTCGTCAAACACTCACGTAAGATCTCTTGCGGATAATGTAGAATTCAGACTTGACAACGAGGGAATAAGCGTAAGCCACATCGAAGGCTACCGCTCCGACTCATGGATACTTCTGGACTATGTGGATGTTATAGTTCATGTGTTCTCTGAGGAAGCACGTGAATATTACAGTCTTGAAAGACTGTGGCAGGACGGCGAAGAGGTTGATATCTCTGATATCGAAGAAATGCCACTGTCGTTGCTTTTCCCGACGTCATGATATAAAGAGTCAGATTGCCGTCTGAACCGTCAGACGCGGACAGGAAGAGTTTCGGTCATAAAGAACAAAATGAGTGCAGGCTCTGCGCGGCGAAGAGGTGGATATCTCTGATATCGAAGAAATGCCACTGCCGTTGCTTTTCCAGACGTCATGATATAAAAAGTCAGATCGCCGTCTGTACTGCCAGACGCGGACAGGAAGAGTTTCGGTCATAAAGAACAAAGTGAGCGCAGCGAACGCCGCCGCGAATCGGGAGCGGCAGCTTGCCGCCGCGAAGCGGGAGTGCAGGCTCTGCGCAGTGAAGGAGAGATAATTTTGAAATACGATCATAAGAACATTGAAGAGAAATGGCAGAAAAAATGGGAGGAAGCAGGTATCTTCCACGCTGAAGCAAACAGCGACAAACCTAAGTTCTATACACTTATTGAGTTCCCATACCCTTCGGGACAGGGACTCCATGTCGGACACCCCCGTTCATATACTGCGCTTGATATCATCGCAAGAAAACGCAGACAGCAGGGTTATAATGTCCTCTACCCTATCGGCTGGGACGCTTTTGGTCTGCCTACGGAGAACTATGCAATAAAAAATCATGTTCACCCGAAGGCTGTCACCGCAAAGAATGTAGCACGCTTCAAGAGTCAGCTTCAGTCACTTGGTATTTCCTTTGACTGGAGCAGAGAGATAAATACCACTGACCCTAAATACTACAAATGGACACAGTGGATATTCCTCCAGCTTTTTAAGAACGGTCTTGCATATAAAAAGGAAATGGCTGTAAACTGGTGTACCTCCTGTAAGTGCGTTCTCGCTAATGAAGAGGTAGTCAACGGCGTGTGCGAACGCTGCGGCAGTGAGGTCGTAAGAAAGGTAAAGTCCCAGTGGATGCTGAAGATCACCGCATATGCTGACAGACTTATAAGCGACCTTGACCTTGTAAACTATCCCGACAGAGTTAAGGCACAGCAGAAAAACTGGATAGGACGCTCTACCGGTGCAGAGGTGGACTTCACCACTACCACCGGCGATATCCTTACAGTATATACCACAAGACCTGATACCCTTTTCGGCGCAACATATATGGTAATTTCCCCTGAGCATCCTATCATAGAGAAGCTCTCATCGGTTATTAAAAATATGGATGAGATAAAGGCATATCAGGAGGCTGCTGCAAGAAAATCCGATTTTGAGCGTACAGAGGTAGCAAAGGATAAGACAGGTGTGCGCATTGACGGTGTAGAAGCTATAAATCCCGTAAACGGCAGACAGATACCTATATTTATTTCTGACTACGTACTGGTATCCTATGGCACAGGCGCTATAATGGCTGTTCCTGCACACGATACCCGTGACCACGATTTTGCAAAGAAATTCGACCTGCCCATTATCGAAGTAGTAAAGGGCGGCGAGGATGTACAGAAAGAAGCATTTACCGACTGTGCAACAGGTATAATGGTAAACTCCGATTACCTGAATGATCTGTCTGTAGAGGACGCAAAGAAGAAGATAATCGACGTCCTCACAGAAACAGGAAAGGGCAAGGCAAAGGTAAACTTCAAGCTGCGTGACTGGGTGTTCTCCCGTCAGCGTTACTGGGGCGAACCTATCCCGATAGTTCACTGCCCATGCTGCGGTGCAGTTCCGCTGCCGGAAAGTCAGCTGCCGCTGGAGCTTCCTGACGTAGAGTCCTATGAGCCTACAGACAACGGTGAGTCTCCCCTTGCCAAAATAACGGACTGGGTAAATACCACCTGTCCGGAATGCGGCAAGCCTGCAAAGAGAGAGACAGACACCATGCCACAGTGGGCAGGCTCCTCATGGTACTTCCTGAGATATATGGATCCCCACAATGACAACGCACTGGCAAGCAAGGAAGCACTTGAATACTGGTCACCAGTAGACTGGTACAACGGCGGAATGGAGCATACCACACTTCACCTGCTGTACAGCCGTTTCTGGCACAAGTTCCTCTATGATATAAAGGTAGTTCCCACTCCTGAGCCTTACGCAAAGCGTACAAGTCACGGCATGATACTGGGAGAGAACGGCGAGAAAATGAGTAAATCAAGGGGCAACGTAGTTAACCCTGATGACATCGTAAATACCTATGGCGCAGATACCATGCGTATGTTTGAAATGTTCATCGGAGACTTCGAGAATGCCGCACCATGGAATTCAAGCAGTATAAAGGGCTGCCGCAGATTTATCGAGCGTTTCTGCGGGCTGGAGGGCATGATAAAGGGTGACGCCCTTCGTCCCGAACTGGAGGGTAATTTCCACAAGGCTATCAAGAAGGTCGGTGAAGATGTGGAGGCTCTGAAGTTCAACACAGCCATTGCGGCTCTTATGTCACTTATTAACGATATCTATGCGACAGGTTCTGTTACTAAGGAAGAGCTGAAAATATTCACTATACTCATCAGTCCCTTTGCCCCCCACGCTGCCGAAGAGGTATGGAGCACTGCAAAGTTAGGTGAAGGCTTTGTTTCAAGAGCGCAGTGGCCGTCATATGACGAAAGCAAATGCGTTGACGACACCGTAGAGATCGCAGTACAGGTAAACGGCAAAGTCAGGGACAAGATAACCGTTCCGGCTGATATCGACCAGAACGGAGCATTGGCACTTGCAAAAGAGAGTGAAAAGGTAAAGTCCTTTATTGACGGAAAAAACATCATCAAGGAAATATACGTCAAGGGCAAGCTCATAAATATCGTAGCGAAATGATTTCATAAACACTAAAGCTTATGAACAAATCCGCCGGGTGCGTGACCGCACTGGACAACTTAGAACGCATTTGCTTCTGATCGGGCAGTCCGCGTCGTGCTCCTCAGGGAGCACTTTGGCTATTTCAGTGCACGTCTACGGCTTTGCTCTTAAAAGTCGTAAGCGCGGACACATACCTACCCGTTCATTCAAAAGCTGTAGCGCGAATCGGGTGCGCAAGCCTTGCGCCGCGTCGTGCTCCTGAGGGAGCACTTTGGCTATTGCTGAACACGTCTGTAGCTTTGCTCTTAAAAGCCGTGAGCGCGGACACAAACATTAATTATTTATTTGAAGCTGTAGCGCGAATCGGGTGCGCAAGCCTTGCGCCGCGTCGTGCTCCTCAGGGAGCACTTTGGCTATTGCTGAACACGTCTGTAGTTTTGCTCTTAAAAGCCGTAAGCGCGGACATATACCTACCCGCTCGTTCAAAAGCTGCCCCGCGAATCGGCACCGGCAGCTTGCCGGCACGTCTACAACTTTTGCCGCAGAACGCGGAAAAAGGGTTATTCCCCATACCCCTTTCCTAAAACTGCTGATATTCATGTTATCACCATTCTATTAACTTAAAAGCCACCGCCGCATAACGATAATTTGTTATGCGGCGGTGGTTATTTTTACATATTTAATATGCTATTAAGCAAGGCGGCAAATTATTTAAAATATGCTACGCCGCTTTCAAATATCTTCTGGTCTTTCTCAAAGGGCACATTGAAATAAAGATTGTCGCCCTTTCTTTCTGAATGTCCCATTTTGCCGAGAACTCGTCCGTCAGGACTGGTAATGCCCTCTATGGCACAAACAGAACCGTTGGGGTTGTATTCGATGTCAGCTGCAACATTGCCGTCAGGAGATACATACTGAGTAGCTATCTGTCCGTTTGCAATGAGCTTCCGGAGCATTTCATCATCAGCCACAAAACGTCCCTCACCGTGTGAGATCGGTACAGCATGGATATCGCCGGCATTTACCTGTGAGAACCAAGGTGACTTTACGGATGTTATCCTTGTATATGCCATTCTTGATATGTGTCTGCCTACAGTGTTGAAGGTAAGTGTGGGGTCGTTTGCTTTAAGGTCTGTTATCTCGCCGTAGGGTACAAGTCCCAGTTTGATAAGTGCCTGGAAGCCGTTGCAGATACCGAGCATGAGTCCGTCACGCTTTTTAAGAAGTGTGTTTACAGCCTCAGCAACTCTCGGATTTCTGAATGTGGTAGCTATAAACTTACCGGAACCGTCAGGCTCGTCACCGCCTGAGAAGCCGCCGGGAAGCATTATCATCTGTGACTGCTCTATAAGACGAAGCATTTCTTCGATAGTCTCTTCGATAGCGTTCGGAGTCAGGTTCCTTACAATAAGAAGCTTTGGCTCTGCGCCTGCCTTTGCAAAGGCTCTGGCTGTATCCACCTCACAGTTTGTACCCGGGAATACAGGAATGAATACTTTTGGCTTTGCAGTCTTTATTACAGGTGAGGATGTGCTGCGCTCTGTGTAAAGCGGTATATCTGTGTTATTTTCAGGGCAGGCAGCCTTTACAGGGAATACACCCTCTAATTTGCTTGTCCACTCATTGATAAGCTCATCAAGTGAAAGCGCTGTACCATTTACAGTTATATTTCCATCATCTGTTGTGGTACCAAGCTCGTAGGAAAGTACGGAAGCGTCAAGCTCTGCGCCGTCTGCAAGCTCGATTATAAGTGAACCGCTGAGAGGTGCGAAAAGCTCATCATTGGTAAGCTCCTTCTTAAAGCTGAAGCCTATCCTGTTGCCAAAGCACATCTTTGCAACAGCAGCAGCCGCACCGCCCTCTTTAACGGTGTATGCGGAAAGAATTTTACCGCTGTCTGTCAGCTTAAAGACTGCTCTGTACATTTCTTTGAGTTTTTCCCAATCCGGCAGAAGAGAAGCCTTATCCTCCGGTACAGGAACATATATTACCTTTGAACCGCTCTTTTTGAATTCTGCGGATACTGTCTTTGAAGCCTTAGTCATTGCCACAGCAAAGCTTACAAGTGTCGGCGGAACATCCAGATCCTCGAAGGAACCCGACATACTGTCCTTTCCTCCGATAGACGGCAGACCCATTTTTATCTGAGCAACGAGAGATCCTAAAAGTGCAGCAGCCGGCTTGCCCCATCTGGATGGAACATCATGGAGACGCTCAAAATATTCCTGGAACGTAAGTCTTGCTGTAAGGGGGTCGGCACCTATTGCAAGGAGCTTTGAAAGAGACTCTACTACAGCATATGCAGCACCGTGGAAGGGGCTCCATCTTGAAATACCCGGTATATAACCGTAAGCCATAGCAGTAGCGTCATCCGTTTCTCCTTCAAGGAGAGGAAGCTTTGCAGCCATTGCATCCTGCGGTGTGAGCTGTGTTACTCCGCCGAAGGGCATGAGAACTGTAGCAGCACCGATACTTGAGTCAAAGCGCTCACAAAGTCCCTTCTGTGAACATACCTCAAGTCTGGAAAGATTTGCCTTGAAAGCCTTTGCAGGCTCCATATCCTTCAATGCTTCCGGCGCAAGTCTGCGGTAGCATTTATCAGCATCCGGAGCTGTTATATAAGCCTGAGCAGTCTGTGTAACGCCGTTTGTATTAAGGAATTTACGGCTGAGGTCAACGATAGTTTTGCCTCTCCACTGCATTGTCAGACGAGGAGACTCTGTAACTACAGCTACAGCCGTAGCTTCAAGATTTTCCTTGTCGGCTTCTTTAATGAATTTATCTACATCCTTCGGGTCAAGCACTACTGCCATTCTCTCCTGAGACTCTGATATAGCAAGCTCTGTACCGTCAAGGCCGTCATATTTCTTTGTTACCTTGTCAAGGTCAACAGTAAGACCATCAGCAAGCTCGCCTATGGCAACGCACACGCCGCCTGCACCAAAGTCATTGCAGCGTTTGATAAGAGTTGAGACTTCACTGTTCCTGAAGAGACGCTGTATTTTTCTCTCTGTAGGGGGATTGCCCTTTTGTACCTCTGCGCCGCAGGTCTCGATAGAGTCCATGGTATGAGCCTTCGATGAACCTGTCGCACCGCCGCAGCCGTCACGGCCTGTTCTTCCGCCCAGAAGCACGATAACATCATCAGGAGCAGGAACATCACGTACAACATTTGCTTTGGGTGACGCGCCGATAACAGCACCGATTTCAAGTCTCTTAGCAACGTAGCCCTTGTCATACAGTTCCGTTACCTGACCTGTTGCAAGACCGATCTGGTTACCGTAAGAACTGTAGCCTGCTGCCGCACCTGTAGTTATCTTTGCGGAAGGGAGCTTACCCTCCATTGTCTGCTCAAAGGGCAGTGTCGGGTCGCCCGAACCTGTAACACGCATAGCCTGATAAACATATGCACGTCCCGAAAGCGGGTCACGTATTGCACCGCCAAGACAGGTCGCAGCACCGCCGAAGGGTTCTATCTCTGTGGGGTGATTATGAGTTTCGTTTTTGAACTGCACAAGCCACTGTTCTGTTTTGCCGTCAATAGTAACAGGCACTTCAATAGAGCAGGCGTTTATCTCATCACTCTGGTCAAGATCAGGTATCATTCCACGCTTTTTGAGCAGCTTCATACCCACAAGCGCCATATCCATAAGAGAGACGTCTCTTGTGCTGTCCTTGCCGTAGATCTCCTCACGGCTTTCATAATAAAGAGCAAGTGCATCTTCTATTGTTTTGGTAAGCGCACTTTTTTCTATTTCTATTTTTTCAAGTCTTGTCAGGAAAGTAGTATGGCGGCAGTGATCCGACCAATACGTATCTATAACGCGAAGCTCAGTTACTGTAGGATCTCTGTGTTCATCGTCACGGAAGTAATCACGGCAGAACTTAAGATCTGAGAGTGTCATAGCAAAGCCCATAGACTCAAAGTAATCTTTCATCTGCTGATCATCCCATGATGTAAAGCCTTCAACAACAGCCACATCCTCAGGTCTGTCAGCTTTCATATCCAGAGACTCCGGCTTTTCAAAGGAAGCGAGTCTTGATTCAACGGGGTTAATAAGGTAGCCCTGTATTTTCTTAAAATCCTCATCAGAGATACTGCCCTTTACACCGATAAGCTTTGCACTGACCACCTGAGGTCTTTCACCCTGAGTCAGCAGCTGAACGCACTGAGAAGCGGAGTCTGCCCTCTGGTCATACTGACCCGGAAGGTACTCCATTGCAAACATACGGAAATCCTCATCCTCAGGCAATACTTCATCATACACGATATCAGCATTAGTTTCGCTGAGTATAGTGGACTTTGCTTTTTCAAAGCTTTCGCCTTCAAGTCCGCTGATATCATAGCGGTTAATTATTCTTACCTTTTCTATAGCGGTAAGTCCGAGATTGTTTCTGAGGTCAGCCATAAGATTGGAGGCCTCTACATCAAAGCCGTCACGTTTTTCAACAAAAATTCTTTTTACAGCAGCCATTTGTACACCCATCCTGTCTGTTTTATTTACAGCATAACACTGTGCCCATTTCACGCAAGCCCTCGACGATCCCCGATCATCCATGCCCAATTCACACGCAAAACAAACTATCATAATTCTACCACACATCCCTCAACATTTCAACCCAGCGGCGCAAGGCTTGCACGTCAATCTAATTCAGACATCAAAATGATACAAAGTTTAATAAGATGTCATTTTGAGCGTTAAGCGAATAATCTTTGAGTGACTTATGCACACTTTACTATGCCTGTCAGGTTTAATTAATTAGAAAAAACGCACTTTAAGCCCTTTCGGCAAGCTCAAGAAATAAGGTTGATTCTGAAAAGTAACAAAATAATTTCCAAATTAGATTGACGTGGCAAGGCTTGCGCTCCCGATTCGCGCCGGCGTTCGCTAAAGCTCACTTTGATAATATAACCTCAACTTTTCCTGTCCGCGATTGACGGCGGCGCAGAGCCTGCGCTCCCGATTCGCGCCGGCGTTCGCTAAAGCTCACTTTGATAATATAACCTCAACTTTTCCTGTCCGCGATTGACGGCGCGCACTTGTCAGACAATACTCCCCATCCGCCGGCGCAGGCTAAGAGCCTGCTGTTTCGGCTGATTTCTTTGAATATACAGTTTCTTTCCCCTACTCAACTCCATGCGCCTGTACTGTTTGAAGTTGTAGTTTTTTATAACACTTTTTTATAACACTTACTATAATTCATTTTTGCGTGCGCCCGTCGGAAGTGCCATTGGTGTACGAAAATGTACCACAACTATTCACTTTTTCCGTTTTCAATATTCATTAATATTCCTGATAGTGGTTTGACAACAATGAGGGGAATTGGTATAATTTTGAAACAATGATCAATATGATGTATGAAATGTGGTGTTGGGATGCGCTTGAATGTCAGAAAAATTATAGCATCTTTGGCTGCGGCAGCTATGATTGCCCTCGCAGGCTGCGGAACCGGTAATAATGATAACAGCGAAAATACCATTGCGGATTCAGATGCTTATAAAGAGTATGCTGCTGATGTTTATGCTATGGATACGTTTATGACGATCAAAGCTTATGGAAGCAATGGGCAGGTCGCTATAGACTGCGCAAAAGAAGAGATTCAAAGACTTGAAAAGCTTTTTAATGTAAATGACACGGACAGCGATATATCAAAAATAAACAACAGTAAGGGCAGCAGTGTTGATGTCAGTGAGGATACTGCTAATCTTATAAGGATGTCGCTGGAAAAATCTCAGGAAACTGATGGTGCATTGGATATCAGCGTTTATTCTGTACTTAAAGAATGGGGTTTTACAACGGAAGATTATAAAATACCGGATGATAACAAGCTCAGGGAACTACTTGAAAATGTGGGTTATGAAAAAATCTCTGTTGAGGGCGATACCGTGACCGTGCCTGATGGCTATGAAATAGATCTCGGCTCTGTGGCAAAGGGCTATACAAGCGACAGAATTTGCGATATCATGAGAGAAAACGGTATATCCTCCGCTCTTATAAATCTTGGAGGAAATGTGCAGACAGTCGGTAAAAAAACTAACGGTGAGCTATGGAAGGTTGCTGTGGAAAACCCTGAAGATACAAGCAGCTATATATGTACAATAAATGTAGAAAACAAGGCGGTAGTTACGTCGGGAAACTATGAGAGATTTTTTGAGGGTGAGGACGGTAACCTGTATTGGCATATAATCGACCCTGCTGACGGTCATCCGGCTGATAACGGCATTATTTCCGCAACCGTTATAGGAGAAAGCGGTGTGACCTGTGACGCTTTATCTACGGCTCTGTTTGTGATGGGAAAGGATAAAGCTTTTGATTATTGTAAAACACATACAGAAATTGAAGCAGTGCTCGTTGATGATAATATGAACATATACATTACAGACGGACTTTCCGATGTTCTTGAAATGGCTGACGGATATAACTGCACTGTAATAAAGAGGTAAGAACTATGAAAGAGAAAATCAAAAAGCTTGCGGTGCCTTTTTGTATAGTGCTGGTGATACTGCTGTGTGCGTTGTGGATAATATTGCAGGGGATATTCAGCGAAAAAGGAAACATTGCACAGGTGAGAGTGTCCGGTGAAGTAGTACTGGAGCTTGACCTTAAAACAGATACAAGGCAGGAGCTTCACGGTGACAACGGAATAGATCTGGTCATAGTTGTAAACAATGAAAGCGTATATGTGGAAAGCTCAGGATGTCCGGATAAAATATGTGTAAACAAGGGCAGGATCTCTGATGTCGGAGAGACAATAGTCTGTCTGCCCGCACGAACTATTGTGGAGGTCGTTGAGAGAAATAATGAATAGCGGCGGAAAATAATACTTTATCATCGTTGACAAAAAAAACAAATTGTTATACAATATTTTTATATAAATTAAAAACAGAGAGGATTTTAATAATGATAACTTTTGAAGCAAAAATAAGAGAGCAGACAGTAAGAATGTATTCTGATCTTCCGCTTAAAAATGCAGCAGGTGCTTTGATGAAGGTGCTTGCACAGGTAAGCCAGAAGACTAATATTTTCAACAATAAATTCGTGCTGTGCTTTGGATGGGGATATTTCTTCCTGACGGAAAGAACTGACGATAAGGGCAACAAATTCTGGCTCGTACAGTCTACGGACTACAGAAATGACCCCACTAAAACAAGAACAGATAATGTTACTCCTACACTCGTTGTACAAAATATGCAGATGGAGTGCGTTTCTGTTGCTAAGGCTACTCCCGAACCCACTACTATGAGGGATACAGTGCTTGTTCTCAAGGCTGCAAAAAATGCCGAGAACGTTTACATGAACAGACAGGAAAAGGCTAAGGACGGCGATTCAGGCTGGTACTTTGGTCTTCTGGATGACCCTGATGAGGATAACCATAAGTCTGATGATTATGAGAGAATGCCCTCTTACAAGTTTATGGAGTTCCGTCCTGAAGCTCTCAGAGTGCTGCAAATGCCCGTAGGTACAGTTGCAGTTTTTGACAAAAATGAAATGACCGCTCTCGTTGACGGTGATGATAAGCCTCTCAAATTCACAAAAGCAGAGGAAAGAAATAAGCTTGCAGCAAAACAGCGTGCAGATTTCGAAGCTGAGGTAGCAGAGGCACAGAAGAGAGCAAAAATGGCAGCAGAGGCGGCAGCTAAAGAAGAGTCCTCTGAAGAATGATCCGGAGTGCAGCTTTATATGTATAAGCTAATAAAAAAGAACGGACTTGCACGCAGGGGCGAGCTTACAACACCGCACGGAACGGTACAGACACCGGCGTTTATGAATGTTGCAACCTGCGGAGCGATAAAGGGTGCAGTGTCTGCACTTGACCTGAAGGAACTGAGATGTCAGGTGCAGCTGTGCAATACCTATCATCTTCATCTTCGTCCGGGAGATGAAAATGTAAAAAAGCTGGGCGGTCTGCATAAGTTCACTCTCTGGGATAAGCCGATACTTACGGACAGCGGCGGTTTTCAGGTTTTCTCACTGGCAAAGCTAAGGAAAATAAAAGAAGAGGGTGTGTATTTTTCCTCACATATAGACGGACGCAAAATATTTATGGGTCCGGAGGAAAGCATGACCATACAGTCAAATCTTGGTTCTACAATAGCAATGGCATTTGATGAGTGTATTGAAAACCCTGCTCCATACGATTATACAAAAAGCTCCTGTGACAGGACTTTTCGATGGCTGTGCAGATGCCGTGATAAAATGAAAGAGCTTAATTCTCTTGAAAGCACTATAAACAGACAGCAGATGCTTTTTGGTATTAATCAAGGCTCTACATATGATGACCTTCGTATTGACCATATGAAGCGTATAGCTGAGCTGGAGCTTGAGGGATACGCTATAGGAGGTCTTGCTGTAGGCGAGAGCGCTGAGGAGATGTACCACACCATTGACGTTGTTGAGGAGCATATGCCCTCAGACAAGCCCAGATATCTTATGGGTGTGGGTACGCCTGTGAATATACTTGAAGCAGTTCACAGGGGTATTGATATGTTTGACTGTGTTATGCCCACAAGAAACGCAAGACACGCAAATGTCTTTACATGGAGCGGCAGGCGCAACATGATGAATGCAAGATATGCACTTGATGAGGAACCAATAGATACCGAGTGTGATTGTCCCGTGTGCAGGAACTTTACAAGGGCGTATATACGTCATCTTTTCAAAAGCGGAGAGATGCTTGCCATGCGTCTTTGCGTAATGCATAATATATGGTTCTATAACACGCTTCTTATGAAGATTCGTGAAGCTATAGATAACGATAGCTTTGAGGAATTCTATCAGCGGTATGTCCCCATACTTGACACAAGAATATAATTACTATCGGCTGCTTATAAGAACAGGCAGCCGATAGTTTTGTTTTTGAAGTTGTTTGTTGTTTTTTTCACATAATAAATCGCCGTTTTGAATAAGAGAATATCAATTATGACTATTGAAACAGAATTTCAAAATTGATATAATGGTTATGTTATTTATAAGTTGATTATTATATTTCATGACAGGAGAGGGAAAGCTATGAATTTTGATTTACTTGCAGGCGAGGCTTCAAAAGCTGCTTCCGGTGCTAACGGTACAGCAGCAGGAACAACTGATGTCTGGCAGATGGTTCTTACTATCGGAATATGGGTCGTAGTTATAGCAGCGGCTTATTTTCTGTTTATCCGTCCTCAGAAGAAAAAGCAGCAGCAGGAGGAAGAACTCAGAAACAGCATAGAAATCGGTGATGATGTTACTACTATCGGCGGTATAGTCGGACGTGTTATCGCAGTACGTGATGATGATGAAACATTTATCATTGAAACGGGCAGTGACAAAACAAGAATGCGTTTTAAAAAGTGGGCTATATCTTCTGTAGACACTCCCGGCAAGCAGCCCAAGACCGTTGAAGCCAACAAAAAGGAAAAAGCTGAAGCTGAGGATGACAGCGACAAAAAACGCAGCAAGAAGAAAAAGTCCAAGGAAGAAGAATTGGGTCTTGAAAAGTAACACCTGTTGTTTAAGGCTTTAATATCCTTAAGATGCAAACCAATTAAAAAAGATAGTTTTATGCGGCTGCCCGATCGGGCAGCCGTTTTTGTAACTTGTATTTGCACATCACGAAATGTTCTAAGTGTGTAATTCCAGTGCGTGACCCCACTGGAGCGGGTGACCCCACTGGAGCGGGTGACCCCGCTGGACGACTTAACAACGCATTTGATTTTTTATGTGCCGTCCGCGTCGTGCTCCAAAGGGAGCACTTTGGCTATTGTTGTTCACGTCTGAAGTTTTGTAGCAGAACATTGTACATTGCACTTTGGAATATGCAGGCGCATAAGTTGATTAGGAGAAAAAATTTTAAGTTCGTAAAAAACAGCCGAAACAGCAGCCTCTTTAGGGCTGCGCCGGCGGATGGAGACGGATTTCTGACAAGTCTGCGCCGTTTTGCGTGGGCGCAAACTTTCCCTATCATGCGAAAGTCGTAGCGCGAATCGGGAGCGCAGGCTCTGCGTACTTGTTTTTTGGGGTACAATAGTGTAGAATAGTATTTAATAACCGAGAATGAGAGCAAAATAATATAGGGGTGAAATATATGAACGACGGATTTGTGCGTGTTGCCTGTGCAACACCAAAGATAAGAGTTGCTGACTGCGGCTACAATGCTGAGGCTGTTATTTCAATGGCAAAGGAAGCCTGTGAGCATGGAGCATCGCTTGTGGTCTTTCCTGAGCTTTGCATTACGGGATATACCTGTTCTGATCTGTTCCTGCAAAACTCACTGCTGATCTCGGCAGAAAAAGCGCTATGCCAGATAATGACATCCACCCGTGAGCTTGACGCTGTACTGATGGTGGGCTTGCCTGTAAGAGCTTTCTCCGCGCTTTATAACTGTGCGGCAGTAATATGCAAAGGGGAGCTTTTAGGTCTTGTGCCAAAAACCTATATACCTAATTATTCTGAGTTTTACGAGGTGCGTCATTTTACTTCCGGCAGACAGCTTTCATCTGATGTTTCCAAAAACACTATCCGCTTCTGCGGTAAGGATACTGTTATCGACCCGGATGTAATCTTTTCCTGTACTTCAATGCCGGAGTTCAGGATAGGAGTTGAGCTGTGCGAAGATCTGTGGACACCTGAGCCGCCTTCGGGAAAGTTAGCTATAAACGGAGCAACAGTTATTGCAAATCTCTCAGCAAGCGATGAAGTGATAGGAAAGGCAGACTACCGCAGACTTCTGATAAAATCACAATCAGCTCGTCTGCTGTCCACTTATGTATACGCAAGCGCAGGTATAGGAGAAAGCACTACCGATCTGGTTTTTTCAGGACACGATATAATATGTGAGAACGGTGCGCTCCTCAGTGAGTCAAAGCGTTTTGGAAGTGGAATAATCTATGCAGACACAGATCTGCAAAAGCTTGAAAATGAACGCGCAAGGGCAAACACCTTTGAGGGAAGAAACGAACTCAGAACAGTACCCTTTGATATAGACCTCAAAGAACTGGAGCTTGGCAGATATATCAGTCCCACACCCTTTGTGCCTGCTGATAAAGCAAGGCTTGATGAGCGATGCGAAGAAATACTGACAATACAGGCAACGGGACTTGCAAAGAGAATAGAACACACCAATGCCAAAAGTGTTGTACTGGGTCTTTCAGGAGGACTTGATTCTACTCTTGCGCTGATAGTGGCTGTTCATTCAATGGATATGCTGGGACGAAGCAGAAAAGATATCATAGCCGTTACAATGCCGTGCTTCGGAACGACAAAGCGCACCAAAAGCAATGCCCAGATACTCGCAGAAAATTATGGCACAAGCTTCATGGATATAGATATATCAAAGGCTGTCAGACAGCATTTTGAAGATATCGGACAGAGTATGGATGTGCTTGATGTAACATTTGAAAACGGTCAGGCAAGAGAGCGCACTCAGGTCATTATGGATATCGCAAACAAAACAGGCGGTTTTGTCATTGGTACCGGAGATCTTTCAGAGCTTGCCTTAGGATGGGCTACCTACAACGGCGATCATATGTCAATGTACGGAGTGAACACATCCATACCGAAAACCCTCGTGCGACATCTTACAGCATATGAAGCGTCACATTCTGAGGGGGCATTGAAAGACTCGCTTCTTGACATACTGAACACACCGGTAAGTCCGGAGCTTCTTCCGCCTAAGGACGGAGAGATATCTCAAAAGACAGAAGATCTTGTGGGACCCTATGAGCTTCATGACTTTTTCCTGTACTATCTTGTCCGCTTCGGCTTCACGCCCGGTAAGATATTCCGTCTTGCAAAGTCAGCGTTCAAAGACAAGTACGATGTTGAAACCATAGAAAAATGGCTGAGAACCTTCCTTCGCCGTTTCTTTGCACAGCAGTTCAAGCGTTCCTGTCTGCCCGATGGTCCAAAGGTGGGAACAGTCACGCTTTCCCCTCGCGGAGACTGGCGCATGCCAAGCGATGCCTGCAATTCGTCTTTCACTTTTTGATATCTGTTTTTTTTACAAAGGCTTAGTCAAATCTATTGAGTATTCAGTATTACACTTATATAGTGACTGCTTTTTTTCTCCCTAAGCACCTTGAAATGCTGATAAACAGTA
>CAMHOE010000012.1 GCA_946186665.1 uncultured Clostridia bacterium | reverse complement strand
CAATTTTATTGCTGTAATTTCGGTTACAGATTTATTGCAGATTTAGATTGACGTGAGGGCAAGAAAAATAAGTGTTGACATATATTTACCTGTACGCTATAATGTACATAAACAAGTGCGTATGGAGGGATAAGTATGATCAATACAAATGCTACTAATTTCAGGAAAAAGCTTTTTGAAATGATAGAGCAGACGGTCAAATACAATGAGCCTGTCAATATCAGCACAAAAAGCGGAAATGCAGTTCTTATCAGCGAGGAAGAGTATAACAGCCTGATGGAAACTCTTTATCTGACATCTGTTCCCGGGATGAAGGAAAAAATATCGGATGGAGTACAGACTCCTATTGAGGAGTGTGAGGACTTTGAATGGTGAGTACAGAATTGTGATAACAAAAGCGGCTGATAAGGATAAAGATAAAATAAAGCAGTATCCTGCGCTCAGGCGAAATGCCGAGAACCTTATAGAACTTTTAAGGAATGACCCGTTTCAAAATCCTCCGCCTTATGAAAAACTGGCAGGCAGCCTGAGTATGTGTTATTCAAGGAGACTCAACAGGCAGCACAGACTTGTCTACATGGTATATGAAGAAGAAAAAACCGTTAAGATAATATCCATGTGGACGCACTATGAATAATTACAAAGCACTTTGAATTGTTTCTTTTTGAAGAAACGGTTTGGGTGCTTTTTGTTTTGAAAGAGAGTGATCCGGATGAGCGAGGAAGTTTTTTCTATGAATATGCCTGATCTTGACGGTTTAATCAAGCAGCTTGACATGTTTAATGATGAACAGAATGAGGTGATTCGTGAGACGCTTCATGATATTGGAAATGATATTCAACAAAATCAAAGAAGGTTGATATCAGAATCTGAAGTTGCAGATCTTCTTGTTGAGTCTATTACATGTAGTTCAATATACACTACAAAAAAGGTTCCATAGGAATCGCCTGAGTTCATCGGCGGCGACAGCTTTGCAAACACATCAGTTCTTAAAGTGGATAACGTGACTGTTGACAGCGGCAGCAGCATTACTTCAGGTGATACTGTGACATTCAGCGGTTCTGCAACAGGCGGCACAAGTCCGTATACATACAGCTTCTACTACAGGGCTTCCGGCTCTGACAACTGGACAGCAAAGGCTGAGGACAGCTCTACAGCTACGGCAACACAGGCTATTTCAGTGGTTTCAGACACTGTATATGAATTCAAGATCGTTGTCAAGGACGCTAACGGTGTGAGCCTTACAAAGTACTTCACACTTACTGTAGAGGCTTCTGAATAATGTTGAGGGATATTGACAGGAATTACAACATTCTGCACATTGCAGGAAGGGAGTACCGGGTGCGGTACTCCCTGAATGCTATGCGCTGCCTTGAAGAGTACAAGCCGCTCAGTGAGCTGCTGAAAACGAAGTACACGGAGTGGAGCATTGACGATGTTCTGTATCTTGCAAATGCTGCTATGTGCAGCCTGCCGAAGAATTTCAAGGCTGTAAACAGACGGGATTTCAAAAATGTACATCCGACTGTTCAGGAGCTTGGGGAGATCGTAAGACCTCAGGACTTGCCGAAGCTTAAAGAAGAAATAATATGCGCCATAATCGCGGCCTTACCGGAACCAAAAAACACAGATGAAGCTCCGAAAAAAGCCATGCACGAGGGACACGAAAGGGCAATGTATGTTGACGTGATAGGACGGTCTGACAAGGAATACTGGAGCAGCACCAAAAAGGAAATTGCAGACAGGATAGAGTGTTACATGGAGGTCAAGGGATATAAAGACACAGCGGAGCTTGTGCAGGAATATGATGATGACTGACAAAAAAAGCCCACCTGAAAGCAAGTTCAGGTGGGAAAGCTTCATGACTGCAAGCCTAACTTTTCTATGAGTGCAGATTGCAGGACAGAAGAGAAATTGATGTTGTTTTTCTCTGCAATGGTGTTGAGCCATGCAGGGATGGTACAGTTCTTGCGGACGGAACGATTTTCAAGTATTTTGCGGTATGCAGAAAAGTCTACATCAACAAGTGTTACGATTTCGTTAGCCTCATGTTCAACATCGGATACTTTTGAAGGTGTTGGCAGTTGTTTGTTTTCATCCTGATATTGTACACCCATCAAAGAGATAGCATCTCTTGCCATATCTATGGCATCGGAAACATTTTCGCCCTGTGTCATAAAATCAAAATCCGGAATGTTGACTACATAGCCGTCATTATCGGGAATAAGAACAACAGGATATACATTTTTCATTTTAGAGAATACCTCCTGAAATATCGTAATTAAGAAAGGGGGATAGAAGTACGAACTACTTCAGTCCGTACTTCTTGATGATTTTCTTGACAAGGGGTTCTTTAAGCTCTTTGTGACGAGGAACAGGTTCAATATGTTTACCATCTGTGTAGATGTCATGATTTCCGCCCTCTCTCAGAAAATACCAACCGTTGTTTTCAAGTTTTTTAATGAAATCCCTATGCTTCATCATAGTCCCCCTTTCTATATATTATTATACGCATAAAATGCGCACTTGTCAACCCATTTATGTAAATACTTAAATAGAATTATTTTCAACCGTACTCCGTGTGTGAGTGCGGTTTTTTTATACCCAAAAACAGAAAGCAGGTGATGAATTGTCGGACGGAAGAAGCTATACAATGGCGTTTAAAGCTGATACAAGCGGCTTTAAAAAAGGCACTGATGAAATGGTCGGGAAGCTTAGTTACAAAACATTTAAATTATAAATAATTGCTCAGTCTTGTGTTTTATTCTGCAAGACTGAGCATAAGATAACAGAGGTGTTTATTGTGTTTATTTGACTTCAACTTTAAAAAACTTTTTGCTTATTTTTCCGGAACTATCCTTAACCTTTACACATACATCATAGGTTGTTTTTACTATAGGATTTATGTATACTTTATTTTCTGAAGAGAAATTTTGTTTTGTTATCCACTTTGTAGCTGCTGCTTTCTTGTAATATACTGCGTACGTATAATTTCCTGTACCGCCTGTAGCTTTTGCTTTCAGTATAATTCTTTCGCCCAAGGAAATACTTTCTGCTGAGATAACAGAAGTGTTCTTAAGCTCTGCATAAACATCAACCGTAAACCTTTTTACATCGATTGTTCCATCGCTATCCTTTACTTTTACGCATACATTATATTTTGTTGCTACAGCAGGTTTTATTATCACGGTCGCATTAGATTTAAAAGATTGTGCAGTTATCCATTTATCTGAAGTTGCTTTTTTGTAGTATACAGCATATTTGTAATTTCCTGCTCCACCTTCCGCTTTAGCGTTGATAGTTATTATATTACCAAGCTGTATGGAATTTTCAGAAATCACAGAAGTATTCGTTAGTTTCTGTTTCCAGATAGCATAGAGCGTAACATTACCATTGGCTGTGTATTTTGCACCCGGCTGAAACTGTGCTGTGGTAGCATTCTTATCAGTATTCCAACCTACAAAGTCATAACCCGGACGAATAGGTATGGTACTGCTGAGATTGCACGCTATATCCATTTTTTTGTATGTTGGTGATACAGTGCCTGTTCCTCCGTTCAGATCGTATCTGATGGTAAAGGGTACATAGAAATTGTACAATTCACTTCTTATATATCCGCTTTCGTTTTTAGCATCAACATAGATACCATATTTAGCCGGTATCATGTTTTCCAGTGTATAGCTGTTGTTCGTTACAGAAGTTTCTATGATTTTAGTTGATTCTCCTCCCGGATTTCTCCATATATGTACCGTATACGAGGTTGCTCTGTCAACTTTACTCCAGGTGAACGTTAAATTACTTCCTTCGCTATAAGTATCTTTCAGATCTGAAATAACAGGTTTTGTTGAGGGCACTTGTGGTACATTGAAGTTATATAAGTCACTTCCGATAGAACCGCTTTCATTCTGGGCATAAATAATAATGCCGTATTTTGCAGGAATCATGTTAGTCAACGTATAGCTGTTAGTTGTTATAGAGGTATCAACAATCTTGGTTGATTCATTTCCCGGATTTCTCCATATAGCGACCTTGTATGATGTTGCACGATCGACCTTACTCCAGGTGAACGTTAAATTACTTCCTTCGCTATAAGTATCTTTCAGATCTGAAATAACAGGTTTTGTTGAGGGCACTTGTGGTACATTGAAGTTATATAAGTCACTTCCGATAGAACCGCTTTCATTCTGGGCATAAATAATAATGCCGTATTTTGCAGGAATCATGTTAGTCAACGTATAGCTGTTAGTTGTTATAGAGGTATCAACAATCTTGGTTGATTCATTTCCCGGATTTCTCCATATAGCGACCTTGTATGATGTTGCACGATCAACCTTACTCCAAGTGAATGTTAAATTACTTCCTTCACTATAGGTATCCTTAAGGTTCGATATCACAGGTTTATCTGTTGGGGCATTGATTTTCCAGATAGCATAGAGTGTAGCACCAGCGTTAGCTTTGTATTTATCGCCTGACTTATATTGTGCTGTTGTAGCACTTGCACTCGTATTCCAACCAACGAAGGTATAGCCTGTCCGTGTTGGCTTTGTGCTGCTCAATGTCAAATCTACTCCGTAGGTTTTTGTCTGATTGCTGATTGAACCGCTTCCGCCGTTCATATTGTAAGAAACAGTCCAAGTATTAATCTTCCATACAGCGTAAAGAATAGCACCGCTGTTAGGAGTGTACTTGCCACCCGGATTATAATTCGTTCCCGTACCGTCTGATTTTGTGTTCCAGCAAACAAAGGAATAACCTGTTCTTGTAGGCTTTGTACTGCTCAGCGTCAAATCCACTCCGTAGGTTTTTGTCTGATTGCCAATAGAACCGCTACCACCGTTCATATTGTAGGAAACAGTATAGGTATTTGCTTTCCATACAGCGTAGAGAGTAGCACCGCTGTTAGGAGTGTACTTGCCACCCGGATTATAATTCGTTCCCGTACCGTCTGATTTTGTGTTCCAGCAAACAAAGGAATAACCTGTTCTTGTAGGCTTTGTACTGCTTAGCGTCAAATCCTGATTATAATTCTTAGTTTGATTACCTATTGAACCGCTTCCACCATTCATATTGTAAGATATGGTGTATGTTGGAACATTAAATGTAAATCCGCCTGTTTCACTTGCACCATTTGGATTGCATGAAGCAACAAATACCGTATATTCACCAGCAGTTACATTTTTTATTGTGTAAGATGTATCATTTACCCCAAAAGATTCTATACCCTTCCCGTTATGCCATATATCCACCCAATAAGAAGTTGCAAATGCATTTTCTCCCCACGATACAGTAACATTACTTCCAACTGCATATGTTTTGCTTGATGATGTTACAGTAGGTTTGTTGGGCTTATTATCAAATTTCCAAACGCAGAAAGTTTGGGCAGCTGTACCATTTACTTCCCAAATCTGAATATTCGCACCCTCATCTTTAGAGCCTCCACTAACATCAAGTGCTATAGAAGTATTATACTTAGGATGTATGACATAGTTACCATCTTTGGATGTAAAATACCAACGCTGATTGTTGTTGTCGTTACTGTTCCACACTAAAACATTTGTTCCGTTAGTGCTTTCACCGTTGTTAACATCTAAACATTTTCCTGTTGCGACATTTATTATTTTATAGCTTTTGTCGCTTTGCCTTTCAAAGTACCATATTTGATTTCTAAACGCATTTTCACTTTGAAGCTGAACATTATCATTCACAACGGCAGCCATTTTCCATGCCTGCACATTAATCAAATACGCATAAAAGCCTGTTCCTATGTCAGCATGTGATGGAGAATTGTCCGGAATGTTGTAATCATAAGGCATTTCAATATAGTTTATACCCCTTGAGCCATATGTTGAACTTACATAACTACTCCAAGTATATGTATATGTGCCAATTCTGCACGCATTCCAACTGGAATATTCATTATTGTTAGATGGCAATGAAATGAATATGATCGGCAATAACTTGAAGAAATATCGTAAAAAACGAAAAATGAGTCAGCAAAATTTATCTGACCAACTTGAATTGCTTGGTGTATACGTATGCAGGGGGTCGGTATCAAGGATCGAGGATAAATCAAGAACTGTAACAGATATTGAATTATATGCTATCTCTAAAGTGCTGGATATAAATATAAATGAACTTATAGAAACTAAACACGAAGATAATGAAGATAATAATATAAGTTTGACAAACATCGACTTCAAAGTGAAGATAACATCGATCAACGGTGTGAACATCCGCAGCGGTGCAAGTACAAGCTACAAGATACTCGGTGCTGTCCCATATGGCTGTGAAGTCAGGATATCTCGTCAGACCTCAGGCGGCGGCTATTCATGGGGACTCACAACTTATAACGGGATAAAGGGATGGATAGCACTCGATTTCACTAAAAGAGTCGGAACGTCCGGAATAAAAGTCGGCAGCACCGTCAGAGTAAAAAGCGGTGCGCTTGTATATGGCACGAACACGCCCCTCAGTTCTTGGGTGTACGATAAAAGCTTTACGGTGATGGAGCTTAATGGCAGCAGGGCGGTCATAGGCATAGACGGTAATGTCACGGCAGCTGTAAATAAAGATGAACTGATAATTATATAAGATATAGGGAAATCCCCCGACAGGCGTATATCGGTTCTGTCGGGGGTGTGATTTATTAAGGTGAATATTTTTGCGACAGCCGAACGGGGTCTGTTATACGCTTGTGGGGCTGCTTTTACACACGTTCTTACGCATGATAGAAAAAGATTGTCGGGATTTTTACTTTGTATTATTCGTTTTTAAGTTGAAAATTTTTATGTGATACTCAGGACTCTCATATTAAAAAATATCAGAACATATGCATCATATTTTATGACTGTAAAACTCTAACCAGTCCTTTAATGAGATACCTCCTATTTGTTCTATTATAATATGTTCCCATCTATCCTTAATGGATTTTCCGTTAAATACTTTCGCATTAAGTAATTCAGAAGCAGTATAAAATTCGCAGCCATCCTTAATATCACAATAACCTATCCAATTAGGTGTTTCATACTCTCGTAAACATCCAAGATAATGTGTGCGTTCTTTTTCTGGTTCATCATCAAAAAAGAATAACGTTTCATCAACAGGAAAGGTATCGTCTTTTACAAGTATCATCTGGAATACTTCAAATGAAAAAGGGTTATTCATGGATCATTCCTCCTTATGTTTTATAAGCCCTTCAGTCAGTATATCACAATCTGATATTCCAATATAATGTCAAGAATAATATGTATCAATTCTTCATCTGAATAAATGTATATTTACTAATATATAGTCTTATTTAATATATTGTGCTATAATAACAATTGTATATAATCGTTTTTTATTATTATGTGGAGGGAAACATAATGAAAGAACTTTTCAGAATAGATTTAAAAGATTATGAGGAAGAATACAATATCTATAAACGACCGTCTGCAAGAGGCATAATTATTAAAAATCGCGAAATTGCTCTTGTGTATAGTAAGAAAGAAAAATACTATAAATTTCCCGGCGGCGGTATAAAAGAAAATGAGGATATGAGATCAGCTCTTATCAGAGAAGTCAGAGAGGAAGTCGGATTAATTGTCATTCCGGATACCATCAGAGAATTCGGAAGTGTTATGCGTCGTCAAAAAAGTAATTATTCATCTGATACTATCTTTGAGCAGGAAAATTTCTACTTCTTCTGTCAGGCTGAAAACCGATCAGTTGAACAGGAACTGGATGATTACGAAAAAGAAGCTGAGTTTTGTTTGAGATTTGTTGATATAGATGATGCGATAAAAACTGATCGTGACTATCATAGTGAGGACTTTTTTAACGAGATCATGATCAAACGGGAAATGAAAGTTTTACAGCTTGTAAAGGATCATTTGCAATACGATAAAGCATAGATACACATGGTATAGTCTATCTGTTGACCCTGTGTATAAAAATGAATGTATTATTATTGTGATAAGAAAGTGGTGTGTATATGAGCGAATTCATATTAAAAAACGGCATGAAGCTGTACTATGAGGATAACGGCAAGGGTGAGCCTGTCATTCTGATGCACGGCTGGACAAGCAGCCATAAAGTGTATTCACGACCGGTGGAGCACTTGCAGAAAAGAGCGCGCTGTATCATATATGACCACAGGGGACATGGCGGCAGCAAGGATGCAGATAAAGAACCTGTCACGATGGAAACTCTTGCATCTGACCTGAATGAGCTGATAGAGGGCTTATCCCTTTCACAGGTGACATTGGTAGGCTGGTCGATGGGAGCAGGTACAGCGATGACATATATCCGTGATTTCGGCTGTTCTGCACTCAGGCAAGTCGTCCTTTGTGATATGACTCCCAAACAGCTCAATGATGCAGAATGGAAGCTGGGCTTATATAAGGGAAAATACACAAAAGAAGATATGGAGAGAAATGCAGGTAAAGATTTTCTGCGAATGTATAAGTCTTTTGCTGTCGGTGCAGTACCGAAAGCTAAATGGGTGCCGCATCTTTTGATGAGAAGACTGCTGAAAAAACGTCTCAGGAATTGTAACGAAACAGTTTTGAAAAGCCTGTCTGCTTCGATGAAAGCACAGGATAACCGTGATGTCATCGGGAAAATATCCGTACCGCTCACTTATTTTTACGCAGTGCCCGGTTCGCTGTTTTCTCCTGAACTTGCCGACTGGTACAGGCAGCAGGCGAAGGTTCCGTTCAGGGCGGTCGCCTTTCCTGAAAGCACCCATATGTTCATAAGTGAGCATCCTGATGAGTTTGCCGCTGAGCTTGAGAAATTATTATAGCTTTCAATTTTTTATACTAATATTGAATAAAGAAGTAGAAAAAATAAAGTTTCGCTAGCCTTTTCAAAGGCTGCGGGGGACGTGGGCGCCCGTAGGAAGTGTCCTTGGAGTACGGCGAAATCCCCCTTTTTAATCCCTCGGAATGGGGTGAATTCAAAAACAGTCCTGTGGACTGTTTTTGAAGAGTGGAAGCCCTGGAAGAGGGCTTCCACTTGTAGCGGTCATAAATAAGTCTCCTGCTGCCGCAAGGCAGCACAAAAAAACTTAAGTTAATGACAAATTATTACATCTGAGATTATTGCTCATTCTCTACTATATTAGCACAAAACTGATTTTCGCAGATATATTGCGTTATAAAAAGATAAGCACTCTGTAAAGAACAACAGCGTTCCTTGCAGAGTGCTTTATTTCTGAGATATTTATTTGAGTTTTGTAAGCTCTGTCCAGCCCGATGGTACTATGTCGGGACCTTCACCTGAAATACCTACAACTGTTGATGGGTCATTTGTTTTTTGAAATACCCGATCTGCGCCAACGGAAAATTCAACATTCGTTCCGTCAGTGCGCTGATATGTGTTCACTCCCATGATCGCTTCGTGGTTCATTTGTACACTTCTGTCAAACCGGGCATTATCGGCAGCTATTCGCTGTTGTGTCATATCAAAGCTCATGTCAGAGACGGACTTCATGGCATTGAAGCTTCTGTCAAAGCTCTGCTGCTGCATACGCATTTGCTGCTGAAAACCGTTCATCATCATCTGATTTGCCTGCATCTGGTTCATTATCATCATTTGCTGAGTCTGCTCAATAGCCTGAACAAGCTTCGGGTGATAGTCCGTTGACTTTACAAAGCTCAGGAAATCCCTTACCTCATCTTCAGTTGGTTCCTCAGGTGTCTCCATACCTGAAAAATCATGTATATCCCATATTATATATGAAGAGGTGAAGCCGTCCGTGCGGTGCCGTCCAAAGGGAGTGTCCGGGTCGGTGTCATAGCTTACAGGCTGACGGACGGGCTGCTGATAAGGCTGATACTGCTGATATCCGCCGAAATAGCCGCCGGAGCTGCGGTTAAGGTTCTGCATGGAATTTATCATGTCCTGATAGCCGCTCATAGTATTCTGCAATATTTTGTTTACGATACCGTATTCAGATGCAAACATCCGCACTGTCAGAAGAAGATAACGCTTTTGACCATTTATGTCGGCTTCATAGAGCTTTGCGCCGCTTGCGCCGTACAAGCCCTGTATTATATACTCGATGTCGTTTGAGCTTATCTTATTATAGAAGTCACGTATATTTATCAGTCTGTTGCGCAGCTCATCCATCTCTTCATCATTGAGACAGAACCTGCGCACAAGACGGATGTTCCTCGTTTTCAGAATGGCCACCGCATTTGTGTCAAGATATTCGTCATATTCAGCGAAGTGATTATCGGCAGTGAGCTTTGTTTTATCAAACTTATACTTCCGGAAAACACGGCTGAACAGCTTTCTGTCATGACCGTCAGAAGCTGAGAGCCAGATTATGAGCGGCATATCCTGATTATCATGGTCCGGCTCTATTTCCGTAACATAGGGGGTAAACCCTTCCGGCAGCCAGCTTACACACACCGGCATTTCTGACTTATCATAAAACACCGTATCCGGTGTTTTTTTCTTTTCGCCGATCATACAATATCACCCCTCCACTGCTTCATTTTTTCTTCCGTGAGTCCGTAATAATGGCAGGCTTTTACAAAATCACTGCCGTGATCGTGCCATATCAAATACAGATCTCCGGCATAGTCAAAGTATAGTTCCTTCATCTCCTCAAGGGTATATGCAGGTTCTGGCTGCTTACCGGATGATGTAGTTTTCCTTTTCATTTTCTTCTATACCCTCCTTATTTGATAAACCCTTTTGCCGCTCTGCCATTATTTCTTTTATTATGCCGTCAGTCCATGCTTATATAGCCGCTGTAGCCCTCTGTGTACATATCGTCCGTTGCAGCTGCATAACGCTGACCGTCCAGCTTGTCGTATTCCTCCATGAAACCGCTGTCTGCACGGTAGATATCGCCTGTTTCAGTGTCGTAAACACGCTCATAGCCCAGTGTTGCATCCGACTGTTTCTGGCTCATTATGTCCTCAGACTTGTTGCGCGCGTTCCATGAATCCATCATAGCGTCAGTCATATCATAGCTTGAACCTCCGCCTGTAACGGTACCGCCTGTTGTTCCCCCCGTTGTACCGCCTGATGTTCCGCTTGATGAACTGTAACGGCTTGTGTACTTATCTGTATATTTTATACTTGACTGTATCTTTGTGATTATCTCTACCCAGTTTTCATATTGCCCTCTTGGTGCAAAGCCAGCCCACATGGTTGTCGCAGAATATGTTCCGCTGATAAGGCTTTTATTAACAAAGCCGAGGAAATTGCATTCATATTCTATACCGTTTTTCGTATAGTTCATATGAACCACTTTTGCGTCAAGGACAGTATCAGGGTTTGCGTCCTTTATCTGCTGCATATAATCGGGCGTTGAGACATCAAGTATTTCCAATTCTGTAGATGTGGAATACAAAGCGTTTACGAGGGATTCAACTGTGGGTTCGGTCATAATACTGCTTGATATAGTTGTGTAGTCAAAGACCTGAGCACCCTGCTTTTCATCCTGACTTTGTATGGTGACGAGAAGTCCGGCAACTTTTCCATCAGCTTGTCCATCGCTTGAAGTTACTTTCCAGCCCTTTGGTATTACAGCAGTAAACAGTCCGTTGGGGTCTGTATAATCTTCCCATTCGATGTTTTGCCATTCGCCCTTTGTAACGCTTACGGAACTGTCTGCATCCGAAGAAGCAGATGACTCTGTGGGAGCTGCGCTTGTTTCAGCAGGAACTGAGCTTTCAACAGCAGGCTGACTGTCGGTGCTGTCTACAGTGGGCTGGCTGTCTGCTGCGACAACAGCTGCACCTTCGCCGCGCTTGAATACCATAACGGTAGCACCATTCACGACTGTAAGCGAATCACCGGAAAGCGTGTATGTTGACTGACTTCCGGCGAGGGTAATATTTTCGCCGTCGACCGTAACATCAGATTTTATACCGAAAAGGTCAAATTCTCCTGTAAAGTCATCCTTTATTTCAATTGTCGAATATACGCCCTTTGCGTTGTTATCTGTAAGGTCTACAGGTTCACCGTCTTTGATGTAGCTTGTCATGGTGTATTTGCCCACCAGAGAGCTGTCCGCATCCTGTGTATCATCACCATCGGAAGCGTTATCCGATACAGTGTCGGAAGCTTCGGTTTTTTCGGTTTTTTCTCCGTTATTTTCGCCGCTGCCGGAGCAGGCTGTCATTGCCGAAACTGCGAGCATCGCTGAAAGTATTAAAGCTATTATTTTTGTCTTTTTCATTTTGATGACCTCCGTTTTATCATATATGCTAAATATTATCCGAAACTTATGTTTCTTTTGTCAGTATTATAACAAAGAAGCATTGAATTGTTAATAGGGTTTCAAAAAATTAACATTGCAGATTTTTGAAACGGGTGACAGGATGATGAAAAGGTGCTATAATATTTCCGGTGATGAAAATG
Organism: uncultured Clostridia bacterium; assembly: GCA_946186665.1. Lineage (GTDB taxonomy): Bacteria > Bacillota > Clostridia > Oscillospirales > Acutalibacteraceae > UBA1213. The sequence continues at coordinate 45,795 of CAMHOE010000012.1, read as the reverse complement.
ACATTTGGAGAAAAACTTGATAATTATTCGGAAACGGTCGGATTTTCCTTCAAGGATTTGTCCGCAGTTTCCGGTGTAAGTGTAGGAACGCTGAGCAATTACCGTTCCGGAAAACAAACTCCGAAGCTCGGCAACCCTAAGCTCAGTCAGATAGCCGAAGGTATCGTTGCTATTGCAAAGGAAAAAGGACTGCCGCTTTCTTATACGGATATTTTTGAGGAATTCAACAGGTGTGTCGGCGGCGGTATGATCGTTTCGTATGACGATTTTACAAGAAACCTCAATACGCTGATGAGGTCGCTTGACATAACTAATGTAGAACTTGCAAGACATCTGAATTATGACCCGTCTCAGCTTTCAAGGTATCTTTCGGGAAAATCCGTGCCGGGTGACGTTGCATCCTTTGCCACTCAGACGGCTTCTTATATCAGCAGCACTTATTCTGTTCCGGACATTCTGCCTACTCTGCAAAGGCTTCTGGGCTGTGAAGAAAAGGACATAGACAGCCCGAAAAAGCTTTATAAGATGATAGTTAAGTGGTTTGGCTCCGCTGCTGCCGAAGCTCCCAGAAATCCTATCGACAGGTTCCTTGACAAGCTTGATGAATTTGATCTGAATGACTATATCAGGGCTATACGCTTTGATGAAATACCTGTGGCGAATATACCTTTTGATTTGCCCACAACAAAGTACTATCACGGCATCGAGGAATTCAAAAAATGCGAACTGGATTTTATGCGCGCAGCGGCACTTTCAAAATCAAAAGCCGATCTGATAATATATTCCGATATGCCCCTCTCTGAAATGGCAAAGGATGAAAAGTTTGCAAAGCATTATCTTTTCGGCTTTGCAGTACTTCTGAAAAAGGGGCTGCATATCAATTTTATCCATGATGTTCACCGTACCTTTGAAGAAATGCTTTTGGGTCTGGAAGGGAACATCCCTATGTATATGACAGGTCAGCTCTCGCCGTACTATTTTGTTGAGCCGCAAAGCAGGGTGTTTTCACATCTGCTCAAGGTATCGGGAACGGCGGCAATGTGCGGTACAGCGGTAACGCAGGATCATAATGACGGTTTGTATTTGTTAACAAAAAACAAAAATGAAGTCAGGGCTTACCGGAACGCCGCCAATACAATGCTGAAAAGCGCAAAACCTCTTATGGATATTTACAGGAGTGACCGCAAAGCGGAATTTGCAGAACATCTGCATACCCTGTGGAAAGCAGGCAGCCGACGTATGATATTTACAAGCCTGCCGGTCTTTACTGCTTCCGAGGAGCTTCTGCTGAAAATACTTCACCGCTCGGATATCAGCGCTGAAAGCATAGATGAGATCATGTCCTTTTGCGGAGAATACCGCGCCGCTATGACAGAGCTTCTGGAAAAATACAGTATCTCCATTGAGATCGGCAGCCTGTCAAAGGAGATGTTCGATAAAAACACACCCTCATTAGCATTGTCCGAGCTTTTCTATGACAACAACATTTCCTATAATTACGAGGAATACACCGAGCACTTGCAGCAGACCTTTGATTTTGCAAACAGCTTTGATAACTGTATAGTAAAGGTCGAGAACGAGCCGACCTTCAGGAACATCAGCTTTTCTATCATAGATGATAAATGTGTTGTTGTATCCAAAGCAAACGATCCTGCAATACATTTCGTGATACATCATCCGAAAATGATCAGAGCCTTTGAGAGCTTTGTTCCGCCGATGAAAGAATAGTGAATAGTTGTGGAATCAGGAGTGAGGAGTTAGGAGTGCATTTTCGCACCCCAAGGGCACTTCCTACGGGTGCATGGCGAAAACGAATTAATGTCTATGAAAATATTAATATGTGTGGTATTATTATAATGTTGGTACGGCGCTGTTCGTATGCGATAAAAATATAAAGGAGTGGGATCAATGAAGGTATTGATAACAGGAGGTACAACATTCGTCAGCAAATATACAGCAGAGTATTTTGCCGAAAAAGGAAATGATGTTACCGTTCTCAATCGCGGCAGCAGAAATCAGGTTTGTGATGTCAGACTTATCTGCTGTGACAGAACAAAGCTCGGTGATACCCTGAACGGCGAATATTTTGATGTCATTCTTGATATCACAGCTTACACAGAACAGCATATACAAGCTCTGCTCGATTCGGGAGTGACATTCAGGGATTATATTTTTATCAGCTCCAGCGCGGTCTATCCCGAAACAAACCCACAGCCATTCAGTGAAGAACAGCTCTGCGGTCATAATAGTATCTGGGGAGACTATGGTCTGAACAAGCTTAAAGCGGAACAGTATCTCACAAAACGAGTGCCGCAGGCGTATATTCTTCGTCCGCCGTATTTTTATGGTATATATGAAAATCTGTACCGTGAAGCCTTTGTATTTGATTGCGCAATGCAGGACAGAGAGTTCTGTATCCCTCAGAACGGGGAAATGAAGCTGCAATTCTTCAATGTTTCCGACCTGTGCAGATTTATTGAGATCCTGCTTGAGAATCACCCGTCGTATCGTATTTTCAATGTAGGCAATGCAGAAACCGTTACAGTAAAAGAATGGGCAGAGATGTGTTATAAAGCTGTGGGTAAGGATGTTCGTTTTGTCAGCGTTGAAAAAGCAATACCGCAAAGGGATTATTTCTGCTTCCATGATTACCAGTATGTTTTGGATGTATCAAGACAGAAAGCTCTGATGCCGGATACAGTTCCTCTTATGCAGGGATTGCAGGAGGAATACAACTGGTATAAAAACAATACAGACAGCGTTTATTTCCGAAAGCCGTATATTGAGTTTATAAACAATAGTTTAAGACGCTCAAAATGAATATTGTTTTTTATTTGAAGATATTTTGTTGACAAAAGTACCATACGGCTGTAAAATTTAGTTTAGTGATTTATATTCTTACAATGAAGAGGAACTGATTTGAATGTTAGGAAAAAGGATTTTTATTGCGGGAGTAGTTGTTTCGTTGGTCGTGGGACTGTTGGCGTTTATATTCAATCTGAAATTTGCTGATGAAGCCGTTGTGACAGAAGTATCGGGCGCAAGTAATTCGCCTGTAGTCCACAGGGATATTTCATCATATACTGTCAGCAATCCGTCAAACAGTACCGTTTCAAAGACTTCGGAAGCGTCCGCACAGGAAAGCAGCCGTAAAAGCAATAAGCTCGTAGGTGATGCTCTGAATACAGGAACGCCCGTTGACGAGTCATGGTTTGACGATGCGGTGTTTGTAGGCGACAGCGTTACGCTGAGACTGTCTTTTTATGCTGATAACGGCAGTCTGGGAGATGCTGAGTTCCTTTGCGCAGCAAGTCTCGGCTACACCAATTCCATGTGGGATCTCAACCATGAATATAATGTACATCCGGTATACAACGGCAGGAAAATGACGGTGGAGACAGGTCTTAAGCTTCTTAACAGAAAAAAGATAATCATAATGCTTGGAATGAACGATTTAGGTTACACCGGTGTTGACGGAGCAATAGAGAAGATGGATGCCTTTACAGATATGGTGGAAAAGGCTTGTCCGGCAGCCGATATCTATATGCAGACAGTAACACCCCTGATAGAAGGGATGCACAGAGACGATCTCCTCAATAATGAGACCGTTGAAGAATATAACAAGAAGCTTAAGGCAAAGTGCAAGGAAAAGGGCTATGGATATCTTGATGTTGCAGCGGCAGTGGATGACGGCTTCGGAAATCTTGTCAGGGAGTATTGCGGAGATATTGATGATATGGGTCTGCATTTTTCTGATAAGGGCTGTGAAGCATGGGTCAAGTACCTGAAATATCATGTTGAAGAGCAGTCCAAAAACCTTAAAAAGAAAGATCCTGCACAGCTGAAAAAATGGGAGGAACAGGCAGCAAAGACAGCCGAAGAGGTATCAAAAGCACTTGAAGCTTCAGATAACGAGCAGTCCTCAAAGCCTCAGCAGACCTCAAGGGTGCAGCAGCCCTCGAGAGTCCAGCAGCCCTCACAGGCACAGCCGGTTCCGGAAGTACAGCAGCCGCCGGAGGAACAGCAGCCGACACCTGAGGTACAGCAGCCTGAGGAAGAGCCGCAGCCGTCACCGGAATATCAGCCGCAGCCGACAGAGCAGCCTTCACAGGTACAGCAGCCGTCAAGAACTGAGCAGTCATCCAAGCCTGAACAGTCGTCCGGACCTGAGCAGTCATCCAAGCCTGAACAGTCATCCAAGCCGGAGCAGTCATCCAAGCCTGAACAGCCATCCAGACCGGAACAGTCGTCAAAGCCGGAGCAGTCATCTGAGCCGGAGGAATCGTCTGAGATACAGCAGTCCCCAGAGCCTGCGCAATCATCCGGAGCTGAGGAGTCATCTGAGCCGGAAGAGTCTTCAGAGCTGACGTCGGATCCGGAAGTGCATCAGGATCCTTCAGAAGAAAGCCCTCTATAAATGTGGAAATGAAAAATGATAAATGACCCATAATAACGGCATATCAGAATGACGAAAAAATATATGGTATCTTATTGAAAGGAAAAAGAGAAAATGAAAAAGTTGTTTATTGTACTTACAGCAGCGGCTATAGCATTATCGCTGTGTGCCTGCTCATCAGGCAGCGGTAAAGAGTCCTCAAAAGGCTCATCTGAAGAGTCTTCGGTATCCTCTTCTGCGTCACAGGCAGGATCCTCATCAAGCGAAAGCATAGCTTCACAGGAAGAACCGGCAGCTTCTGGAGAAGCGTCCGAAGAGGTGTCTGAAGAAGTATCGGCAGAAGCATCGGAAGAAGCGTCATCCGACATAGAGCTTACACCCTTACAGCAGTCACTTGAAAAAGTAAAAGCAGAGGTAACATTCCCCACAGAAACAAGCGACTTTTCAGCAAAGAGGGTAAAGCGCACCTTTGGCATAGAGGAAGATCAGATGGAGGACTTTGCCGGACTGTTTTGCACTGACGGTGTGTCGCAGGATCAGATCATCTACATAAAAGCAAAGACAGAGGATGATGTTCCGGCAATACAGCAGGCTCTTCAGGACAACTGGCAGGCAACCTACAATGTTATAAAGAATTACACTCCGGAGCAGGCGGCTATTATCGAAGCTGCTGAGGTCGAAACAAACGGAACTGTAGTCTCACTTGTAATATCTGCCGACGCTGACAAGATAAAAAGCATTTTCAGCGAAAATATAGGATAACAAACATATTGAGCTGTCCTGTTTTGTGACAGCTCAATTACTGCTTTTTAGGGCATATGTCTTACATAAAACTATGGGAACCTCTAAAAACCTCCCTCACGGCGATTTTGCTATGTCTTTTTCCGCATACTTCGTTATCAAGCCTTGCAATACATACAGTATTGCTTCGGCTTTCTGCCTCGTCTGCGAAAAAATCCATGTACGCAAACTCGCTCGTGTTCCGGTTTTCAGAGAACCCCCTATCAGAGAAGGATGTAGTAAGTGGTTTTTTCAAGCTTGATTTTCTTGTTTATGTTTTTGCCGGCAGTTCTGGCGCTTTATTATATAACACCGAAAAGATTCAGAAATCTGACGCTTTTTATTGTAGACCTTGTGTTCTATTCCTGGGGAGAGCCTATGCTCGTCCTTCTTATGCTTGTGTCTATTTTTATAAACTATATCGCTGCTATACTTATAGGGCTTTACCGTGAGAAAAAAATTCTTGCAAAAACTGTATTCATTACCGCTGTGGCGCTTGATCTGGGATTGCTGGGGTTTTTCAAATACGCGGGCTTTATCGGAGAAACACTGCATTTCGTTCTGCCATTCCTGAATATTCCCGTCCTTGAGGTGTCGCTGCCTATAGGCATATCATTCTACACATTCCAGACTATGTCATATACTATAGACGTCTACAGGAATACAGTCAAAGTGCAGAAGAATTTCTTCACCTTCGGTACATATGTGTCACTGTTTCCGCAGCTTATCGCAGGTCCGATAGTGCGTTATCAGGATGTTGCAAAGCAGCTTGTGGAGCGCACGGAGACTCTTGAGCAGTTTACAGAAGGCGTAAAGCTTTTCCTTATCGGTCTTGCAAAAAAAGTTCTGGCTGCAAATGCTATGGGAAACCTGTGGGACAGTATGCTTGAAGCTCAGTCATCGGGCGGCGCTGTAGGCGCATGGGTGGGGATCATAGCATATTCCTTCCAGATATACTTTGATTTCAGCGGATATTCCGATATGGCAATAGGTCTGGGAAAAATGTTCGGATTTGATTTTATCAAAAATTTCGACTATCCATATATTTCAAAGAGTATCACTGAGTTCTGGAGAAGATGGCATATCTCTCTTGGAACATGGTTCCGGGAATATGTATATATACCTTTGGGCGGAAACCGTAAGGGTCTGCCCAGACAGATATTCAACCTTGCTGTGGTATGGTTCCTTACAGGACTGTGGCACGGCGCAAGCTGGAATTTCATTCTGTGGGGGCTGTACTTCGGCGTGCTGCTTGTGATAGAAAAGACATTCCTTCTGAAGCTTCTGAAAAAAGCCCCTGCTGCACTGGCGCATATCTATTCGCTCATTCTTATAGTATTCGGCTGGGTACTGTTTTACTTTGAGGATATGGGGGAGATGTGGGCGTTTATTTCACGGATGTTTGGCAGTGACGGCTTTATGATGAGCAGTAATGTAAGCGCACTTGTGGTATCCTATATACCGCTGCTTATAGCATCAGCAATTGCTTCTACGCCGCTGCTCAGCAGTCTGTACCATAAGATAAGCTCAAAGCCGGTGTTGTATATTGCCGACAATGTGGGCTGCATCCTTTCACTGCTTCTTTGTACAGCGTCCTTGGTCAGCAGTGCCTATAACCCGTTTTTATATTATAAATTCTGATAAAAGCCACAGGGAGGAAATATGAAATTAAAAAACTTGTTCAAATATTTACCAGCGTTTGTATTCTGTGGTTTTATCTTTACTTTTATGGTTTTATGGATATTGCTTCCAAAGGATACATTTTCAGAGCAGGAGAAGCGTGAGCTTGCGGACTTTCCGGAGCTTAACGGGGATACTGTTTTAAGCGGAGCGTTTCAGAAAGATCTGGATTCATATTTGTCCGACCATACCCCTGCAAGAAATTTTTTTGTAGGACTGAATGCCGATTATGAGCTTGCTTCGGGACGCAACGGTTCAGAGGGTATATATCTCGGCAGTGACGGCTTTCTGTTCCCGAAGCCCTCAAAGGAAACAAAGCAGCTTGACAAAAACGCAGAGTACATCAGTGAATTTGCCGATGACAGCGATATTCCTGTATATATGACGCTTATACCCTCTTCAGGATATGTCAATTCCGATAAGCTTCCATTAGTTCACGAGGATTATCGTGACGGAGAAATGATAGACAATTTCAGCAGTAAGCTTTCCGACAGCATTGTATTTATAGATGTAAAGGACGCATTTGAAAAAGATACCGGCGGCGACCTGTACTACAGAACAGATCACCATTGGACAGCAAAGGGAGCATATAAATGCTATGCTCTTTTGGGAGAAAAAATGGGCTATGCACCTCTGAGTGAAGACTGCTTTACAAAGGAAAGCGTTGACGGGTTTTACGGCACTTCCTACTCAAAGAGCGGTCTATGGTTCATACAGCCTGATCATGTGGAGCTTTGGAGCAATAAGGATCAGAGCTCCGGTTCTGTTACTGTGGAGATAAAGGACGGCAGTGATAAAAAAAGCTCTGACAGCTATTTCTTCCGTGAACAGCTTAAAAACGACGATAAATATCCGGTGTATCTGGACGGCAATCACAGCCTTGTCCGAATAACAAATACCGGTGCGTCTTCTGATAAAAAGCTTATAGTAGTGAAGGACTCATATGCACATTCAATTGTGCCGTTTCTTTCTCAGAACTACAGTGAAATCATTATGGCAGATTTGCGCTATTACAAGAAAGATATATCGCTTCTTGCAGAGGAAGAGGAAGCTGACGCTATCCTGATACTTTATTCTCTTGATAATCTGTCACAGGACAATAACATTTCATACCTGTTTTAAAATCATGTAACTAAAGGCGGTGACGGCAGTTGATAAAGCTCAACAATAAGTATAAAGCAATAATCTATATAATACTATCTGCTTTCAGTTTTGCGTTTATGAATTTGTTCGTGCGTTTGTCGGGGGATATACCATCCCTTCAGAAAAGCTTTTTCAGAAATCTTGTTGCTCTGATATTTGCTTCGGCTATATTGCTGAAAAACAAAAGTGAGTTCAAATGGAAAAATGGCAATCTTAAATATCTTATAATGCGTTCGGCATTCGGCACTGTGGGAATAGTGTGCAATTTCTATGCCATAGACCACATACCCTTGTCTGATGCTTCGATACTGAATAAGATGTCGCCGTTTTTTGTCATTATCTTTTCGCTGATAATCCTGAAAGAGAGACTTACCTTCATGCAGGGTACGGCGGTGCTTATAGCATTTATCGGCGCGATGTTCATAATCAAGCCATCCTTTGCAAATATTGATGTTCTGCCGTCCCTTGTGGGGCTGATGGGCGGAATGGGCGCAGGAATAGCCTATACAATGGTGCGCATACTCGGAAACAGGAAAGAGAACGGTTCGTTTATAGTATTCTTTTTTTCAGCGTTTTCGTGTATTGCTACTCTGCCGTTTCTGATATTCAGCTTTCAGCCTATGGAATGGTGGCAGGTGCTTATGCTTCTCGGAGCAGGACTTGCTGCCACCGGCGGACAGTTCGGCATTACAGCGGCATACTGTAACGCACCTGCAAGAGAGATATCGGTATATGACTATTCACAGATAATATTTGCAACTCTTTTAGGGTTTATCTTTTTAGGTGAGCTTCCTGATATTTACAGCATTATCGGTTACGTTATCATATGCGCAATGGCAGTGCTCATGTTCTTCTATAATAAGCGCAGAGCCTGCGCACCCGATTCGCGTTGACGTTCGCTAAAGCTCACTCTGATAGTATGACCGAAACTTTTCCTGTCCGCGATTGACGGCACAGACTTGTCAGATATTATTTCCCATCCGCCGGCGCAGGCTAAAGCCTGCTGTTTCGGCTGTTTAATCCGGATATACAGTTCCTTTCCCTCCATAACTTCATGCGCCTGTACAGTATAAAGCTATAGTTTTTTATTACACTTACTATAGGGGTTCTCTAAAAACCGGGACACGAGACAGTTTGCGTCCGTGAATTTTTTCGCAGACAAGGCGGAAAGCCGCATTAATACTCTGTGTATTAAAAGGCTTGACAACGCAGTATGCGGGAAAATTCACAGCAAAATGTCCGTGAAGGAGGTTTTTAGAGGTTCCCTATAATTCGTTTTCGCCGTGCGCCCGTAGGAAGTGCCCTTGGGGTACGAAAACGCACTCCTAACTCCTCACTATTCACTATTTCCGCACGATGGTCTGTCCTCTTTTCGATATATGCAGAATTTTATTTTTTTGGCAGCACACAGCAAAAGGATATAACGCCGTTTGAATATGATGCAGAGATATTTCCTTTATACTGCTTTACGATACTTTCAGCAATAGACAGTCCGATACCGTAACCGCCCTTCTCGCTGTTATGTGATTCATCAGCACGATAGAAGCGCTCAAAGAATTTGGAATAGTCTACTTTTGCGCCGTCCTTATAATCGTTTGAAACAGTCAGCCGGATGTTTTTGCCTTTTGTGGTCAGCCCGACAGTTATCACGCCATTATCATCACAATACTTTATGGCATTGTCTATAAGAAGTGTGGAGAGCTGCTTTATCTTGCCCTCATCAGCTTTCATCATGATGCCCTCTGTGACGTCTGAATTAAGAGTTTTTTCAGATTGTATAGCAAGGGGGGTAAGATTATCCGCTGTTTCACGTACAGCGGCGGAAATATCAGTGTTTGTCAGATTTTCCTCACGCTCACCTTCTTCGGCTCGTGCTATCATTATCAGGTCACGTATAAGTGCTGTCATTTGCTCAGTCTGGCGCAGGGTAGAGGTGTTCCATTCGTTTTCACCGTTGAGCATGATGTCCAGCTCTGTATTTGCTTTTATTACAGCAAGTGGAGTTTTTAACTCATGTCCTGCATTTGTGATAAACTGCTTCTGTCTTTCTGCGTTTTTTATTTCAGGCATTATCATACGCTTTGACAATACACGCACAAGCAGGAACATTACAAGAGCGCCTATGCTTATCAGTGTGAGGATAATATTCATCAGACGGTAGCTTACTCTGTTTTGTGACGAACAGTCCAGAAAAACGATTAGCGCACCGTCATCAGCCTCAGAAAGCTGGTAATAATACTGTTCTATCTGACCGTATTTACTGCCGTTTTCGTATGCTGTGTTGCCGTATTTTGTCGCCTGATCGTCGCTTACAGCCGCAATATTTGTAGTGATTACATTTTCAACATCTCCGCTGTACGAGAGAAATACAGAAAAATATCTTGTGGAGAACTTGAATTCCGGCGAGCTGTCCAGTCCCGTTCCGAACATGTCGGAAATAAACCTGTCAAAATCGCTCTGATCTTCAAATTCCTGTATAGCCTTTTCGTCATGAGTCCTGTTGGATATATCGCCGTTGTTTTCTGTCAGATAGTTTAGTGTAGTTCTTATCTGGTTCATATTGCTTTGATGGTTCACAAAGAATATCATTGCTCCCATCAGAAGCATTACAGCCAAAAAGGAAAAAAACGCCGCCCATGTGAATTTTCTGCGCAGCTTTTTTATAGCTTCCTTGTTCATTCCATTTCCTCCGTATAATTCTGGGAACTCAGTTTTATTTCAGCATGAAGCCTTCGCTGCTGCTGCCGGTTATTTCCACTGAGGATGCGATGGCTTTAAGCTTGCGTTTTAAATACGAGATATACAGCCACACAGTCTCGGGACGTGAATTATCGTCATTTGCCCATACGTGTTCAAGCAGATAATCGGTTCCGAGAAGCCTTCCCTGATTTATCATCAATGTCTGCATAAGCTCAAATTCCTTTGTGGACAGACGCACCGTATTTTCGCAGCCAAGCTCGAAGGAGTCAGATTTCAGGGACAGGTCATTGTATTTCAGCTCATCGGTGCCATAGTTTGTCTTGCGTCTTGTAAGTGCTCGTACCCTTGCCAAAAGCTCTTTTATAGCGAAGGGCTTTGTCAGGTAATCGTCCGCTCCTGAGTCCAGCCCGGTAACACGATCCTCGACCTCTGCTTTTGCTGTAAGCATAAGTACGGGTGTGATGATGTTTTTTTGTCTCAGTTCTTTAAGAACGGTTATACCGTCTTTTTTGGGCATCATTATATCCAGTATAATGCAGTCGTATGAATCCACATCCAGATGATCGGCTGCCTGCTGACCGTCCAGTACGGTATCCACATCATATTTTTCATGCTGTAACACAGCTGTCAGCGCACGGTTCAGATCAACGGTATCCTCTGCTAATAATATCTTCATTATCTACACTTCCTTATTGTTCAAGTATCATATCTCTTATGGTCTGCATGGACAGGTCAGTGGACGCCAGTTCATCAGCGCATCGCTTCAATTCGTTGACGATAAGCTCACTGTCGGCACTGATCTCTTTTTTATATTTCAGGTGATGCTCAAGTGCTGCCCATGTATCCATAGAGATAGTTCTTAGCTGTATCTCGGCAAAGAAGCCCTCAGGGAGTTTAAGTATCATATGGTAGCTTCTGTAGCCGTTTGGCTTTGCGTGGTTTATGTAGTCCTTTTCTTCAATGACTTCATACCGTCCCGAGGCCTTGAGTCTGTCACGAATAGTAAAAACATCATCTACAAATGCACAAACTATTCTGACACCAATAGCATCCTTTATAACGCAGAGTGCAGATTCCTGTGTAACGGGCAGACCCTTGCGGACACATTTTTCTCTCATGCTTTCTTCGCCCTTTATCCTCGTGAGATAATGCTCCACAGGATCCATCCCAAGCTGAGAACTCATTTCGTTTCTGATATCTGAGATATGCTGTGATAATACTGCACAGGCGTTTTCAAGAGCAGGCATTTTATCACCGTAAATACTGTCATTTCCAATTGTTATAATATCCATAGTTTACCTCGTTTGTTATTATATTCTTCTGGATTATAACATATGGTTTTTGTGGTGTTGTAAATTAAATGTTACATAGTTGTGAATAATTCCTTAGTTTATTTCAAGCTGCCGGTCATATGGCTCCCGATAATATCCACTGCGCTGCTGTAAGCAAGGACTTTTCCGTGTTCGCATAAAGATGCGCTGTATACATTTCCTCTGTGTTTTTCGCTGCTGAACTCGGATATGATATGTTTGAACTTGTTGCTTAGAGGCAGGGAAGAGGTGACAATAAGATAATAACTTTTTCTGTAAAGTACGGCTGTGGTAGTTTGTCCGCTGCTGAGCTTGTACAGTTCCCTGATACAGCAAAGAAAGCTTTCCGCATCATCAAATTTAAAAATATATGGCTCTTCAGTATTCTTTATCCTGTAGCGCTTGCTTCTGTCAAATTTCTCTTTGACTGTAAGAAGCAGCAGGCAGCCGTGCTGATATTTCAGAGCTTCAATGACAATTCTTTTGTTTTTGAAGCTTACTCCTGTAGTTTTTGAAGCATACATCAGCAATTCGTTAATTACCTCACGGGAACGTATTTCATCAAGACTCAGCTCCTCAAATTTTACAGAGAGCCTTTCAAGGTCGTTTTCCCCAAGAGAAATAAGTATTCTTTTTTCATCTATCTGTTCAATATCCACCACGTAACTGCCTCCCATGTCAAAGTATTGATCCGCATGATCTCTATATTTCATAATATTAGTCCGGCGGTTTTTTTGCAACCGATTTTTTATGGGTATTATTCCGGAAATGATATCCTTGAGTTTGGTGTTGTCTGAGGTTCCCTGTTGTGATACAATATAGGGGAACCTAAAAAACAAAGATCAGGAATGATATTATGAATGAAAAAAAGACAGGGAAGAGCTTTACACAATGGATCAGACACTTTTTTCAAATTGCGTTGCGTTCGGTGTGGTTCTGGCTTGTAATGCTTCTTCCGCTTGGTGGAATACTGTATCTCTGCGCTGAAAAAATTCCGGGTTTTGCAGACTTGTATTGCGGGGGTGTTTATCGCTTTATTTCCCTCCTGTGGAACAATTTGTCGGGAATACTGCCCTTCTCTTTTGGCGAAGTTATTGTGGTGCTTGTGGTGCCATCCCTTCTTGCGTACATAATTTTTGTTTTTGTATGCGTGATAAGGGCAAAAAAGAAAAGACTCAGAGCATTTTTCAAGGGAGTGCTCCGCTTGTTTGCTGTTGTTTCTCTGATACTTTTTTTGTTTGTCACAAACTGCGGCATCAATTACTATTGTACTGATGCGGCACAGAAAATCGGACTGGATGTTCACCCTACCTCTAAGGAAGAGCTATATGAGGTTTGTGTGTATCTTGCGGACAGTGCATCATACTATCGCAGCAGGATACCGGAAAATTCTGAGGGTGTGTGCGAAATTGATATTTCATCTTTGTATTCAAAAAGCGCAGAGGCTTCAAACAGTCTGAGCGAAAAATATGATAATATACCCGGCGGATACAGTTCTCCGAAGGGCGTTATGTTGTCGCGGGGAATGTCATATCTCAATATTACCGGAGTGTATTTCCCTTTTACATTTGAAGCTAATGTAAACACGGATGTGCCGTCATTTTCAGTGCCGTTTACTATGTGTCATGAGCTTGCCCATGTTCGCGGGATAATGCACGAGGAGGACGCTAACTTTATTTCCTATCTTTCGTGTATTGAGTCCGATGACGATATCATGAATTATTCCGGAAATATCATGGCTATGATGTACGCTTCAAACAAGCTGTACTCAGCTGATAAAGAGCTTTACAGGGAGTTTTTTACTCATATAAGCAAGGGAGTATACAATGACCTTGAATACTATTCTGATTATTGGAAAGAGTTTGAAACACCTGTGGCAGAGGCGGCTTCCAATATCAACGACAAATATCTGAAGTCAAATTCCCAGAAAAGCGGAGTAAAGAGCTATGGCAAAATGGTGGATCTTGTAATAGCGCATTATTATGCCCGTTTAAAGCATTAAAGATACGGGATGTGGCAATCGGAATGAAGATACGTTTGGTAAATTAGTATAAACTGTTTGTTAAATTTTTGTTAACAGTAGGTTGAGTTTTTTGTAAAAAATATCTGTACAAATTAAAAATTATTGTGTATAATATATGCGGAAAAGTTTTTTATGATATTTTTATGATAGAAGTAGTACTCAGATGAGGAGTGTATTGATATGAGGAAGATGCTTGTTGCGGAAAGATCAGAGATGAATCGCTCAATAATCTATGACAGCTTTGCTTCACAATATGAGCTGCTGCAAACTGAAAGCAGCGAGGAGGTATTCCGCCTGCTTATGGATAATAAGAACAGCTTATCGATTGTGCTTATCAGTGAAAACATAGCTTCACATATTACAGCAGAAGCTGCAAAGACCCTTTCCGTTCTGAAGGTGTTTGAAAACGTGCCGGTTGTAATAATTCTTGAAGGTGACAGCTCGGGAATAAAACAGCAGAAATTTCATCTGCCCTTCAGTGATGTTGTAAATTCTCCTGTCAATCCATATATAATCAAAAAGCGTGTTGCAAATCTTGTGGAGCTGTTTTCCCATAAATCAGAGCTTGAAGAGCTTGTCAATGACCAGACAAAGAAAATACTGGAACAGAATATTGAGCTTCAGATACAGCAGAAAAAGATCAATACCATAAACAACGATATGCTTGATACCCTCAGTACAGTCATTGAATATCGTGATGTTGAGTCCGGAAGACATATCCACAGGATAAGAAAATTCACAGAGGCGCTTCTGCGTGTTCTTGCAGAGAAGTACCCCAAGTATAATCTTACAGAAGAGAAAATAGAGCTTATCACCTCTGCTTCATCAATACATGATATAGGAAAGATAGCGATACCTGACTCTATTCTTCTCAGCCCGCGCAGGCTTTCATATGATGAATTCAAATTAATGAAGCAGCATACCACAAAGGGCTGTGAGATACTGGATCAGCTTGACGCTGTGGAGAAAAACGAGTACTTTAAATACTGTTATGATATCTGCCGGTATCACCATGAAAAATGGGACGGTCAAGGATATCCCGATGGGCTTGTGGGTGACCAGATACCAATATGGGCGCAGGTGGTGTCTCTTGCTGACTGCTATGACGCACTGACAAGCGACCGCCCGTATAAAGCGGCTTTTACACATGAACAGGCTGTAGAAATGATAAGGGACGGCGCATGCGGTACCTTCTCTGATGAGATGATGGATTGCTTCAGTGCGGTGCTGCCAAAGTTCAAGGAGCTTGCTATAGAATATGCAGATATAAATAATGAAGACACCAGCATAAGTGATAAGGCTTGTCATGAGACTGTGAGCAGTATTGATGATGAGGACGCGGAAAGAAGCGTTTATCTCAAAATGGATAGGAAGGACCTTATCAGCACAATAGAAAATCAGAAGCTGATGCTTGAAGAGGGAAACAGGCACAACCATGAGATACTGTATAAAAACTCTGATTTCGTGTTTGAATTTGACCTCAAGCGCGATATACTTCATGAGAGAAAAGGCAGCATGAAGGATATATGCGGATATATCCCGAAGAACTATGAAGAGGCAGTGAATATTCTTTCTGAGTGCTGTCAGGGTGAGTATGCCAAGAGGTTTGTAAGGAGCTTCCGCCTGCCTGCGGTCAGGGACTCTGTTGAATGCGGAGACGAAAATGTTTGCCTTGAATGTTATATGGAGCTGGATGAAGATGATGTATTTAGTGTGCGCTGCACAGCTGTTCCTGTTACGGAGGGCGGCGATATAGTCCGCATTTTCTTTGTTATTATAAAGCTGCATGACTCTGTGATAGATGACGAACCCGGTGCTGACAGGGATGTAGTAACGGGACTCTGGAACTACAGCGGTGTGCGACGTGAGATAAGTGATTATCTTGAAAACACCGGCAATAAAGGATATCATGCGCTTCTGCTCATAGATATAGATGACTTCAGGGCGTTCAACAAGCAGGTGCCTCACCTTTTTGCAAACGATATACTTCGTGATATCGCAAAGCAGCTAAAAAATGAAATAACCTATGGTAATGTTATCGGCAGGATAGACGATGACAACTTCCTTGTATTTATAAATGACTGCCCTGACAAGGAGGACAGGGATGTTCTTATCGAGGACATATTCAAGTGCATACGCAGTACCTACAGCACAGAAGGAGAGAATATGCCGGAGATATCTTCATCTATCGGTGTCGCGCTTTATCCGGCAGACGGAAGGGATTTCAATGAGCTGTATTATAACGCATCACGTGCAGTAGAGGTCGCAAAGCTCAACGGCAAGAATATGTATCTGTACTACAACAAGAGAATGCGTGATAACTGGGAAATAAAGAGGTATGACTCTGATGTAAGCGTCAAGGACAGCAGCGGTATTGAGCTGATAGATTTTGAGGAATACTTTATTCCTGTTTCGGACTCTGTAAGCGGTCAGGTAACATCCTATGACATTATCGAAGTCAGCGGCGATCTTGTGATGGGTGTAGATACCATTTTTGATGAGATAGGATTTGACAGTAATATCACCGCGCTGAGTATCAATAATCTCAGCAGGCTGTTCTCGTCTATGTATGATTTACAGCAGGAGAGTAATAAAGCTTTGCCGGAGATATCCGTGTTTACCATGTTCGAGGGCAGATATACAGAGCTTGTGCTCAATGCTGTCGACGAGCTTCTTAAAAACTACCCATTGCAGAGCAGGAATATTACAGTAATGCTTTCCCAGACAATGCTTGAATCTATGAGCGTGAACGAGATAACCGGCTTTGCATCATCACTTAAAAAGTACGGCTTTAAGGTGGGTGTGTATAACGTAGGCGTCAACAATATACATATCAACTGCTTTATTGATAAGCTTTTCAGCAGAGTGGTTTTTGCGAAGAGATTTGTTCAGTCTGTATTTGACGGTGTATATAATATTGATTATCTTGTGGGTCTGATAGACTCCTTTGACCGTTCAGGAGTAAGGGCGGTCTTGCCGGGCGGTATTGACGAGGAGTTTATAAACACTATAAGACTGCGCACCCATAGTCCTTTTGGCATACACAAGGAGGATGTTATCTCTCTTGCGGATTTCAAGATGCAAATGCAGTCTGCGCAGAGACCTGTGGAATATCCCGTACTCAGCCATGAAAATACCGACCTTGTTCTGAATGATAAGCTTTATGATGAGATACTTGAGCAGACGAGATCATTCATACTTGAATGGGCGCCGAGATTTGATAATATAAAAATATCAGGTTCATTTGAAAGTATGTACGGCTATCTGCCGGAGACAGATGATTTTGTCCGCAATATAAAGGAAAGTAAGCTTATACATCCTGATGATGTAAAAAAGCTTCTTGAAAAGATGAATTCTGCCCGTTCGGACTCCAATGAGTCGGAGGCGTTCATACGTGTATACAGCCAGAAGAGCGATATGTATATATGGAACAGGGTGCGTTTTGTAACACTTAAAAACGCCGCTCAGATACCCGTAAAGATAATATCTGTATTTACAGATATATCTGACGATCGTGCCGGCACCGAAGACGAGGCTCGGAAGGACAGGACGGATTTTATCACAAATCTGTATAATAAACACGCAACAGAAAACAAGATCAAGAATTATCTGTATGATGAAGGTTCTTCATCAAGTCATGCTTTTCTTGTTGTGGAGGTAGGGGGCTTTGAAGCGCTTGAGAGCAATCTTGGTACAGTATTTGCAAATGCAGTGCTGAAGGAAGCCGCACATAATATCAGAGAGCTTTTCCGCGATTCCGATATTATCGGAAGGAGCAGCGGCAACAGATTTACTGTATTCATAAAGGGTATGAGTACAAAGGAAAAGATAACCGAGAAGGCTCAGCATATCTGTGAAATAATCGACAACAAATATCAGTGCGATAACGGGGATGTTTCTATATATGGAAATGTGGGTATCAGCATTTTCCCGAATAACGGAACGACGTATGATGACTTGTATTCCGGCGCATTAAAAGCTCTGTACTTTGCAAAACACAATGTAAAGCAGAATGTTGCTTTTGTTTCAGATGCAGAACCTACAAAGCTTCTTCACTCGTAAGCAGCGTTCATTGGGCAGAGTGTAAATTGAGCTTGATATAGGTATGTTTTCGCTTTGGAGATAATATATCTTAATTCCACTTTCGACTTTCATAATTCCACATTTGATAAAGGGCTGTCCGTGAAAAACGGTGCCCTTTATCTTTTTTTCGTTTTTTTTTGTCAAAATACTTGATTTATTGGATTAGTTGTGTTAAACTATATACGTTAGAATAATTTAACTGTGTTTTGGATCAATGTTTGTGTTTTAATTTGATAAAGGAGGTCGGATAATGATGCCACTTACATTTGCAGAACCCGGTGAGGAAAACATCATCAAAAAGGTCGGCGGAAGTCCGGATGTCAGACGTCATCTTGAAAATCTTGGATTTGTGGTGGGCGGAAACGTGACTCTTGTAAGTACTCTGGGCGGTAATGTTATAGTTAAGGTCAAGGAAGCAAGAGTTGCGCTGAATGAAGAAATGGCTCGCAGGATCATGGTGTAACAGAATATCTGGTATCAGTGAAATGTATCTCTGTGACATTGAACAGACTCAATAGACTAAAGGATCAAAGGAGTAAGGTTATGACGCTTAAAGAGCTTAAGGTGGGTCAGACTGCTAAGGTCAAAAAACTTGGCGGTGTGGGCGCTGTAAAAAGAAGAATAATGGATATGGGTATCACTAAGGGTGCAGAAGTATATGTGCGTAAGGTAGCGCCTCTTGGGGATCCTATAGAGGTAACTGTAAGGGGCTATGAGCTTTCCATAAGAAAAGCAGATGCTGATCTTATAGAGGTCGAGATGGCATGAGCCTTGACATAGTTCAAAATAAATGTGAAAAGTGGAATGTGGAAAGTGGAATGATGGTGTTTTTGCAAAAGTGAGCTGTCATAGTAAGACGGCAGACAAAACATTTTGATTTGTTCGCTGCCCGCTGACCGCTGATCGCATCAGTTTTTTCGGAGTGTTGTCTGTAGCTCCGTTGAAAAACAACGATGAACTGTATATTTCTGCGGCTTGATTTCAGTGATAATATGGGTCGCGGTTTAATATATTTAATCAGATGGAGGAATGAAAATGGAATTTCGCATTGCACTGGCGGGAAACCCGAACTGCGGTAAGACTACGTTATTCAACGCTCTGACCGGTTCTAATCAGTTTGTGGGAAACTGGCCGGGTGTAACAGTAGAAAAAAAGGAAGGTAAGCTTAAAAAGCATGACGGCGTTACAATAACAGACCTTCCCGGTATCTATTCGCTGTCACCTTACACGCTTGAAGAGGTTGTTGCAAGAAACTATCTTATAGGTGAGCGTCCTGACGCTATACTCAACATAGTTGACGGCACAAACCTTGAACGAAACCTTTATCTTACAACTCAGCTTGTAGAGCTTGGCATACCCATTGTAGTTGCAATAAACATGATGGATGTTGTCAAGAAGAACGGTGACAAGATCAATACCGAAGAACTTGGAAAAAGACTTGGCTGCAAGGTGGTTGAAATATCTGCGCTGAAAAGCGACGGAATAATGGACGCTGCCGATGCTGCGATAGACGCTGTAAAAAAAGGAAAGCCTGTTCCTATGCACACATTTGCGGGACCTGTTGAACACGCAATTGCCCACATAGAAGAGGCTGTAGTTCATGAGATGCCCGAAGAGCAGCAGCGTTGGTATGCTATAAAGGTCTTTGAACGTGACGAAAAGGTCATGGAGAAGCTGGATATATCCGAAAAGACTAAAAAGCATATCGAAAAGGATATAGAAGCAGCAGAGAAGGAGCTTGATGATGACTCTGAAAGCATCATCACCAATGAGCGATACATATATATCGCGTCACTTCTTAAGGGCTGCTATAAAAAGAAGGATGCTAAAAAGCTTTCCACTTCGGACAAGATAGATAAAGTCGTAACTAACCGTTGGGCAGCACTGCCGATTTTTGCAGCGGTAATGTTCCTTGTGTACTTTATCTCTGTGTCAACGGTCGGCACATTCGTAACTGACTGGGCAAATGATGGATTGTTCGGCGCGGACGGCGACGGCTGGCATTTATTCGGTATCGGCACCGGCGAATATGAAGCTGCACTGGATGAATGGGCAGAGAAAGAAGTGTTCAGCAGCAAGGAGCTTGGAGAGGTTCTTGATGAAGCCGCAAAGGACGGCAATATCATCGGCGCTGATGAACTTAAAGAAGCTTATGACGATGCTGACTATGGGGCATTTGAAGAAGCTTACGGAACATATGTGGATGAATTTTATCAGGGAGAAGAGGAAGGCTCAGACATTAAAGTTTATGATATAAACGCGGCTCTCCCGATGAACGAGGATGACGAGATAGACTGTCCCATAGACCCTGCTGATTACGGAGTATGGGTACCGGGTCTTGCGACACTTGCTCAGAACGGACTTGAAAATGCCGGCTGTGCAGAATGGCTCGAAAGTCTTCTTGTAGACGGTATTATAGGCGGTGTGGGCGCTGTACTCGGATTTGTACCTCAGATGCTTGTGCTGTTCATCCTTCTGGCGTTCCTTGAAGCCTGCGGATATATGGCAAGAATCGCTTTCGTGCTCGACAGGATATTCAGACGTTTTGGTCTGTCCGGCAAATCCTTTATACCTATGCTTATCGGCACAGGCTGCGGCGTTCCCGGAATAATGGCTTCACGTACTATTGAAAACGAACGTGACCGCCGTATGACCATTATGACTACGACATTTATCCCGTGCGGCGCAAAGCTCCCGATAATAGCGCTTATAGCTTCCGCATTGTTCGGCGGTGCATGGTGGGTAGCACCAAGCGCATACTTTGTAGGTATCGCTGCAATAATAATATCAGGTCTTATGCTCAAGAAAACAAAAATGTTTGCTGGTGATCCTGCTCCGTTCGTTATGGAGCTGCCCGCATATCATATGCCTACAGTAGTAAACCTTCTGCGTTCTATGTGGGAGAGATCATGGTCATTCATCAAAAAGGCAGGAACTATTATTCTGCTTGCTTCCATAGTAATATGGGCAGGCTCACACTTCGGATATGCTGACAGCAGCTTTACATTCAGCACCGAAATGGAGCTTGAAAACAGTGTACTGGGCATTATTGGAAATGCTATATGCTGGATATTTGCACCTCTGGGCTTTGGCAATATCAAAGCAACAATCGCTACAATCATGGGACTTGTAGCAAAGGAAGAGGTAGTTGGCGTATTTGGTGTTCTGGATTTCGGCGGAATGACTCAGCTTGCAGCTTATTCCTTCCTCATATTCAACCTTCTTTGCGCTCCCTGCTTTGCAGCCATCGGAGCTATCCGCAGAGAAATGAACAACGGTAAATGGACGCTCTTTGCTATCGGATATCAGTGTGTGTTCGCATATATCATATCACTGATAGTATATCAGCTCGGTTCTGCATTTACAGGAAACCTTAATATTGTAGGTCTGATATTTGCGATACTGTTTGTTGTTGGTATTTTCTATATGCTGTTTATCAGAAAATACAAAGAAGCAACAAAGCTTGAAGTTAAAGTCAAAACCTGATGTAAGTGATCAAGGAGTTGATAAATCATGCTGTCATGGTTATCTGAAAACCTTACAACTATAATACTGACCCTTATCTTAACTGCGGTGGTCGTTCTGATTATTACAAAAATGATTAGGGACAAGAAGCAGGGAAAGTCTTCTTGCTCAGGGAATTGCGCTTCATGCGGAATATGCAAAGCAAAACAATCTCCTGAGCATGAACAGACAGAAACGTAAAAAATAAAGCCACGCAAAAAAATTAAAGTCACGCATCATTTCTGAATGAATTGGTGCGTGACTTTGATATTATTTAATGAATACTGAAAACTTAAAACTTAAAACTTAAGAATGAATAAAAGTGGTACGTTTTCGCTGGGGTGCTCGTAGGAAGTGCTCTTGGGGTACGAACGCCAGCGCGAATCGGAGCGCAGGCTCTGCGCTTGATTATGTGGTGGGGAAGTGATATAATCGGTAGTATGATATTATTTTGTATGGAAGTGATATGTATGATCAACGCAGAGCTTTTGGCACCGGCTGGAGATGAAGAGTGCTTTAACAGCGCTTTGACCTTCGGAGCAGATGCAATATATCTTGCAGGTAAACAGTTCGGTATGAGAAGTGCACCGGAAAATTTTGACTTTGATACCCTTAAGCGCTCAATAGAAAAAGCACATCAGAAAAATGTGAAAGTGTATGTGACCTGTAATACACTGCCCAGAAATGAAGAAATCGAACGTATGCCGGAATACCTTTCAAATATTGCGGCTTGCGGCGCTGACGCATTTATAATAGCAGATCTTGGCGTTATGGCACTCGCAGAAAAATATGCTCCGGATGTGGAACGTCATGTATCGACACAGGCAGGCGTGGTAAATTATCAGAGCGCAAGAGTGCTTTATGAAATGGGCGCATCAAGAGTGGTGCTCGCCAGAGAACTGTCACTTGATGATATAGCAGGTATAAGAGCCAAAACCGATCCGAAGCTGGAGCTTGAAGTGTTTGTACACGGATCTATGTGTGTGTCTTTTTCAGGAAGATGCCTTATTTCAAGTTACCTTGTGGGCAGAGACGCTAATCGCGGCGACTGCGCTCAGCCCTGCCGCTGGAAGTATCATCTCTATGAGGAGCACAGAGACGGACAGTATTTTCCGGTCGTGGAGGAAAACGGCGGTACATATCTTTATAATTCAAGAGACTTGTGTATGATAGAACATCTTGATGATATCCTGAAAGCAGGTGTAAAGAGTCTGAAAATAGAGGGCAGGGCAAAGTCTGCCTATTATGTTGCAGTTACTGTAAACGCATATCGTCACGCGCTTGATGAACTGTATAAAAACGGTGACAGCAAAAGCCTTTCACCGTGGATAAAGGAAGAGCTTGAAAAAGTCAGCCACCGTGAATATAATACAGGATTTTTCTATGGTACAGAGCCGGGACAGAATACAAAGGACGGCGGATATATCCGTAAATACGAGGTAGTAGCAGTTTGTGATGACTATAAGGACGGAACAGCGTATCTCACTCAGCGCAACCGTTTCTTTGCAGGCGACACCCTTGACATACTTCCTCCGGACGGAATTTCCTTTGAACTAACTGTAAATACTATGTTCAATGATATTGGTGAGCAGATAGAATCGGCGCCACACGCTATGCAGAAGCTCACAGTAAAGACAGATACAGTCATCCCTAAAGGCTCCCTGCTCAGAAAAAAGAGACAGTAAGTAAAACCGAAGATAAAATAGGGATACAGGAATTATTTTAAGCAATAAATTCTGATGTCTTTGTGAAATGTGGAAGGGAATTTCTTTAAAGAATGCGGAAAGAAGGGCAATGATGGATAGGTTCAGATTGGTTTCAGAATATAAAGCGACAGGAGATCAGCCGCAGGCGATAGACGCTCTTGTCAGAAGTATAGAAAGCGGAAATAAAGAACAGACGCTGCTTGGTGTTACGGGCTCCGGAAAGACCTTTACTATGGCAAACATTATTGAAAGGCTGAACAGACCGACCCTCGTGCTTGCTCATAACAAGACTCTTGCGGCACAGCTTTGTTCGGAGTTCAGAGAGTTCTTTCCCGAAAATTCAGTTGAATACTTTGTGTCGTATTACGACTACTATCAGCCGGAAGCGTATGTTCCCACAACGGATACCTATATCGAAAAGGACAGTGCGATAAATGACGAGATAGACAAGCTGAGACATTCTGCAACGCTGGCACTTTCCGAGCGCAGGGATGTTATAATAGTATCCAGTGTGTCCTGCATCTACTCTCTTGGAAACCCGATAGATTACCGTACAATGGTGATATCACTTCGTCCGGGAATGGAAAAATCCAGAGATGAGCTTCTCTCAAAGCTTGTAGAGCTGCAATATGAACGAAACGATATTGACTTTACAAGAAATAAATTCCGTGTACGCGGAGATGTAGTGGAGATATTTCCTGCATCATCATCGGATACGGTTATACGTGTGGAGTTTTTCGGAGACGAAATAGACCGTATTACCGAAGTGAATTCTCTTACAGGTGAAATAAAAGGAACTGTCAGACACGCTGCTATCTATCCTGCCTCACATTATATAGTCCCCCGTGATAAAATGGAAAGCGCTATAGCAGAGATAGAAAGGGAGCTTGAAGAAAGAGTACGCTTCTTTAACGACAGGGGAAAGCTGCTTGAAGCAGAAAGAATTTCCCAGCGCACAAAATATGACATAGAAATGCTGAGAGAAATAGGCTTCTGCACAGGAATAGAAAACTATTCACGTGTGCTTTCCGGACGTGCGCCGGGTTCATCGCCTTATACACTGCTTGACTATTTTCCGAAGGACTTTTTAATGTTTGTGGATGAATCCCATGTCACACTTCCACAGGTAAGGGGAATGTACAGCGGAGACAGGGGCAGAAAAGAAAATCTTGTGGAGTTTGGTTTCCGTCTGCCATCTGCGTATGATAACCGACCTCTGAATTTTGACGAGTTTTACGAGAGGATAAATCAGGCGGTATTTGTCAGCGCTACTCCCGGAGATCTTGAAAAACAGAAGAGTCAGCTGATAGCCGAACAGGTAATACGTCCAACGGGTCTGCTTGATCCGGAAATAAGCGTTCGTCCCATAGAAGGACAGATGGACGATCTTATCTCTGAGATAAACCTTCGTGCCGCAAAGGGACAGAGGGTACTTGTAACTACTCTTACCAAAAAGATGGCAGAGGATCTTACAGAGTATTTTACAACTGTAGGAATAAGGGTACGGTATATGCACCATGATATAGATACGGTGGAGAGAATGGAGATAATACGTGATCTTCGTCTGGGAGAATTTGATGTACTTGTGGGCATAAATCTTTTGAGAGAAGGACTGGATATACCGGAGGTTTCGCTTGTAGCGATACTTGATGCGGACAAGGAGGGCTTTCTGAGAAGCGAGCGTTCACTTATACAGACTATAGGCAGGGCCGCGCGAAATGCAGAGGGCAAGGTCATCATGTATGCGGATGTGGTGACAGATTCTATGGAAAAAGCTATAACCGAAACGGAACGCCGCAGAAGTATACAGCAGCAGTATAACGAGGAGCATGGTATCACGCCGCGTACTATAGTAAAGAAGGTCAGCGATATAATAGAGATATCAACTCATGCGGATGACGACAAGAAGCCGAAGAAAAAGCTTTCAAAGGCTGAACGCGAGAAGCTTATCGAGCAGCTTACAAAGGAAATGAAAGCAGCTGCAAAGCTTCTTGAATTTGAACACGCCGCATATCTGCGTGATAAGATAAAGCAGCTTCAGTGAGTTAATGCCTGATAATTGTAGGTCATTCACTATCTGATTTTAAAGTGAGGTGTTATATTTTGGATATATTCGGGCTTGACAAAATCAAAAAAATATCGGATAATACAGACTTAGAAATAAATGTTACGGGTCTGGATATGATCCGGCGTGAGGATGACAGCATAAGCGTAACGGGACTTGAGTATATAAGACCGATAGATTTTGATGCTGAGCCTGATGATATCCGTAACGGCAGCAGGAGCGAAGCTTCTGTTTTTCCAAAGCTTTCACCCTTTGCGCTGGAGCTTATAGGGTTGATATCCCGTGCAAGAGAGCTTGACGCGGGTCTGAAATTCTATGGTTCAAAGATCCATAGATATGAGCTTGCGCCTGTTCTGCCGGTGTCTCAGGTAAGGGATTTTGAGCAGCGGCATAATATAAAGCTGCCTCAGGGCTATTTTGAGTTTCTGACTCAGGTGGGCAACGGCGGTGCAGGACCGGATTTCGGGCTTTATTCATTGGAACAGCTGGAATTCCGCAATTTCTGCACTCATTCCGACAGGGGTGTGCCATATGTGCTTGCGCAGGCAGAGGAGGATTACTACACGTTTTCCTATACTGCCGACTCTCCTGTGATGCTTGATTCTGCGCTGACAAAGGAAAAGTGGGACAAGCTTTGTGCAGAGATAGAAAAACATCGTGAAAGCGGTATCCGCTCTTTATATGAAGAAAAGCGCCGTCAGCTTTATAACGGTGTTCTGCAAATAGCAGATACGGATAATTCTTTTTGTCCTGTGCTGATATGCGGCGGCGATATGTACGGAGAGGTCTCGGATTTCTCCCACGACCTTGATATGCCGAGATACACTGGAAAAAGCTTTGAGGAATGGATAACCGGATATTTTGAGGGTATTGTCAGGAGCTTCTGATGCTTTGATTGCAAGAGGTCCCCTATATATGATCTCCGATAATTATGAAAAGAGGAAAAACAAATTGGCAAAAAAACAGGTTCAGAATGAATACGGAAACGAAAGCATAACTTCCCTGAAGGGTGCCGACAGAGTAAGGAAACGTCCTGCCGTAATATTCGGCTCGGACGGTATAGAGGGCTGTCAGCACTCTGTTTTTGAGATACTTTCCAATTCTATCGACGAAGCACGAGAGGGCTACGGACATGAAATAATCATAACAAAATATGCCGACCATTCCGTGGAGATAGAGGATTTCGGGCGCGGCATTCCGGTAGATTACAACAAAAACGAGGAACGCTACAACTGGGAGCTTGTTTTTTGTGAGCTGTATGCAGGAGGAAAATATAATAACAGCGAAGCGGAAAGCTATGAGTTTTCGCTGGGACTGAACGGTCTGGGTCTTTGTTCGACCCAGTATTCTTCTGAATACATGGACGTCGATATCCGCCGTGACGGAACACGCTTTACACTTCATTTTGAAAAGGGCGAGAACATCGGCGGACTGAAGCGTGAACAGTATACCGGCAGAAAAACAGGCACAAAGATACGCTGGAAGCCTGACCTTGAGGTTTTTACAGACATTGACATATCTGATGAATATTTCATAGATACCATAAAGCGTCAGGCGATAGTAAACGCAGGAATAAACTTTGTATTCCGTACCGAGAAAAACGGCAAGCTTGAAACAAGCGAATACAAATACGATAACGGTATCGTTGACCATGTAAAGGAAATCGTCGGTGAGGACGCTCTATCCCAGATACAGTCATGGCAGACAGAAAGAATGGTAAGCGACCGTGACGATAAGCCTGAATACAAGACAAAGATAAACATAGCCCTTGCGTTCTCCAATAAAGTCAGCACATCTGAATACTACCATAATTCAAGCTGGCTTGAATACGGCGGCGCACCTGAAAAGGCTGTGCGCAACGCCTTTGTTTATTCAATAGACTCATATCTTAAACAGAACAGCAAGTATACAAAAAATGAAAGCAAAATAAACTTTGACGATGTCAGGGACTGCCTTGTAATTGTCATATCATCTTTTTCCAGTGTGACGTCATACGAGAACCAGACGAAAAAGGCCATTACAAACAAGGGCATACAGGACGCTATGACGGAGTATCTGCGTCATCAGCTTGAAGTGTATTTTATAGAGAATAAGCTTGATGCGGAAAAAATAGCCAATCAGGTGCTTATCAATAAGCGCAGCCGTGAAAGTGCTGAAAAGACACGTCTCAACATTAAAAAGACCCTTGCAGGCAATATGGATATGACAGGACGTGTGGCAAAATTTGTTGACTGCCGCAGCAAGGACAAGAGCGAAAGAGAGCTTTTCATTGTGGAGGGAGACTCAGCTCTTGGTGCCTGTAAGCAGGCAAGGAACCCTGATTTTCAGGCGATAATACCAATACGAGGAAAAATACTCAACTGCCTTAAAGCTGACTATGATAAAATATTCAAGAGCGAGATAATAACAGATCTGCTAAAAGTTCTCGGATGCGGAGTTGAAGTAAAGTCGAAAGCTAATAAGGACTTGTCATCCTTTGATCTGGAACTTCTTCGCTGGAACAAGGTAATATTCTGCACAGATGCGGATGTAGACGGCTTCCATATAAGGACGCTGCTTCTCACTATGATATATCGTCTTGCGCCCACTCTGATAAAAGAAGGCAAGGTCTTTATTGCAGAATCACCGCTTTATGAGATAAACACAAAGGATAAGGTCTATTTTGCCTATACGGAAGCTGAAAAGGAACAATTCATCACAGAGATAGGTGACAAGAAATTCACCATACAGCGTTCAAAAGGACTGGGTGAGAACGAACCCGAAATGATGAGCCTTACAACGATGAATCCGTCAACACGCCGTCTTATAAAGATAATGCCTGATGAAGCGGCAAAGACATCAGAGATGTTCGATATCCTGCTTGGTGATAATCTGTCTGTAAGGCGGGAATACATTATCGAAAACGGCTACAAATACATTGATAATCTTGATGTGTCATAAGGGACCGGAAGGGGATTTAAATGAGCAAAATAAAAAGCTATTGGGATAAGATCCTCAGGGGTCCCCACATAACAACATCAGTGATGGTATTTGTTGCAGCTGCTGTATGCGGTATCGTGATTTATCCCATTATAGATGTTATATACTACATAGAATGCGGCGCACTTGATCTTTTCCGTTATTCTGTGCACTACCATATAGTAGTTCCGATTTACTTCGGATGGATCGAGGCGTTTGTTTATTTTTTCCTTCAGCCGGTATTTTCTGCCTTTGAAAAACCATATGATGATAAAAAGCTTAAGGGTGAAAGAAAGGGAAAATACGCTGCTGACAATAAGGAAACGGACAATTCTGACAGTACGCTGAGTGAGGATAAAGCCGAAAAAGACTGACAGCGTTTAAATGACAATTGGAATAATTACTATATAGGTCATCCCTGTATAGCTTAGTGTGGAGTTTTGATCAATTATGGGAAGAAAGAAGAAAAGTAACGAGGGAATAAAAGAGCCGAAGATGCAGGGGTATATTGCAGGTGCCGGCGAAGTTGTGGAGGAAAGGATAGCTTCTACACTACAGGAAAACTTTATGCCATACGCAATGAGTATCATACTCTCCCGTGCAATACCGGAAATTGACGGCTTTAAACCGTCACACCGCAAGCTGCTATATACTATGTATAAAATGGGTCTGCTTGGCTCTGTGAGAACAAAGTCGGCTAATATCGTGGGACAGACAATGAAGCTCAATCCTCACGGTGATGCGGCTATATATGATACGATGGTGCGCCTGAGCCGCGGTTATGAAGCGCTGCTGCATCCGTTTGTTGACTCTAAGGGCAACTTCGGAAAGTTCTACAGCCGTGATATGGCATGGGCAGCTTCAAGATATACGGAAGCAAAGCTTGACCCGATATGTAATGAACTGTTTAATGACATTGATAAGGATACTGTAGACTTTGTGGATAACTATGACAATACATTAAAGGAGCCGACACTTTTGCCTGCGGCATTCCCGTCTGTACTCGTCAATGCAAATACAGGTATAGCCGTTGGTATGGCAAGCTCTATCTGTTCCTTTAACCTTGAGGAGGTCTGCCGTACCACTATAGGTCTTTTGAAAGACCCTGAATTTGATATCATGTCTACTCTTATCGCGCCGGATTTTACAGGCGGCGCACAGATAATCTATGACAGACAAGTTATTGAAAATATCTATAAAACAGGCAGAGGAAGCATCAGACTCAGGGGAAGATACACCTATGATAAATTTGCCAATTGCATAGATATTCTCAGCATACCTCAGACTACCACCAGCGAAGCAATAATCGAAAAGGTCATTGAGCTTGTAAAGCAGGGTAAGATAAAGGAGATCGCTGATATCCGTGACGAAACAGGAATTGACGGTCTGAAGATCACTATAGATCTCAAACGCAGCACAGATCCGGACAAGCTTATGCGCAAGCTGTATAAGATGACCTCGTTAGAGGACAGCTTCTCCTGCAACTTCAATGTGCTGATTGCAGGAACACCAAAAGTAATGGGAGTGCGTGAGCTGCTGAATGAATGGTCAGCGTTCAGAATTGAGTGTGTAAGACGAAGAACGTACTATGATCTTCATAAGAAGCAGGACAGACTGCATCTTCTTCAGGGACTCGAAAAGATACTTCTTGATATCGACAAAGCCATAAGGATAATACGCCATACCGAAGAGGAGAGCATGGTAGTACCTAACCTCATGGAAGGCTTTGATATAGACGAGGTACAGGCGGAGTACGTAGCTGAAATAAAGCTCAGACACCTGAACCGTGAGTATATTCTCAGGCATACAAATGACATATCACAGCTTGAAAAGGATATTGCAGAGCTGGAGTCAATTCTTGGCAGCAAGAAAAAGATCAAGAGTATCATTATCAAAGAGCTTGAAAACATTATAAAGAAGTACGCTCAGCCCCGCAGAAGCATGATCATTTATTCCGATGATATTGTAGACGATGAAGAGGTCGAAGAGGTTCCCGACTATGCTGTAAATCTTTTCTATACAAAAGAGGGTTACTTCAAGAAGATCACTCCCTTGTCACTGCGTATGGGCGGAGAGCAGAAGCTCAAAGAAGGCGATGAGATACTGGAGCATTTCGAGACTACAAACAATACCGATCTTATTTTCTTTTCGGACAGACAGCAGGCATATAAAACAAAAGCACCGGTCTTTGCCGACACGAAGGCAAGTGTGCTGGGTGATTATATCCCCTCAAAGCTTGGTTTTGACGAGGGCGAGAGCTCAGTATACATGATACCCACAAAGGACTATAAGGGTCATGTGTTCTTCTTCTTTGAAAACGGAAAGGCTGCAAAAGTTACGCTTGAAGCCTATGCAACAAAGACCAACAGAAAAAAGCTTACCGGAGCATATTCCGATAAGGATAAGCTTGCGGCAATTGTATATGTACAGGATGATGATACGGATATACTGCTCAGGTCATCTTCCGGACGAATGCTTATTTTCAGAGCATCAGACCTTATGACAAAGACCTCGAGGAATACACAGGGTGTTGCCCTCATGAAGCTGAAAAAGGGTCATCGTGTCATCTCAGCAGCGGTTTATGAGGAAGGAATGTTAAAAACTCCGGAGCACTACAGAGCAAAGACGATCCCCTCAATGGGACAGCTGCCAAGAACAGATGAGACAGGTGAGCAGATATCATTCTGAGTAAAAAATATTTTGTATAAATTTGTCTGTAAATCAAAATACCCCTTGATTTTATTGTAATTATGTGTTATTATTGATAAGTATTGTTAAGCAACAAGTTACTTTTTAGGAGGATCTTAAATATGGGAATATGGGAAATTGTTATAGGTGCGGTCGTACTTCTGCTTTCGGTAATTATGATTATCGTTATCATATTCCAGGAGGGTCATGACGCCGGTCTGGGTACTATAACAGGCGGTGCGGATTCTTTTATGAAAAAGGGCAAAGCAAAAACTGCTGACGCTATGTTCGCTAAGGTCACAAAGTTCTGCGCAATTATTTTCTTCATTGTTGTAGTGCTTCTTAATGCGCTTACATATTTTGGCTGGACTGGCGCTTCTAAGGACAGCGGCTCAGATGATACAGCTGTTATTGAAGCTTCTAATGAAGATACTGATGCTTCAACAGAAGATAGCACAGAAGCTTCGAAGGATGAAAGCACAGAAACTTCAACAGAGGAAAGTACAGCAGCGTCATCTGAAGCAGGCACAGAGGCTTCAGAGACTTCAGCAGAAGAAAGTGCAGCTTCTTCAACTGATGAAGGTGCGGAGTCTTCAGCAGATGTAAGCGAAGAAACTCCGGCAGAATAATAAAATGAAATACGGTATCGCAAAGGTATATGCGGTATCCGGAGTGATAAGGCATCTTCAATGAGTTTTTCATTGAGGGTGCTTTTTTACAGCTATGACAGACATGACAGAAAAGGAGCGCAGCATGGATATAAAGATAGATATGCCGGAAAGCGTTAAAAGAATAATAGGAACTCTATGTGAAAACGGGTACAGTGCATATGCTGTAGGCGGATGTATACGTGACAGCATAATGGGCAGAATACCGTCTGACTGGGATGTATGTACATCGTCATTGCCTGAGGAAACACTTAAAGCGCTTGATAAGCCGAACATCATAAAAAACGGTATGAAGCACGGTACAGTTACGGTAAGATATGATGGTAATAATTATGAGGTCACTACTTTTCGTACAGACGGGGAGTATCTTGATAATCGTCATCCTGAAAATGTTTCCTTTGTAACAGACATAAAGGATGATCTGTCAAGAAGGGATTTTACTGTCAATGCACTTGCCTATAATGATAAGGATGGTATTATAGATCATTTTGACGGCATAGGCGATATCCGCAGAAAGATGATCCGCTGTGTAGGGGATCCCGACAAGCGCTTTTCAGAGGATGGTCTGAGGATAATGCGCGCACTCAGATTTGCTTCTCAGCTGGGATTTGCTATCGAAAAAAACACGTCTGACAGCATACACAGAAATGCGCATCTGTTGAATAACATTTCTGCCGAAAGACTGATGTCAGAGCTTATAAAGCTTCTTACGGGAGAGAATGCAGAGCCTGTACTTATGGAGTATCCGGACGTGCTTTCGGTTTTTATACCGGAAATAAGACCTATGATCGGATTTGAACAGAAAAACCCGCATCATATTTACGATGTCTGGACACATACTGTAAAGGTGATAACTTATGTAGAAAAAACTAAAAATCTCAGGTTAGCTGCGCTCTTTCATGATATTGGCAAGCCTTACGCCTTTACACTTGATAATAAGGGCATAGGACACTTCAAGGGACATCCGGACATAAGTGAAAGGATATCCGACAGGGTGCTGAAAAGACTTAAATGCGACAACAATACCATATATGAAGTCGGACAGCTTGTTCGTCTCCACGATACAAGACCGCCTGCCGAACCTAAGAACGTACGGCGGCTGCTGTCGAAAACCGGAGTTAAGTGTTTCCCTAAGCTTATGGAGCTGAAAAGAGCTGACGCAAAGGCGCAGAATCCGACGCTTCTGAAAGACAAGCTTGAGTATATAGACAAGCTTGAAGAGATATATAATTCTGAACTGAAAAGCAACAGCGCATTTGACCTGAAAAGGCTTGCTGTAAACGGCCGTGACATTATCTCTCTCGGAGTAACAGACGGCAGAATGATAGGCAGCGTACTTAATAAGCTTTTAGAGCTTGTTATAGACGGTGAACTTGAAAATAACAGGGAACAGCTCCTTGAAGCGGCAGGCAGGATAATATAAGGCAGCTGACAAGCCTTTACATAATGTGGAATGTGAAAAGTTGAAAGTGTAATTACAGGAGTTTTTTGAGGACCCGGATCTGATTTGAATATGTCTGTAAAATTGTTATTGTTGTATCTAAATTTTCCAGAAAACCCAATGAGTATTGTAATCCTACCGAAAATATCGAACATTCATTGACAAAGGATTTGCAAATACTTATAATATAACAGAGTAAAAATATCCTTGAGTGTGACAAATATTATAGCGCAGGCAACGGGTTTATTATTATGTAGTGATAGGATGTAGCTTATGACAGTATCCCTTTGTATAGTTGCATATAACGAAGAAAAAACATTGGAAGGCTTGCTCGGACAGGTAAAAGCACAGTCTTATCCTTCGGAAAAGACGGAGCTCGTGTTTGTGGACAGTGATTCCGAGGACAGCACCAAAAACATACTTCTTGATTTTGCAGTACGTAATAAGGATGAATATATTGACATACAGGTACTTGACAATCCCAAAAGGAGTCAGGCGTCAGGCTGGAACACTGCAATCAGCAATGCAGTGGGTGAAATAATTATCCGTCTGGATGCCCACGCAGAGATACCCGAAAACTTTATAGAGGAAAATGTAAAGCTTATCAAAAGCGGAGAGTATGTTTGCGGCGGCGCAAGACCGAATAAAGTAGTTGACCCTACACCTGTGAAGGAAATGCTTTTTCTTGCCGAAAGCTCCATGTTCGGCAGCTCTATTGCGGGCTACAGAAGAAAGTCTGAGGAAAAGAAATATGTTTCATCTGTTTTTCATGGCGCTTACAGGCGTGAGGTCTTTGAAAAAGTAGGGGGCTTCAATGAGGATCTCGGACGTACAGAGGATAACGAGCTTCACTACAGGATACGCGAAGCGGGCTACAAAATTTGTCAGGGCAGCAGGATAGTTTCATATCAGCACATAAGAGCTACACTGAGTTCAATGCTTGCTCAGAAATACGGCAACGGCAAATGGATAGGTCTGACTCTTGGTGTTTGCCCTGAATGTATATCACTGTTTCATCTTGTGCCGTTTTATTTTGTGCTGGTGTTTATGTGTACTTTAGTGATGTTTGTCAGTTCGTTCATTAACGGCCGATTATGGCTAATGCAGCCCTTTTTGTGGCTGATGGGTGTTTATCTTTTTGCAGCGGTGATGATGTCCATTGCTTCGGTCATATCTTCGCCGAAGAAGCATCCTCTGCAATTGTTATTGCCGTGTGTGTTTTTCCTGCTGCATTTTGCATACGGCTGGGGTACCATATCAGGACTTGTGCAGATGCCCTTCTGGCTTTCGGGACTGAAAAAGACCGAAGCTGAAACAGGCCGCTCGGCACAGACAGAGATAGATTATGTAAGAGAATGTGTTATCAACAATACTGTAAGTAAAACAACGGAGGTAGAGGAATGAATATTACTGTTTACAGCGCAAAGAAGCAAAGTCTGCCCAAAAGGATAGCAGAAGCTTTTGCAGTGATTCCCAAAGAGCATAGTGGCTTTACAAAGCAGATATTAATGCTTGCAAGGACAGACTTGAAAAAAACATATGCAGGTGCCGTGCTTGGTCCCTTCTGGGCTGTTATGAAGCCGCTGTTCCAGCTTTTTGTGTACTGGTTTGCATTTGCAATAGGTCTGAGAAGCGGCGGAGAGAAAAACGGCGTACCTTTCTTTGTATTCCTTATGGTAGGATTTTTGCCATGGACTTTTATGAGCGATACCGTTTCGAGAGGTTCAAAATGTATACGCAATGACAAGCAGTTTGTAAACAAGATCTCATTCCCTGTATCTGCCATTATGACATATTCCACACTTTCAAAGCTGTATGTGCAGTTTATGCTTTTTGGTCTGGTATATATATATCTGCTGATCGCAGGAAATGCACCCACTTTATATAATCTTCAGATATTGCTTTATATGGGTCTTATGTTCCTTTTCTACTTGGTGCTTCTGTGGTCGCTTGCACCGATGAGCGCGTTCAGCAAGGATTTCGAAAACCTTGTAGGTACCATAATGTCGGGTATGTTCTGGCTGTCCGGTATATGCTATGATTCTTACCACATTGACAGCAGATTTATAAGAATATTCCTTTATTTTAATCCCATAACATATTTTGCAAACGGCTTCCGCAAGTCGCTTATATATAATCAGTGGTTCTTTGAGGGCTATGGAAATACATTCTATGAAAACCTCATATTCTTTGTAGAGTTTTTTATACTCATTCTTTTCGGCGTATATAATTACAACCGCCTTAAAAAGAGACTTCCTGATGTTCTGTAAATGCTCACGTAAGAGAACCCCTTAAAATAATTACAGGCAGGGAATAATTACAGGCAGGGTATGATATGGAAGAATCATTTTTTCAAAAGCTGCAAAGAGTAAAAATAGGGGATATAGGTCATATATTTCTATTTGTTATTGCACTGCCCGTATCGCTCGTTTATAGGTTGTTCCGCAGGAATCTGTGGGTCATATGCGATAATAAAAATGAGGCACGGGACAATGGATATCACCTATTTCGTTACATCACAAAAAATCATCCTGAGCAGGATATAGTCTATGCCATAAGCAAGAGGTCGCCGGATTTCCGGAAGGTCAGTTCACTTGGCAAAACAGTACGATACGGCAGTCTCAGACACTGGGTGCTGTATCTTTCTGCAAGGGTGAACATAAGCTCACAAAAGGGCGGCAAGCCAAATGCTGCGGTATGCTATTTTCTTGAAGTAAAGGGCATACTAAAAAATACAAGAGTGTTCCTTCAGCATGGTATAATAAAGGATGATATGCCATGGCTGCATTATGAGAACACAAAAATGAAAATGTTTGTAACTTCCACACAGAGGGAGTACGAATTCCTGAAAGAAAAATTCGGATATCCTGAGGGTGCGATACAAAAGCTTGGACTTTGCAGGTTCGATGAACTTCACGAGTTTACCGTAAAGCCGAAGCAGGTACTGCTGATGCCCACATGGCGCAGCTGGATAGCCACACCAACATCCGCTTCCAAAGAAATAGAGGATGTGTCGGACTTCCGCAATACAGAATATTTCAAAGCGTGGAGCAGTTTTCTGCAAAGCGGACGATTATATGAAATACTTGAAAAGAACGATCTGACCCTTGTTTTTTATCCGCACAGAGATATGCAGAGCTTTCTTCCTTACTTTGATATTCGTTCGGACAGGATAATAACGGCAAAATGGCCGGAGTACGATGTCCAGACTCTCCTTAAGGAGTCAGCATATCTGATAACAGACTTTTCAAGTATTGCTATGGATTTTGCATATATGAAAAAAAGGCTGATGTACTATCAGTTCGATTACGAAGATTTCCGAAAGGGACAGTACCCCGAAGGTTATTTCAGCTATGAGAATGACGGCTTCGGCAAGGTAAGTTATAAGCTTGAAGATACACTTGACGAGCTTGAAAGAGCCGCCGAAGAAGCTTTCAAAGAACCGGAAGAATACCTTATCCGGCACAAAGCCTTTTTTGACCTGTATGATAAAGAAAACTGCAAAAGAAATTATCTTGCAATAAAAGAACTGAAGAAGTGAATAGTGAATAGTGAATAGTGAATAGTTACGGTGCGTTTTCACTAAAGTGAAAACGAATGATAGTAAGTTTAATTAAAATTTCAGCTTCATACTATACAGGCGCATAAAGCTGAACAGGAGAAGAAACTATATGTCCGGATAAAACAGCCGAAACAGCAGGCTCTTAGCCTGCGCCGGCGGATGGAGAATAGTGTCCTGCAATTCTGCGCCGTCAATCGCGGACAGGAAAAGCTTCGGTCGGAATATCAGAGTGAGCTTTAGCGAACGAGGGCGCGAATCGGGAGCGCAGGCACGTCAATCTAATTTGGAAATTATTTTGTTACTTTTCAGAATCAACCTTCTTTCTTGAGCTTGCCGAAAGGGCTTAAAGTGCGTTTTTTCTAATTAATTAAACCTGACAGGCATAGTAAAGTGTGCATAAGTCACTCAAAGATTATTCGCTTAACGCTCAAAATGACATCTTATTAAACTTTGTATCATTTTGATGTCTGAATTAGATTGACGTGGGAGCGCAGGCTCTGCGCTTTGACTTTTTTGGGGGTGTATGGTAGAATGGTGGGAGATGCTTTGAAAAATAGGGATGTTTTGTCTGTGACTGTCAGTAACGGAGTGGTAATGTGGATATAATAGATTTTGTGCTTATATGGGTAGATGGCAACGACCCTGACTGGCAAAGGGAAAAGGCTGAGTACTCGCCGTCTTCAATGGCGGACAGCGATACCCCCGTGAGATATCGTGATTGGGATAACCTTCAGTACTGGTTCCGCTGTGTGGAAAAATTTGCGCCTTGGGTCAATAAAATTCATTTCGTTACCTGGGGACATCTTCCTAAGTGGCTGAATACCGGTAACCCGAAGCTGAATATCGTTAAGCATACAGACTATATACCCGAAAAATACCTTCCTACCTTCAGCTCACATACAATAGAGCTTAATCTCCATAGAATAAAAGGCTTGTCAGAACAGTTTGTGTATTTCAATGACGATATGTTTATTACTAAACCTACAAAGCCTGTGGATTTCTTCAGGGACGGACTTCCCTGTGATACATTCGGACTTAATTGTATATACTTCGGACATGACAGCGCAGGACATTTCAATGGCTCCAATATGGAGGTCATCAATACCGAATTCAAGAATAAAGCGGAAATAAAAAGACGTGACCGCAAGAAATGGTACAGCCGTAAAAACGGCTTCAAGACAAATGTTAAAACGGCAATGCTGAGTATGTGGGAATGGTTCCCCGGCTTCTATTACGACCACCTGCCGTCGGATTTTCTCAAGTCTACCTTCGAGGAAGTCTGGGAAAAATACTATGATGTACTTGATAAAACGTGCAGCGATAAATTCCGTACAGAAGCTAATGTCAATCAATGGCTTATGAAGTACTGGCAGTTCTGCAAGGGCAGATATGTTATTCGCCCGAAGAATACCGGTGAAGCTTTCCATATAGAAGAAGGCAATTTTCAACAGGCGTGTGATGCAATAACTCAGCAGAAATATAAGCTTATCTGTATAAACGATACTCCGAGAACGGAAAATTTCGAGGAGAAGAAAAAAATAATTTCAGAATGCTTTGAGACCATCGTTCCCGAAGTGTCCGGTTTTGAGAAAAATCAATGACAGCTGATCAGCGCTGATTTAGGGAAATATTTGTTTTTTAGGCAAGGTTTCTCCATCAGAGAAGCTGTCCGCCAAAATAAACTTTTTAATAGAATATTTATATTGATACATTACATCAGCATACAGCGCGTGAGCGCGAAGGAGTGGTATTTATGTCAAAATTCATCTGGCTTATAGGAGAGAACCTTGGAACTACCGCAAACAATAACTCTTACTGGTTCTGGAAAAATATAGTAGATAAAGATGATGATATAGAAAAATATTATGTTCTTTCAAAGAACAAAAAGAATATGGAATTCTATAAAAATCTGCCTGAGTCACAGCAGAAATATATAGTATGGAAAAACACCGAACATCATCTGAAAATGTTCTTTGCTGCCGATATGTATTTTGTAACACTCAGCTATCGTGATATTCGCCCCGAAAGACTTTTTGGCAAAAAAATCGCGCCTAATATCCATAAGCCGCTTATATATCTTCAGCATGGCACTCTGGCTATGAAAGTCATAGACTACAGCGGCAGATCTTTCAATAATAACCTGTTTCGCTTTGTATACTACAATAAGCTGATAAAAGATGATTTCATCAGTAAAAACAGATTTCGTGACTATCAGATGTATTACGGTGAGTACCATCCCAGATACATCGAGTCCGTAAGACGCTTCAGGGAATATAAAGCTGACAGGAAGCGTATACTATGGTTCCCGACCTGGCGTGAATATCTCGGCGATAACCCTGAGACAGATGAGCTTTTCAGACAGTTCAGAGATGTTCTGCTTTCCCCTGCGATGAAGACTTATCTGGAAGAAAACGATGCCGAGCTTACTTTTTGCGTTCATGCTTTCTTTGATAAAGAAAAGCTGCAAAAGCTTATACCGCCTCAGCTGAGGGGAGAAATGTCCGACAGGATAAATATAGTTCACGCCCAGAACACAGATGTGATGGGTCAGCTTGCGGAGTGCAGTCTTCTTATAACCGACTATTCATCTGTAGGCTTTGACGTTACTCTTCTCGGAAAGCCGGTTGTGCTTTATCAGCCGGATATAGATGTATATCTTCAGGGCAGAGAGCTTTACTGTACTATAGACGAGCTTAATGAGTACAACATTAAGACATCAGATGAGCTTGTGAATACCGTCGTAAATGAGACATACACCGTAAACCGTTTTTTCCGCAGCAGACTGCCTGAAAATATCGACCTTGACTATATCCTCAGTGGCGGTCATATTGACATAATGTATGAGGATTTTGCAAGGATACAGCGCAACAAGATAACCTTTATCGGATATAATTTCTTTGGTATCGGCGGTACTGTATTTGCAACACGTTCCCTCGCAGAGGGACTTATGGAGAAGGGTTATATGGTGGAGCTTTTGTCGCTCAAAAGAAACAGAAAGCCCCAGAATCCTCCCTGCGGACTAAGCTTCAACTACACCTATGTTGCCAATCATTTTGATATTGTAAATACCTTCAAGAGACATTTTTACAGAAGGAAAAAGCTGTTTTCATATCTGACATATGACCGTGACATTGTTAACCTCAAGCCCTATTCGGGTCTTAAGCTTACAAAGATATTGAACACAACAAAGAGCCGCACGGTGATCTCAACAAGAGAATCCCTGCATTTGTTCCTTAATGCGGCACAGTCAGATATGATAAAGAATAAGATATATTTCTTCCATTGTCCGGTGGAAATATTTGAAGAGGTATTCCCCGGTATCCTTCCGGAGCTTAATAAATGTGATATTGAAAAAGCGGTATTCGTTACTGAGAATAACCGTAAAAAGTATATCGAGCAGTTTGGATTTGACAACTATAAAAAACACATCGTTCTCGGAAATTGTCTTGAGTCATCCAGAAGCGTGGAACGTGAGGATATTACATCAGCTGAGAAAAAGGACGTTTATAGAGGTATATATCTTCTCAGACTTTCAGAGGACAGAAAGCTCGATATTGACAATCTGATAAAATACGGCTGTTACCTGCGTGACAATAACGTAAAGGGTATCGTCATAGATGTTTACGGCGAAGGAAACTATAAAAACCAGTTTAAATCTATGCTTGCAGAAGAGGGTCTGACGGAATATATTTGCTACAAGGGTGTAGCTAAGGATGGTCCTGCTGAGATACGCAAGCATGATGCAGTTGTGGATTTTTCACTTAACCATTCCTTTGGTATGCCTTATATCGAGGGAGTAATGAACGGAAAGCCTGTATTCTGCGAGAAAAATGAGGGTTCGCTTGAAGTAATGGAAAAAATACCTTCAGCGTTTATTACGACCCATGAGGAGCTTACTGAAAAGCTTTTGGCACTTGATGAGATATCCTCTGATACACTCAAAGAGAATTACGATATAATATCTGAAAAGTATTCACGTCAGGCGCTTGCCCAAAGGATACTTGACTTTATCGATGAATGACGTTGTAATAAGAGCAGAGATGTAATGAATGACCTCGACCGCAGACGTCAGAAAAAAGAAATGAAGATAGGGGAATCTCTAAAAATACCTTTCATGTTTTTTAGAGAATTCCATAAACAAAGAGGATAGTTTTATGAAGGATAATGTAAGGAAAAAAGTACAGTTCAGCAAAAATGATACGCTGGCTATAAAAGGTCTGGCTATACTTGCGATGATACAGCATCACAACTTTCTGTCTCTCGAAAGATTTGAAGGATACGATGTGTCGTTCTTTCCGTTTTCACAAAGCAAGGTAATCATATTATCAAACTTCCTGAAAATATGCGTTGGAATGTATGTGTTTCTCAGCGGATACGGTCTTGCTTTTTCCGTAAGGAAATACAGCAGTGATAATACCCTGAACGGTGTACAGTATAAGGATTATCTGTACCGCAGGCTTTTCAAGCTGATGATGGGGTACTGGGTGATATATGCGATATTCTTTATAGTTTCGTGGATCGCTGTGTCACGGCCTATGACTATATATTTCACTGACGATATTTTCAGCGGGATATACAGTATGTTTATCGACATGACCGGACTTGCATATATATTCAATACACCTACGCTCAACGGCACATGGTGGTATATGTCACTGGCGATATTTATAATCGCTGTAGTACCATTTATTGCAAAGCTCTCCAAAAAATACGGAGCAGGTCTTACAATACTGCTTTGTATATTCGTGCCGAGAATAGTATCCTTCGGAGTACAGCTTACCGGCGAAGTCAGCTTCAATATTTCCAGATGGTTTTTTGCAGTTGTGCTTGGCGTTGTCTGCGCACAGTACGATGTTTTTGCAAAGGCAAAAAGCTTTACCATTACAAAGAATAAGTATCTAAGCAAGCTTATTAAGTTTATTAAGTTTATTATATACACAGCCTTGCTTGTATTTCTCGTATATTCAAGGATATATCTGCACAAGAACGGATTTTCAAAATCGGCGTATGAGCTTACGGACAATTTCATTCCGGTTTTTGTTGTTTACTATTGTTACGAGTTCCTTACGGATATACCTGTACTGAGACAGGTTCTCATGTTTTTGGGAAAGCATTCAATGAATATTTTCCTTCTGCACACCTTTATCAGACAGCATTTGCTGAAAGACTTTGTATATTCCTTCCATCACTTTGCACTTATCACACT
This sequence comes from uncultured Clostridia bacterium, assembly GCA_946186665.1. Taxonomy (GTDB): domain Bacteria; phylum Bacillota; class Clostridia; order Oscillospirales; family Acutalibacteraceae; genus UBA1213. The sequence goes on along the minus strand of CAMHOE010000012.1, from coordinate 3,882 downwards.
TGCGGTACTGATAGTTTCTCTTGCAATATCAGTAGTTATAGAGCTTTTGAAAAAATATACGGGCTTTAACAAGCTTGTTGATCTTGTCGATAAAAAAATAGCCCACAGGCTATCGGAAAGGACAGTATAAAATGGATAAGAGTGCTGATAAAAAATTATTATCTGTCGTGATCTATGTTTCCAATGATCAGTACAAGCTTACAGCTGACAGTCTTGCTGTTCAAAGCGTCACCAATGCCGAAGGGCAGCCGGTAAACAGTCAGGTACAGCTTATAATAATGCGTGGAGAATCTGAGCTTGATGAGGAGTATGTCATGCGGCTCAAAGAAAAAATCGGCACTGTTGTTGTATCTGATAAGGTCTATGACTGTGAACAGACAGCATATAAAGAGTCTTTGAAGTATGTAAAGGGAAAGCTGCTGCACTTTGCAAAATGCGGTGCTGTCTACAGCGAAAATGTAGTAAATGCGGTGGGTGCAGAATACTCTTCGGGGAATGAAGAGGTAAAGCTTCTGACAATACTCTGCGGCAGGAGCGCATCCAATTCCAATGTTTCTGAGATAAACGGAGGATTCAAGGGAAAATACACTCTCGTTGACTTCAACGAAAAAAGTGACACTCCATTTATTTTCCTTTCAAACTGCTTTATCAGCACAAGCCTTGACATCATGCCGGATACCTCACTGAAGACACCGGAGGTATTTGAAAGTGCGCTGCTTCTCAGTCTTGTAAAGCAGACTCAGATAATGCGTGTTATAAGGCGGGGCGGAGTATCCGTGACACCCTATTCCGGCGAGGGATATGTTTTCGATATATATGAACACTTCCGTGACAATAAAGAGCTGTTGGAGAGCTTTTTCTATGACTTCATACAGAAAACATTAAATGATTTCAAAAGCTCTCTGGGATTTGTTCCCACATATCTGCAATACAATATCATGCGTTTTCTCAGATGGACTTTTACAGTTCCGTCAGCTGAGGAGATATTCGGTGTGATCATGTCTGTTGAGGAATACAAGAAGTATCTGAGACCCATTTTAATGGATATTGATGATAGTGTCATAAACAACTGCGGTCTGATGATGGTTCATAAGTACATGATCTTCATGATAAAATACGATAATGCGCCCCGCTTTATAGTATCTCCGAATAATAAAAAGCTGTTTTTCGGTAATACAAAGCTCTGCACCATGTCTACAAATCTTCTGGCGATAGAGTTCATTACCATGACAGATACAACGCTTACTATACGCGGACGAATAAAATACATCGGCTGTAACAGAGATGAATTCAATGTTTTTGCTCTTTTAAACGGTGAGGAAAGGGTATATGCAAAGGATGTTCACCACCCCTATGATACTATAGTATGGGGTGAGAATTATTACAGCGGAATATCCTTTGATATAGATGTAGATATCTCAAACAAGGATGAAATATATGTGGAGCTGTTCAGCGTAAATCACGACGACGTGATAAAGCGCACGAATATCCGTTTTGATAAGTTTGCTCCCCTTGCTTCAGGAGTGGCATATTGCTATTACTATAAAGGCGGTCATATCCTGACCTACGACGGCAGAAAGTCCGCGCTTTGTGTAAGAAAAGCATATGGCCTTGACAGGATAAAGGCGGAGCTGAGATATATGCGTTCCCTGCGCAGGATAAATAGTGATTATTCTAGAAATGCTATTCGTGCAAGACTTGCATATTTTCTGTTGAAGCCCTTTTACAGAAAGAGCATATGGCTCATTTCTGATCGTATAAATAAGGGAGACGACAACGGAGAAGCTTTCTTCAAGTATATGCAGACTGTAAAGGATAAAAATGTAAAATGCTATTTTGTAATAGATAAAGAAAGCGATGAGGGAAAGAGGATATCGAAACTGGGAAAGACCATATCCACAGGTTCACGCAAGCATAAGATGAACCACCTCAGAAGCTCCTATATCATTTCCTCACAGGGAAATAATCCGGTAGTAAATCCGCTCATGAACGCCAATATCTATTATCGTGACATAACCTGCGCCAATCGTTTTGTGTTCCTTCAGCATGGCGTCACCAAGGATGATATATCATCATGGCTGAACCTTTATAACAGGAATATGTTCGGATTTATAGTTTCCACAAATCAGGAGTATGAATCCGTATTCAACTATGATTATTTCTATACTCCCGAAAGAGTGTGGCTGACAGGTATGCCGAGAAACGACCTGCTTTATCATGATGAAAAGAAGTATATAACCATAATGCCTACATGGCGTAAGTCACTTATGACATATCCTGATCCTGTTACAGGTATCTGGAACATCAAGGATGACTTCAAGGAAAGCAGGTATTATAAATTCTATAATTCACTTCTGAATGATGAAAGGCTTATAAAAGCCGCAGAGGAATACGGCTATACCATATGCCATAAGCCGCATCCTAATATTGAACCGTATGTTGATCTTTTTGATAAAAATGAGTCTGTCTATTTCTTTGAACCGTCAAAGACTTACAGAGAGATCTTTGCCCAGTCTGATCTTATGCTTACGGATTATTCATCTGTGGCATTTGACTTTGCATATCTTCGCAAGCCTATAGTATATGCTCAGTTTGACAAGCAGGCATTTTTCAGCGGAGAGCATTCTTATACAGAGGGTTATTTTGACTATGAACGTGACGGCTTCGGTGATGTTGTCTATGATCTGGACTCAACTGTGAACTGTCTTATAGAATACATGAAGAACGGCTGCAAACCAAAGGATAAGTATTTGCAGAGAATAAATGACACATTTGCTTTCAGTGACAAGAACTGCTGCAAGCGTGTCTATGAAAAGCTTGCTGAATACGACAGGCAAAAAAACTGATTTCTCCAAAATTTTGTATATTATACCATTTTACAAAAATGTAACTATTTTATCCCGAAAATTCCTTGATATTAAATAATTTATGGAGTAAAATAAAATAGTCTTTAAAACGAAAATGAGGCAAAAAAAAGGAGAAAGAAAATGATATTTGCGGATTTGTTTTTTCTTTATTTTTTTCTTCCGTTGTGCTTGATATGCTATTTTGCATTTAAAAAGCTCAGGACAAAAAATACTGTCCTTGTGGTCTTTTCACTTGTGTTCTATGCCTGGGGAGAGCCGCTGTACGTTATACTTCTGCTTTTCAGCGCAGCCTTCAACTGGTATATGAGCAACCTTATAGGGCGGAACAAAGAAGACCAGCCGAAAGCAAAGCTTTTTGTGACTATAGCAGTGGTTGTGGATATTCTGCTGCTTGTTGTGTTCAAGTATACGGGTTTCCTTGTGGAGAACCTGAACGGGCTGTTCCATGCGTCGATACCTGTACCACAGATATCCCTGCCTATAGGAATAAGCTTCTTCACCTTCCAGGCTATATCCTATATTATTGACTGCTATTGGGAGACTGTTGCTCCCCAGAAGTCCTTCAAGAATTTCCTTCTCTATCTGTCGCTTTTTCCGCAGCTTATTGCAGGACCTATCGTCAGATACAGCGTTGTAGAGCAGGAGATAAACCGCCGCCATGTTACAGCAAGCGACCTGAGTGAGGGAGCTATGCGTTTTATTGTCGGTCTGGCGAAAAAAGTCATAATCGCAAACAATCTGTATGCAATAGTCCAGCAGTTCTTCGGTGATGTCAACGCCGATAATTATTCTGATATTTCATCCCTTTCATTTTTAGGAACATGGTTTGTAGTCATCTGCTATTCACTGTATGTGTATTTCGATTTCAGCGGATACTCGGATATGGCAATAGGACTTGGACGTATGTTCGGCTTCCACTTCAACGAGAACTTCAATTATCCTTTCATCTGCAAGACGATAAGTGAGTTCTGGCAGAGATGGCACATCTCTCTCAGCTCCTTCTTCAGAGATTATC